>JADGRC010000024.1 GCA_017881245.1 Pseudomonadota bacterium
AGTGCGGTCTGCCAAACTTCCTCATTCGGAGACACCGCGCCGACAACGCATCCAATGCACCCTACCGGACCAAGCACAATGGGTGCGCGCGCGTCAGCCGCCGTCATCGAGACCGAAGCACATCCAATTCCAGAAAACAACAATGAGCCGGCTAGTGACGCACCCAAGAGAGCCAAACGACCAGTACTGCAACGGTTGACTTGCAATTTTGCAAACGTTTCACGCTGGTCAACCTAAGTCAACCTTCACAGCGCGCCCCCTGGCCCCTTCAGGCCAAGGTGCAGCTCGCGCGGCTGCGCGACATGTTCACGCAGGCGAAGCGTGATCTACCTATTTCGTTCACGCTATAATGAACGTCTATGCCCCCCTCCCTTTCGACCCTCGGCGGCTCTCCCGGCGATCTGGACCGGCGAGTTCTCCTTGCTCGTCTAAAAGAGGCGAAGAAGCGAATATCGCCGAGATCGCGATGGATCCTGGCGATCTCGATCTTATCCTGATGTCCTCGATGAGACCCTTCGGCTCAGGAAGGCGTCTTTTCCTTCGCCAGATTCGGCCTGGTGTCTTTGTCTTCTGACGAAAAGCGCTCGATGAACCCGAAGCCTGGTGGGCGCGGTCCGCTGGAACAAACCATGCCTATTCCGACGAACACACCCAGCGTCCAGGAGCAATACGCTCCCGCGAATCGATGTTTCGGATGCGGGCCCGCGAATCTTCAGGGTCTGCAATTGCGTAGCTTCATGGCCGCCGCGGTAGCCGGCGACCCAGGAAGCGGCAATGAGCTGATCGCCGAATTTCGGCCCGCGCCCCACCACTTGGCCTTCGACGGAATCGTCAATGGCGGGATCATCGGCGCGCTGTTGGATTGTCACAGCAACTGGACGGCCGCGATCGCACTGATGCGTCGCCAGGGGGGCGAGGAACCCCCCACGGCGCCCCCCTGTACCGTCACCGCCGAGTTCCACGTCAAGCTAAAGCATCCGACGCCGCTCGAAGCCACCCTGAAGTTGCGGGCGCGCCCCGTGGAGATCAGCCACGATCGCGCGGTCATCGAAGCGACGCTGGAAGCGGGCGGCCGGGTGACGGCCACCTGCCGGGGCACGTTCGTGGCCGTCAAGGAAGGCCACCCGGCGTATCACCGCTGGTAGTCCACCCGCGGCGCTCAGCCGGCGCCTGTTTCGAGAGCCCGAGCACGAAGCCCCATGAGGCTGTTGTTTCGGATTGGGTGCGGCCCGCGAAGGGTGCGTATAATTGCAGCGTATCGGCTGATTGGCCATGACATCAGGGAAACCTTAAGGAGACCTTTCATGAGATCAACAACGCGGATTGTTCCCTGGTTCATGGTGGCCATTGTCGGCGTGGCCTTCGCGCTCGGGGGTTGTGGCAAGGACAAGAAGTCGGGGGACGCGGGCACCGCGAGCGACGGCAACGGCACCGGGGGCGCCGCCTCGGGGACCGGGGGTCGCGGGACCGGGGGTCGCGGGACCGGGGGCAAAGCGGGCACAGCGGGATCCACCGGGTCGGGAGGCGCTGCTGGCGGGACCGCGTCGGGGGGTGGGGCGGCGGCGGGCGGCACCGGAGGTACGCACGACGCCGGTGTGGTCGACGCTCCTGCCGGTCTCGATCTGGCGGGGGTGAATCTGGATGCCTTGAGTCTCGACGGACTCAACATCGACGCTTTGGATCTGGACGCCATCGGATCGTGTGCGGCGGGTGTCGCGGCCGGCAAGGCCTGCTCACCCGCGGGCGCGGTCTGTTTTCTGATGTCGGGGGGGACCGGTTGTGTGTGTGTGGTGGGAGCCTGGATCTGCCGATAGGGGCGAAACTCAAGGAATCGGGGGCGGCGGAGGCGGCGGCGACGGGGGCGGAGCGGGCGGCGGAGCAGGCGTGACCGCCGGAGGCATGCTGGGCAGTCCCGGCGCGGGCACCGGCGGCGGAACGGGCACCGTGTTGTCGGGCAAGACGCACGCGGATAGGTCGAAGAACAGGAACTCGAGAGCCTTGCCTTGGGGGGAAGTCTCATTCATGTCGCAGCCTCCCGGGAACGGCGTGTTCGCCTTGTCGCCACCGGTCGCGCCCACCGAATCCTTGATGTGGATGTCCGTGAACACCACCTTGCCGCATTGACTGTTCTCGGGAACTCCGACGGGCGTGTTGAAGCTCAGATACTGTGAGGACCGCCGTTGTTGCGGATCTCGCGTGTTGTTCGGAAGATAGATCCACTCGGTGGTCGGTGGATTGACGGAGGTCACGGAGTGTTCGGACCCGGCCACGGAAATTTGGCCAAGGACCGGAGTTGCGTTGACCAGCGGCCCGTTCAGCCAGCGCGCCAGGGACATCCCCTTCGGGAAAGTCTGGTTGATCGTCAAGGTCACGGGATTGGTCGGCGGGTTGAGATTGCCGATGTACGCGGCCGTCCCACTGAAGTCGGGCATTCTCTGCTGCAGCCAGTAGAAATGGAGGTGGCTCAAGAACAGTCGACCGCCACTATTGGCATACGTCGCAACGTTGTCGATGCTGGCCTGTGGCTTCATTGCGACAAATTTGCTGGTGCTGCCTTCGCAGGACATCACAACAATGTCGTAGGTTGCGAGTTTGGTGGGACTCGACCAAAGATCGGTCGCTGGCGAAAAGTTCCCCCCCGCTGTAAAGCCGCTGGTCCCGTCGCCACCGGCGTACAGATGCACCCGCCCCGTCCCGGTGTCGGCCGTGAACTCCGAATCCGCTATGCCGATCCGCCTCAGCAGACATTCGAGGGCGTCCGCGTGGCCCGTAGTCACCGCGATCTTCGGAATGTGACCCTCAGCCTGCGTTCGGGGCAACCTGGTCAGGTCCGCGTTCGCGATGAGATTATCCACGCAGGGCGCAACGTTCGGAACGGTGATCTGTCGCCGCCATTTGCCGACCTGCATGACGACAGGAATGCCGGTACCCGCCGGAAGGCCCGTTCCCGCAGGAACACCGGCGAGCGTGAAGTGTCCGTTCACATCGGTCAGCGCGGTCGCGATCGGCTTGCCTGACAATTGCACGCTGCATTTGTCGCAAGAGACGCCTTCCGGGATCGGTTGCACGACAGCGTTCGGCACATAGACCATCACATTGTAAAGCGGCACCTTGCCTGCGGGGTCGCGCACGGTCCCGCTGATCGTCGTCGTCGCCGTCCCGGTGCACTTCGGCACCATGCACGCAAGCCCGGTACAGGCGTTCGGATCTCCGGTGCCCGGACAAACGTTCGGCTGCGCCGTACCGCCCGGAGGTGCCGCTCCACACGCGAGCCCCCCTGGACACGGAGCGGTGCAGTTCAAGGTGCCGCCACACCCGTCGCCAATTGTCCCACAATACTGGCCCCCCCCCTCCGCCATGCACGTGCCCTTCTTGCAGTTTGGATCGCCGCAGACATTCGCGACGCCGAGGCCGCCACACGCCGCGGGTGCCACGCAGTCTCCGCAGTTCAGCATGCCACCGCATCCGTCACCGATGGTGCCGCAGTAGCGCGACACGCCCACGTTGCAGGTCAACGGCACGCAGCCGGCGCCCGCCACGCACAAGCCCGAGGTACTGCATGCCTGGGTCGCGTCGCAACCGCCGCAATCCTTTGCGCGCCCACAGCCGTCCCCGACCTTGCCGCAATACTTGCCGGTGGTGACCTGGCACTCGTTCGGTAGGCAGGCGGCCCCTTCGACGCACAATCCACTTTCACAAATCTGTCCGGCGGCGCAGTCCCCGCAGTTGATGGTACCCAAGCACCCATTGCCGATGACGCCGCAGTAGCGTCCGTTAGGGGGCGCGCAGGTGACCGCGGACGTGCAGGAAGAAGCCTCGGGCAGGGCAGCGTCGGGACCAATGGGTCTCGACAAGTCGACCGCGGACGACGCATCCCATCCCCCGCCCGCTCCCGCGTCCCCAGAAGGCCCGCCATCGTGTCCATTGGAGCCCGGCGCCACAGAGCTACTAACCTTGGCGCAGCCGAGAACGGCGACCCCCGCCAAGATCATCGCGCGGACTCCCGAAGAAACTAGCCGCCGCCGGGATTTCCGCCTTTCAGACATCACCTGGACTCCTTGCAAGCTGGCCCAATCACGTCCCTCGGGAAACAACACAGGAGCCGTCCTTCGTCCGCAAGGTTGGGCAAATGCTGGTTCGTTGGACGAAACGCTTTCGAGGAGCGCCGTTTTACCGGTGTTCGCCCGGCTCCCGGACGGCTCAGGGCGTTGTGACGGGCAGGTCGGTCAGACGCACCGCGTCGGCCAACAAAAACTTCAGAGTCGAGGCCGCCGTGTCAGACTGGCCGCCGCCTCACTCGAAAGGGGTCCAATGTGACCAAGCACCTGCTCGCGGCAACAACCATCGTTTCGACCGTTCTGATGGTCGGGTGCTCGACCTCCAGTCGCACGGGCAACGGCGCCCCGACCGCGACGGGCAACTCGGTTCTGGAACGCAACAACCATGCTTCCCGCGACGGTCAGTTCGTACAGCCGACACTGACTAGAGCGACCGCGGCGACAATGGTCCGGGACGCGGCGTTCACGGCCACCTTCGCCGGTAACATGTGGGCATCGCCGCTGTACCTGGAGAACGGTCCCGGCGGCAAGGGGGTGTTCCTCGTCGTCACGACGGGCAACGATGTCATGGCACTCGACGAAACCACGGGCGCCATCGTCTGGACACACAACATCGGCCCTTCGCCGACGAATTCCGGGGCCGGGTGCGGCAGCATCCATCCGATTGGCATTCTCAGCACGCCCGTCATCGATGCCAAGGCCCGCACGATCTACGTGGCGGGCGCGATCGGCGCGCAGTCCATCACCCGCCATGAAGTTCACGCGCTGTCCGTCGACGACGGAAGTCCCCGCGCCGGTTGGCCGATCGACGTTTCGAAACTGAGCGCGGGCGCGCTCGCCTTCAGTCCCCCACCCCACAATCAGAGAAGCGCGCTGTCCCTGGTGGCAGGGACGCTTTACGTGGCCTACGGGGGACATGTCGGCGATTGCGGCCCCTATCATGGTTGGGTCGTGGGCATCAACACCAAGGATCCCACCATGCTGGGCGCATGGGCGACCGGTGGACAAGGCGAGGGTATCTGGGCCGCCGGGGGCATGGCGTCCGACGGCAATGGCGTCTTCGCCGTCACCGGCAACAGCACCGTGGGCGCGGCCACGCATCTTGACAGCGAGGAAGTGGTTCGCATCACCGGACTTGGCACGCTCAACCGCTCCAACACCAACCTGTACTACCCCGCGTCGTGGCGGACCATGGACGGCGCGGATGCCGATTTTGGTTCGAATAGCCCCGTCTACGTCGAGGTTCCTGGCGCAACGCCGTCCTCGCTGGTCGTGGCAATCTCCAAGGATGGACACCTCTATCTGCTCGACAGCAAGAATCTTGGCGGCATGGGAGGGCACGTCGTGGACTTCACTGTCTCGATGGGATCCATGTCGATCCACACGGCGCCGGCCGCGTACAGCACCGCCCAGGGGGTTCACGTCACCTTCTCCACGGACAGCGGCGCCCTGTGTCCGAACGGCGGCCCCAGCGGGAAGGTGGTCATGTCCGTGTTGATTCCGGCGGGCAAACCGCCCATGCCCCAGGTCGAGTGGTGCGCGGCGCTCGCGGGCGCCGTGACGGCTCCCATCGCCACCACAACGGACGGCAAGAACGAAGCCGTCGTGTGGTTCATGAACAACGGCAAACTGAACGGCGTTGACGGTGACACGGGTGACGTCATCTTCGCCGGCGGCGCCGATGCCTGCACCGGCGTCCGCCAATGGACCTCACCAATCGCGGTGAAGGGACGCATCATCGTGGGCGGCGACGGCCACCTGTGTTCCTGGTCGGCCCCGTAGATTTGGCGCGCGGGGCGGGCGCCAAAAGGCCGCGAGAGCGTCAGTCGATAACCGGCGCGCCGTTTGGATTGAGAACACGCGGGGGCGACGGCGTGCTCTGTGGAACGCGCGGAGGGTGCCTCCCCGGATGGGGCGGGCGCAGGGGCGAGGCACGCGAGGGCGAGGCACGCGAGCTCGAAGGGACCTGCTTGGCCGCGCCGACACTCTGGGTCCGCTCTAGTGTCAACGCCGACAAAGGGGGCTCATCGGTGAATTCCACCACCCGCTCGTCGTAGTCGTCGGCCGTCACCCGCATCTGGTGGCGCGAGCCATCCAACGGCAAGGCGCCTTCGAAACGACCCCGGCCGACCTGTCTGCCGTCCAGATCGATCGCGGCCGTATCTGGCTTCACAACGACGGAAACTTGAAACGTGCGAGGCGCACGAATCTCCGGGACGGCGGGCGACGCCTTCTCGGGGATCGGTACGGTCTCGCCTGCGGTGGCCCTCGTGACGTCGGCGGTCGTCGGCGATCCGAATCGATACCGGCGCAAGACCACGCCTCCGACTAGGCCGACAACGGCGGCAACGCCCAGGATCGTCGCCGCCTGGACAACTCTCGTTCGGCGGACACGCAGGTCAAGCGTTCCGTCACCCGTGGGTGAGTCCGTCGTCCCCGATACCTTCCCCGATGAATTGCCTGATGAATTGCCCGCGCCGTACGGGTCGGAGGTCGGCCGGATCGCGGCGAATACTTGGCCCTGGGCCGGGGCCAAAGCCGTGGGCGCGGGCGGAGCCACGATCCCTGCCGCCCGGTCTTCTCCTCCATTCGCGAAGGCATCTTCCCAGACGGAGCGAGTCCGACCCGAGGCGAACGGAAGCAAGGCACGACCAAGCGCCACCGTGGAGCCAAAGCGCGCCTTCGGATCAAGGTCCATCGCCCGTAACACGATCGCTTCCACCGGGGTCGGAATGCCAGGCCGCCGCGCGCTTGGCGGCACCGGATGGCCGCCGACGATCGCTTGGAACACGACGAAGAGATTCTCGGCCTCGAATGGGCGATGGCCGGTCAGGCACTCGTACATGATGACGCCAAGCGCGTACTGATCGCTGGCTGGTCCGGCCGCGCGCGCGTCGACAATCTGCTCTGGTGCCAGATAGAACGGGGTACCAATCATCGCGCCCGTTCCCGTCAATGTCTCGACGCCCTCGACGTCCACGCCCTTCGAGATTCCAAAGTCCAGAACCTTCGGCTGCGTCGAGTGCGGTCCCACGGCCAAAAATATGTTCTGCGGCTTTAGGTCGCGATGCGTGACTCCCACCTTGTGGGCCTCCACCACGGCGGCGCACACCGGCAACATGATGTCCGCAAGTTGTTCCACCGCGAAGGGCCCCGTCCGAGCGAGGCGCTGCGCCAAATCCTCCCCGCGCAGAAATTCCATCACGAGATATGTCTGCCCCTTGTCGCTGCCCATGTCAGTGACGTCGACGATGTTGGGGTGACGGACGCGCGAGGTCAGTTGAGCCTCGCGCAGAAATCGCGCGCGCGCGCCAGGAACGGCGGCGATGGCCGGGGACAGCACCTTGATGGCGACGCGCTTACCGATCTCGCTGTGGACGGCCTCGTAGACGGCTCCCATCCCGCCGGCGCCAAGAAGGCGCACGATCTCGTACTTACCCAGATGGATCCCGGGACTCAGTCCGGCCTGGTCTTCGTCGCCAATACCGCCGGGGTCCACCATGACGCCCTACCTTATCGCAACGCGGGCACCCGGCAACATCGCCCAACCCCGCCCAACCCCTCGAAACCCTCTGTTTTGGGCAACGGTGGAACCACGAAAAATCCCCGCCCTCGGTACCAGGCCGCCGTGGTCCGCAGGGGATCCTCTCCGACGGCCCCCGGGTCGCGCGGGCGCCAAAAGAGCCCGATGCCGTGCGTTACATCCGCTTGCTGGCCAGCGCCAGACCGGATTTGGCGCTCGGATTGCCCGGTTCCAGTCGCAATGCCTGACCGTAGGCGCTGGCGGCGTCCTGGAAATGATTTAGACGGAAATGCGCATCGCCGAGCAGGACACGGGCGCGGGCACCCCCGCCACGATCCGCGGCCAGCTTTGCGCTGCGAATGGTCTCCTCGTAGTTCTTCTCTTGAAAGGCGATCTCGGCCAAGGCAACCAACGCGCGCCCCCGCGTGGCCTTGGTCTTGGTCAGTTTCGTGAAAACGTCGCGCGCCTCGGCGAAACGTTGCGCCCGTAACAGCTGCTCGCCTTCACCAAGCATCTTCCTCGTTTCGCCGGCTGATGGGCCCGCCGCCAGCGTCCGGGTACGAATCTGGGACGCCGTTGCGGGTACCTTCTCGTCCGCCTCCGGGGTGTTGCTCGTGGTCGCTGCGATCGGATCGGCGGGTGGTTCTTCCGCGGGTGGCGAGACCGTCGGACGTTCGTCGGCCACGGCCGGCGCCTCGGTCGCTGGCACGCTCGTCGGCGGCGATGCCGCCTCCGGTTTCGCAACGAAACTGGTCGGCGCGGCGACCACCGGCCGGCCTCCGGCGCTTTGGTCCAGATTGGCGCGCGATCGGCTGATGCCAAGAATCGCGAGGGATACAGCGACAAATGCCGCGGCGCCGACCACCGATAGGCGACGGCGATCGGACAATAGGCGATCCCACGCGGCGCCGACGCCAAACCCATCGGCGGTGTATCTGACGCCGTTCAGCACCATCGAACGCGGGGTCTCGATGCGGGCGGAGTTGCGGTGGCTTGCGACGGAAGAAAGACCGTGCCAGGCAATCTCGTTTAGCTCCCGCTCGAGATCCTCCATCGATTGTGGCCGCGACGCCGGGTCGAGCGCCATCGTGCGCCTCACCAGATCCTCGATCTCCGGGGGGATATCCTGGCGGAAACTGGAAATCGGGGCGGGCGTCTGGTTCGCCTTCTTATGGAGGATCTCCATGAAGTTGGCGCCCTCATACGCGGCGTGCCCGGACAGCATCTCGTACAGCAATCCTCCAACCGCATAGACGTCCGACCGCACGTCGGCGGGCCGTCCCGCCGCCTGCTCGGGGGCCATGTACTCGGGAGTGCCCATCGCGACCCCCGGATTGGTCAACTTGCGGCGCGGATTTCCATTGGTCTCGTCTTCTTGATCCGTCACGTTCTTGGCGATCCCGAAGTCCAGGACCTTGACGAAATCCTTCTGTCCGTCGCGCTCCACCAACAGGACATTTTCGGGCTTAAGATCACGGTGAATGACGCCAGCCTTGTGGGCCGCTTGCAAGGCGCGGCAGATCTGCACGGTGATGTTGATGGCCCGCTGCAATTCGAGGCCCTTTTCTTCAAAGATGATCTCGCCCAGCTCGCGCCCCTCCAGGTACTCCATCACGAAGAAGAAAGCGCCCTCATCGGTGGTCCCCGAATCGGTGACATCGACGACGTTCGGGTGACCAATTCGCGACGCGGCACGCGCTTCCCGGCGCAGCCTCTCGACGAGATCGGGTGTCTGGCTGTAGCCAGGGTGAAGAATCTTTAGCGCAACGCGCTTTCCGATCTCGATATGCTCGGCCTCGTAGACGCGCCCCATCCCGCCCTCCCCCCGCAAACGCCGCACCCGATACCGTCCCGCGACCAGGGATCCGAGGACCGTCGCGCTCTGCGGATCTGGGTTCGACGAGGACACCGCCGTCTCGGCGAACGCGGCCGAGATCTCGTCATGATGGCGATCGCGCGCGTGGTCCACGGGGCCAGCAACCAGAGTCTCGCGTGCCGAACGCCGCGGCAATGGTGGCGGCTTCGCGGGCGCGCCCGGTGGTGAACGCGTCCCGGTCGGCTGGACCGGCATGACCGGCATCGTCAAGGACGATATGCTCTTGTCGTCGCCCCTATCGGTTCGGTCGCGTGGTTTGCGCAGCAACGCGCGGGCGTCGGCCAACACGGCGTCACGCTCCGCCTGCTCGCCGGCGATGTCCTCTGCGTAAAGTTCGGTTAGAAAGGTGGCGACCCGCGCGCAATCCGTGGCGGGTGCCGAAGCCGCCAAATACGAAGACAGCTCGGCCGCGAAGTCCGCACAACTGGGATAGCGATCGGTCAGACGTGGCGCCAAGGCGCGCAAGACGATGCGGTCAAGCTCGGGCGGAACACGTGACGCACGCTTGGATGGTGCGATAATTTGGGGATTGCGAACGGTGCGCAGGAGGTCCTCGGATGCAACCGCGACGGGCGGCCCGGGCGCTCGACCCGCCCCCTCGGCCGCTTGCTCGCCGGCCGCCGCCGCCGAGGGTTTCAACGGGTAGAGTTGCCGTCCGGTCAGGAGCTCCCAAAGAATGATTCCGGCCGCGAACTGGTCCGTTCGCCCGTCCATCGATTCGCCCCGCGCTTGCTCGGGCGACATGTAACTGACCTTGCCGTAGATAATACCGGGTGCCGTCTTCTCCATCTTCAGGGTGGACGACGCCAATCCAAAGTCGGTCAACTTGACCGACCCGTCGTACGAGACCAACACGTTCGGGGGCGACACGTCACGATGGACCAACTTGATGTCGCCGAAGTTGTGGGCGTACGTCAGACCCCGCGCCAGTTCCCGAACGATGAACGCCGCGACGTCCATTGGAAATGCCACGCCCTTCTTGGCGCAGCGGTTCCAGACGGCGCGCAGATCCTTGCCGTCAATGAAATTCATGCCCAGGTAGATTTCGCCGCCCACCTGGCCCGAATCGAACACCGGCACCAGATTCTCGTGCGACAACTGGACCACCACTTTTCCCTCGTCGCGGAAGCGCTGGAGGTATTCCTTGTCCGCCAGATGTGGCAAGACGGTCTTGATCACGCAGACGCGGGACTGCGCGCCGGTCTCGCGAACGGCCAAGTACAGTGCTCCCATCCCACCGCGTGCAAGCGGCTTGGCCAGCGCGTAGGGGCCGAAGCGTCGAGGAAACCCTTTCATTTTTCTCGCTCGGGACACGCGTTCCTTCGCCGATCCGGTGTTGGACAGGGAAGGAGTGCCCCTTGGCTCCTCATCACATCGACGGCTTGTGCCGGAATCCTGAGTGAACCGGCCGGCCCACCCCTCACCGGCGATGCGGCTGGGCCTCCCACCTTTCCCCCTATCCTCCTGCGAGCGCCGCGTGGCACCCGGCAAGACACCTCGTGACCTCCAACCCAACACCCCCAAATTTGCCCAACATTCCCAACATTGGGCGTGATGGATTCCTCGCCTGGCGCGGTGGTAGATTGGTGACCGGACGATTCTACGGATGGCCGGCGAAAATCTTCTAGTCGTCGATGACAGCCCCACCGTCCTGAAGGTCGTGGAGTCGGCGCTGACCCGTGCCGGATACCGGGTCGACACCGCGCTGGATGTCGAATCGGCAATGACCATCGCACGCTCGCGCCGCCCTGCCGTGATTCTGATCGACTCGCTCATCCCGGCTGCCCCTAAAAACGGAAGCCCGACGCCACAAAGGGAATTGGGCCACGAGAAAGACCACGATGACAAGGGTGCTTCTTTGTCGCCGATCGGCGGTTTTCGGCTGTGTGGTGCGCTGGCCGCGGATGCGGCGCTGTCCCACACCCCGGTGGTTCTGATGACGGCAAAAGGAGAAGATCTGGAAGGCCGGTATGGTCAGGCCCCGAACGTCATCGATTACATCACGAAACCATTTTCGCCAGATGCGGTCCTGGCGGTCGTCACCCACGTGATCGAGAAAACCGGTGGCGGCACCAAAGACGCCGCGCCGGTCTCGGGGGGGAGCGGTGCGCACAGTGCGGAGAAAACGAGCGCCGTGGCGCAGGCACTGGCGCGGTCGAGCGGACCGGCGTCGATCGATCCACTGGCCCGATTGAGGGACAAACTGCTGGAACGCTTGGAGCGGTATCGCGCGGAATCCGGGTCGTTGGATATCGCCGAGATTTCCAGGTGCGCGCTTCCCGACGACGCGCTGGCCGCGTTGTTGGCGGATGCCGGTTTCCAAGCGGCCGAAGGCACCGCCAGCGGTCCCCACTTGAGCGGACAGTTGGACGGCACTTCACTCGGCGACGTCCTGACGCTGCTTGGTCAACAGGGCCAGACCGGCACAATCCGGGTGTTGGCCCACGGCGCGCGCATCGAATTATTCTTCAAAAAGGGACAGATTGACCTCGCGGTCGCTGTCGGGGTCGCGGAAGAGTTCCTGTTGGGGCGCTTCGCCGTCGAGGCGGGCGACATCACACCGGACGCGCTGGCCCGGGTTCTGGACGCGCGGGCAAGGATGGGCGGAAAGGCACCCCTATTCGGTCGCGACCTGGTGGAGCGTGGCTTAATCACGCCGGAACAACTGAAATCCGCAATGCGACGACAGACCGCGGAATTGGCGTACGAAGCGTTGCGCTGGTCGCGTGGAACCTTTCAATTCAAGCGCGGCGACGAGCTTCCCGACGTGGCCCAGGAGGCGGCGCTGGGAATCGCGGTCGACACTCTGCTGCTGGAAGGCTTCCGCCGCGTCGACGAATGGGGCCTGATCGAACGCGACATTCCGAATTTCGATCTGGTGTTCGTGCGCGTCGACGATCGAATCAGCGAGCTGCCGCGGGGAACGCTGACACGTGACGAGATATCCGTGCTGGATGCCCTTTCGGGGAAGACCTCCGTGCGGGAGGTGGTTCGCTCTTTACGCATGGGTTCCTTCGACGTCAGCAGGATTCTGTACCGCCTGCTGCGCACCAGATTGATACGCCATCGCGTCCAGCCGGTTTCGGCGGCGTGAGTCACGCGCATAGGTCACGCGTGTAAGTCAGGCAATCGAGCGCTGTTCGTACACCGTGGCGTTCTCCGGCGAATCCAATTTGCGCAGCTTGTAACCCATGCCGCGGACTGCCTCCAAGAGATCCCCGGCCGGGCCGAGTTTGCCGCGCAAGTTCAGGATGTGAGTGTCGACAGTCCTCACGCGGCCGACGTGTCTGTAGCCCCAGACACGCGTCAAGAGCTCCTCGCGCGAAAAAACCACGCCAGCCCGCTCGGTCATGAACTTCAGCAACTGGAATTCGTACGGCGTCAGCTTCAACGGCTGGCCGCGATAGCTGGCCTGCAGCGCCACACAATCGAGGACGAAGCCACCATGGCGCACCACCCGACCTCCCTGCCCCATGATCTCGCGCCAGCCGAGCTGGCGCAGGCGCGCCGAAAGTTCACGAGGTACAATCGGCATCAGCACGAAATCATCGGCGCCCATCTCGGGATCCAGGCCCGCCACACGCGTGACATCGACGCACAGGAGAACCCGGGCGCTCGCCAACGCTTCGACCGCCCGCAACCGCTTGATAGCGTCGCGACCGATTTCCAGGTGAGGGCCGGCCTCGATAACCAGCACGTCCGCCGCCATGCCCCGCTCGAGGATCTCGTTAAGATCGTAACCCACGACGGTGACATGGTGGCCCATACCCCGAACGATCGCGGCTGGGGAATCCACCCGCGCCGCGCTCAAGCCAGGATCAAGGGTGACGAGTATGACGCTTAAGTTTTCCGGTGATGCCGAAACCATGGTGGCCCCGAGAACACCATCTCAATTGGCGATCCCGGGTGTATGGATTCTAGGCGCGTCCGGTAACGCGGTGATTTCGGCCGGATAGATCCTTTGTAACTTACTCGAATCGGCCCCGCGGATCGTGCGGGAAACCGAGCGGCCGTCGCTAGCGTCAGCGACGCCTGCGGGAGCCTGTTCCTCGTCCTTTGGCCGGCGCACCCACCGGGCCGGAACGCTTGTCCGACCGCTTGCCGGCGCGGCCCGGAACGGCCGACTGCTCGGCGGTCTTCCCACCGCGCGCGTGGCCCTCGCCCTTGCCCCGACCCCGTGCCCCTCTTCCGGCCGCCTTGCCCGGGCCGAGCGTCGCGGCACGTCGTTGACGCTCCCCGTGCTCATGCAGCGCGAAATCGATCTTGCGCCTGACGACGCTGACGGACTGTACCTCGACCTTCACGGTATCGCCCAAGGCGAAGGTACGCCCACTGCGGCGTCCCACCAGGCGCGCCGTGACCTCGTCGAACAAGTAGTAGTCGTCCGAAAGCGCTTCGACGCGCACCAGACCCTCGATGAAAGGCTGATCGATGACCACGAACACGCCAAAACCCATCACACCGGAGATCGTCCCGTCGAACACGTCTCCGATCCGATCGCGCATGAAGTAGGCGCGGTAGATGTCGACGACCTCGCGCTCGGCTTCCATCTTGGATCGCTCGGCGAACGATGCATCGGAGGCCATGCGCTGCAGCTCGGTCCGGTCGGGTGGAGGCTGGACCTTGGCGGGTTTCCAACCACCCGACGGCTTGCCCAGACCGGCCAGTCGGACCTTCAACAGGCGGTGCACGATCAGATCCGGGTAGCGGCGAATCGGCGACGTGAAATGCAGATAATCACGCGACGCCAGACCAAAATGGCCAACATTGACCACGTCGTAGGTGGCCTGTTTCAAAGACCGCAGCAACGCGAACGACAACGGTTTTTCCGCAGCGTGGCCGCGCAGTTTCTCCAAGACTCGACGCAGTCCGCGTGGCGTCCGTGCCTCATCGACATCGATGATGACACCGTAATGCGCGGCCAAGGCGGCGAACTGCTCCAGGCGACCGGGATCGGGGGCGTCATGAATTCTCCAGACGGCATGCTCGCCGCGATCAGTAAAGCTCGCCGCCACGGCCTCGTTCGCGGACAGCATGAACTCCTCGATCATCGAATAGGCCTGGCGCTCTCCGGGATCTCGCCGCGCTTTACGTATGTCCCTGACCAGGCGCGGATCGTCGTGATCCAGCTCCACGAACGGCTCGGGCAGGTCGAAGTCTAGAGACCCGCGCTCCAGCCGCTTCGCTCGAAGCTGGCGCGCGACAGAATCCATTTGGCGCAGGGCGGGCAGGAAAGGCTCGTACTTACGACGCTTGCCGCGAACGTCCCCCGCCAACGCGGCCGCGACCCCGGGATAGTCCAGGCGGGCGCGCGAATGAATCACGGCTGCCGAGAACTCGGTCTCCTTGACGTCGGCGTTCCGATCCAGATCGATGCGCGCCACCATCGCCAGGCGATCCTCTTCGGGAACCAGCGAGCACAGGTGCGCTGACAGGGGCTCCGGCAACATGGGAATGGCCCGATTTGGCAAATACAGGCTGCAGCCGCGCTTGCGCGCCTCATCGTCGATGGGCGACCCTTCCCGCACGTAGTGTGAGACGTCGGCGACCGCGACCCACAACCGGATGCCACCTCCGGGAAGCGATTCGACCGCCACCGCATCGTCGAAATCACGCGCCGTCTCGGGATCGATCGTCGTGAACGGCACGTGCCTCAGATCCGTGCGGTCCATCAGATCACGCCCACCCACGGTCGGTGGGAAACCGGCGGCGATGCGTTCCACATCATCGGGAAACGCATCCTCGACATCCGCCACGGCCAGCACTTTCTCGACCTCGGTGCGCGGATCATCCGGATCACCGAGGACCCGCAAGACGCGCGCCTCGATCGGTCCGTCCGGTGTCTCGGGATAGCGCGTGATCTCGGCGACCACGGCCTGACCCATCTGCGAAGCCGCGATCTTCTCGGCACCGTTCAGAATCACGACACCCGTAATCCGCGGATCGTCGGGCTGGAGCTGAATGCGACGACCAGAGCCGGCGAGCTGTCCCGTGATTTTGGCGCGCCCGCGGGAAACGACCTGGACCACGCGCCCCTCGAACCCGCGAACGCCCGCCCAGGAATCGACCTCGACCGTGTCACCATCCATCGCCGTGCCCCGATTGCGCGCCGACACGTGTACGTCCTCGGAGCTGTCATCGGGGACGACGAACCCGTAACCGGCCGGGTGAACCTTGATGCGACCGGTCAGGCGCCGGGTCGACGCCGCGGAAAATCGCGGATTGGAGGAAGAATCGAAATCATCATCTGACAAGGGAAGAAACCTTTCGTGAACAGGGCCCGGAAACCTTCGGGCAGACAACTAGGGGACGCGGAGGGCGTAGAGATTCTTGTCGTCCGAGCCGACATAAATGGTGCCGTCGGCCGCCAGCACGGGCGAGCTGTCGACGTCCCCCTCCAATTCAACCGACCAGCGAAGCCGACCATCGGCCTCGAGCGCATAGACCCGATCGTCCTCGGAACCGAACAGCAAAGCACCCTGCGCGTCAACCAGCGCGGACGAGACGATACGATCGCCCGTCCGAAACGTCCAGGCCAGGGTGCCGTCGGGCTTGATGCCGTACATTTGGGCATCGAACGTCCCGATGGCGATGAGCCCGCTCGGGGCGAGTGCGGCGGACGCCCGAATGTCGTCTCCGGTCGTGAACGCCCAGCGCAGGGTTCCGTCAGGAGCGAGCGCATACAACTTTCGATCGTCGGAGCCGACGTAGATGGTGCCGTCCTCACTGATGGCTGGGCTCGATTCTACATCGCCCCCGGTGCGAAAATCCCAGCGTTTGGTCCCGTCGGGCCCGACCGCGTAGATCAGATCATCCTGACAGCCGGCGATAACCGTTCCGTCCGGCAGCACGGCCGGCGCCGATGAAACATGACCCCCTGTCGCGAAGCGCCATCGCAAGGTTCCGTCGGGATTGATCGCGTAGATGCCATCACCGCCCGTGTAGATAACGCCGCCCGGACCCAAGGTCGGCCCAGCGTCGACGTCACACCGGCTGGCGTCGGGTCCCACGCCGACGTGCTGTGGGCACGACCCAATCTGAAAATTCCAGAGCACCCTCCGGGAGGGTGCGATGGCATAGAGGTGATCGTCATCCGAGCCGATATACAGCGTCCCGTCGTGGCCCACCGCCGGTGAGCTGAAGATGATGTCCGTGGTGGCGTGAGACCACTTCAACGTCCCGTCGCGCGTGACGACATACAGATGCTGATCGTGGGAGCCAAACGCGATCGATTGGTCGTCAAGCAACGCGGGCGACGAAACGACCGGCCCGCCGGTGGCGAACGTCCAGGCGATAGAAGGCTTCTTGCTGGGGATCAGATGGGGAGACCGCCCGCGATGCAATGGCCCAAAACGAAACATGGTCCGGGCGGGCTCGGTTTCAGTGGGCGGCAGGGCCAGTGCAGGCGCGCCAGTACGTTTGGCAGCCGACGTCGGCGGCAGTCGAGCACCCGAGGCGGCGCTGCTCCACACGCAACGGCCGAGATCGCAGACCCGCTGCAACTTGCAATCCTTATCCGAACCACAGCTAGTGGGCTCGAGGTGCGCGCACGTCGTTGTCCACACGGCGGCGCACAACACCGCGAGCAATAGGATCGTTGTCAGCGAACGCTTCCGGATGCGCATCAGCCTAAGGGACCGCCTCCCGCCCCGCAAGTTCGAGCAAACGCAGGTCGTTGACGCGTCCCGTGAGCTCTCCTGGATTTCTCCTTACGGTTCAGTCGGTTCAGTATTGCCGGTCGGGTCTTCGACCGGCGTCGAGCGGATTTGGTAGTGACCCTAGAAGAAGTTGAACCCGATCTGGACCGTGCCGCTGGTCCATTTCTCGTCGGTGTAGAAACCCGACGTCAACTGGCCCGCCAACTCCAGCGACCAGTTGTAACCCTGCAACAGCTCGATCCCCGCCGTCCCGGTCAGACCCAACCCCGTCTTGCCGAAGGACAGGACGTCGTAGTTGTCTCGGCCACTGATGTTCCCGATACCAGCGCCCCCTCGAACGAACAGCTGTCGCGAAAGGAACGCCTGCAGGCCGATGTAGTAGACGCTCTGAGCGTAGACGAAAGCGTCCGATTCGGAAACGGCCCCGTCGACCCCGATCAACAGGAGCAATCGAGGGGCGATGCCGAAACCCAGCCGACCCGAATACCCGGTGGCCGGGCCGGATGTCGCCCTGCCCGACGAGGTGCCATTTTCTTCGTGAAAGTGCATCGCCCCGAGCCCCAGCGAACCACCGATCATAAACACTCGGTCGGTCCCTTCCGACCGTGGAGGCGGGGGCGGAGGCGGGGGATAATACGAGTATCTGGGGGGCGGCGCCCCGTAAGCAGGCGGCGCGGCACCGTAGCCACGTGGCGGGCCGTAAGCTCCCGGCGGGGGTCCATAGCCCGACGGTGGCTGGTAACCGGGCGGAGGTCCGTAGCCAGGCGGGGGACCGTAACCGGGCGGGTACTGTTGTTCCGGGGCTTGGTACTGGGGCGCCTGGGGGGCGGGCCCCTCCTGCTGAGGGACGGGGGCCGGCACGGCCTGGGCGGGCTGCTGTGCCAATGCCGCCCCAGTGTGAATGCCAAGAACACCCAGCAGAGCACTCGCGACACCGACACAAATGGCGCGGCCTCCAAAGGTCGCGCCTCGACCGACTGACATGACCTTCATGGCTGTCCTCTCCGAAAGGTTTTCGCGGATCACTTTGCGACAACCTCAAGTGTATGCAAGGCGGGCACCAGAATACACCATTGGGGTCGGCGGACGGTCGGCGAACACTCGTCGCGTTCCAGGGCGCGCCCAGACCCAAAGCGGCGGTCGACGGACGGAGCTACTTGAACCCGAGAGCCTGCTTGATCTCGGTGTTCGGAACCGCATCGACGCCACCACGGCCGAGTCGCCACTTGTCCATGTACTGCACCGGCGTCAGAACCTTCACGCCCGCGTCCGAAAGCGGGGGTATGATCGCCGTCGAATCCTTGGCATCCTTGAACTTGCCTGGTCCAGACAGGAAGGGACTCGTGTAGCTGTCCCAGTGCACCGGTACGAACGCTTTTGGCTTGATAATCGGCAGTAGTCTTGCAACCGGGGCATTGACCGATCCGATCCACAGATCGACCGAGGTCAAACCGGCGTCACTGATCGCGGCCTTCAGATTCTCGATCGGCGCGCCATAGTCGACGCCGTCGATGACGATGGGGACGTCTATGTCGGTTGCGCTGGCCGAATTCTGAAAGAACCAACTGTAGGGGCCATCCGCTCCGTCGACGGTGAACAGGAACGCACGGCCACCACCACCATTCGGAAAGTCTTCGGCCACCCCCGCGCGAAGCCCGCCGGTCACGGGATCCGGGACCGGGGGCTGGCTGAGCTCGACGGGGTTGTGTTGCTCCGGGTTGCCGACGGAGTCCCCACTGTGGTTCCAGCGAATCACGCGCATCGTCACACCGTCGGACAAGGTGACCTTCTCACCTCCGAGCACCTCTTTGCAGCGATCGGCGGGAATGTGTTGCGCTTGTGCTTGATAGCAGGTGGTCTTGGACCCGATGATGGGAGAATTCGTCAGCGCGGACCAGGTGGCCGTATCGAAGGAATGGTCGAAGTGGCTGTGTCCGGTCAAGAGCAGGTTGACCTGGGACGGCCCACCCAAAGCGGTGAGCACCTGGGTCACTGCGGCCACGTCCGGTATATTGGGCGAGGTGGTGTTCATCAATCCGCCACCACCGCCGTGGAAATTCGCTCTCGGAATTCGCGTGATGTAGCCGTCGATGATGATGTTCAGGGGCCCAAGCTGGGCATAGATGTTCGACACGGACATCCAGGTGATGTCCACATGGGCGGGTCCCGGCCCACACGGGGCCTCGGTTCTGGTCGGGTCGCTGGCACAAGCATCGAGACAGTCAGGCACACCGTCGCCGTCGCCGTCACGGTCCGCAACACCGCAACCGCACGCCCCGGGGGCCACCTTCAACGGATCCGCGGGGCAAGGATCCTTGCAATCGGGCGTCATGTCCGCATCCGAGTCGACATCGGACACGCCGCAACCGCACAATCCCGGATCCACCTTCGTAATATCGAGCGAACATCCATCGATGCAGTTCGGGACCCCGTCGCGGTCGTCGTCCGCGTCGGAATACCCGCATTTACAAATGCCTGGGTCCGTCTTGTTCGGATCATCGACACACCCGTCATGACAATCCGGTGTGCCGTCCCGGTCAGTATCAACGTCGCTTTTCCCACAACCGCACAGACCAGGGGTGGTCTTTTTCGGATCCGAGGGACAGCCGTCGACGCAGTCGAACAAGCCGTCCCCATCGCTGTCGCTCTCCGGAACCCCGCAGCCACAGATTCCAAACGCCAGCTTGGAGGCGTCATCTGGACAGTCGTCGACGCAATTCGGAGCGCCGTCGGCGTCGCTGTCCACGTCTGGCTTTCCACAGCCACACACACCCTTGTCGACCTTGGCCCCGTCGTCGGGGCACAGGTCCCGGCAGTCCGGCGTCCCGTCGAAATCCCTGTCGCGCTCCGTAACGCCGCACCCGCAGGCGCCCGGGTCTCGTTTCCCGGGATCCAAGGGACAACGGTCGTCGCAATCCGCCACGCCGTCGCCATCCCCGTCGATGTCGCTGATGAGGCAACCACAAACCCCGGGGTTGACCTTGCCGGGGTCGGTGGGACAGGCGTCGTGGCAATCCGGGACACCGTCCGCGTCGGTGTCGGTATCGGCCACGCTGCAACCGCACAGGCCAGGCAGCACTTTCCCGGCGTCAAATGGGCATAAGTCGGCGCAATCGGCCGTGAAATCGCCATCGCTGTCCAAATCGGGCGTGCCGCAACCGCAGGTCCCCGCCCCAACCTTGGTGAGGTCGCCGGGACAGGCGTCGTAGCAGTCCGGGACGCCATCCTGATCGGTGTCCGTGTCCGCGACGCCACAAGGGCACACCCCCGGCGATGTCTTGTTCGCATCGAACGGACAGGCGTCCAGGCAATCTGGCGTCCCGTCGCCGTCCGAGTCGGTTTCGGTCACGCCGCAGCCACAAGCCTGGGGCGCGGTCTTGGCGGGATCGGACGGACATCCGTCGATCACGTCGCACGAACCGTCCGCGTCTTGGTCCGGCAGCGCCGCAAAGGTACAGGTCCCGGTCGTCATCTGGCAGTACCCCGGCGCGTGGCAGACATCCATGGCGACACAGACGACGTTCAGGCATTCGCACGCATCACCAATTCCATCTCCATCGGTGTCGGTCTGCTTCGCCGTCTCCAGGCTCAGACAATCCACCTCTTGCGGGTCGCAGTCGGTCCGATCGTAATCGCAACCCGACGGTGTCGGTCGGGTGGGAATGATATCGGTTCGAGGTGATTCCACCGGGTTCGGCACGGTCGGGCAGTTGTCCTCCCAGTCGAAGACACCATCCCCGTCTTGGTCCACGGCCGCTCGCTCGATGCGAAACTTGATCGGAAGGACGTCGCCGATCTTCACACCGACGAATTCGCGGCCGTCGAGGCTCCGAAGGTCGGCCGCCGTCTTCCCGACGCGCACGTCGGCCCCCCCGATCTCTTTTCCTCCCACGATGACCCGCAGGCGGTAGGCCTCGGCCGGGTCGAGACTGTAAAGACCCGTTCGCCATCGAACGATGTAAAATTCGCGGCGAGGATGACGGCGCACCCTTTCGCCGGTCTGAGCCGTCAAGGTAGTAACCGTCCCGATGAGCGCACCAGTAATCGGGTCGACGCGATCGATGCGAACGCTGGGATTCAAGCGCGGATCAAAAACGCCCGTGAACGACCGCGTTGGATCCGGAACGATAGGCGCGAGAAAGAAGAACCCTGGCGTCCCCGTGACGCTGTGCCCCTCGGTCATGAGCGCGCCCAAACGAGAGGATACGGGCTCCCGGTCGATGCACCCAATCGCGAGGACAGCCAGTCCAAGCCACACGCGACAAACGCCCAACCTTGATTCGTACATCCTCTACCTCCCTCAAGTCACGCGACAGAACCTCTCCGCACGATCCGCCTCGAATTGAGAGGGACCGTACACGGGACCCAGATCTCGAACAAGAAGAAAAGAAAGCAATCCGGTATCGGTCGTATTCGGCCACCGTCGTTCCGGCTCTGCGAGCCCGCGCTATGGCGATGTCGAACAGAGCAAGCTTCCTTTCGAACCCGAATAGCGTTGGTCTTGACCCCGCTGTGCCACGAATCGGGCCCGTTTGGCCAGCTTGACGCCGGAGGCGGGTTGTCGCGCGAATCCATTCGGCCCTCAAGGCGCGCGGGGCACAGGTCCTGACGTGTGCGTTTCCCTTGGCCGTCGGTCTGGTGGTGGCCGGTGCCACGTGGCTGCATCGCGCGGGAGGTTTCGACGTAGTCGCCAACTGGAAAATCGTCTGGATGGATCTCGAGGCGCTTGTCTGGGCATTCTTCCTCCTTTCCTATCTGCGGGTGGCTAGACTCTGGCCAGCCGTCATCAGCAATGCCTTGGAGCTGGTCGGGGAGCTCAGCTATTCAACATATCTTTTGCACTAT
>JADGRC010000232.1 GCA_017881245.1 Pseudomonadota bacterium
CCCTCCAACTGTCAGTGCAACCCCGGCGCGAATTCTTACACGCAAGAGCGAAATCGCGTACCGACAGAGCGAGCGCATTGTGCGCCGTCCGTTGGCGTCTCAGCCAATCTGGTTGACGGACGGCGCCCTGAACCCCCGAACTCCGGGGTGGAATCAACGGCATGCGCCTTGCTCGATTCGCCTCCGTGCCTTTCGTTCGCGCGAGTCAGGCAGTCACTTGGAGTATTGCGTTCGCGGGAATGCTGTCGGTGTGCGTGTGCGAGTACGTACCCCCGGCCGTTTGCCAGGGGCGTGAGTGTGAACCCCAGATCGTTGCAACATGGCGATTCCAAAGTGGGGTCTCCGCGGAGTTAGACCTCCTACTGATCGTCGACGCGAGCCGAAGTCGGCTTGGGTGAGTGAGGTGTTATCGTAGGCCGTTCGTTTTCGTGACCTGCATGGGAGAATGAGAATATCGCGCTCGATCTGGTTGCGCGGGCGCCTCGCGGGCGCGTTCGGCGCGTTCAGCGTGCTCGGCGTGCTCGGCTTGTTCGGGCTGATGGGATGCGCCGCGGCTCCGGCGGGACCGCGTGGGCCTCTTCTGGGACCCGGAGTCGAGGTCGCGACCGATCTTTCCTACGCCTTCGGACACGGCGAGGCGACGTTGCCGAGTGGGTCCCGTGTCGCCGGTGGAGCGGACACTTTTTGGAGCCCCGTCACGGTACTTCCCCGTCGCCTGGAGGGACGGTTGTCGCCGATTCACTGGCTCGATGTCGGCGGCGAAATCGGTTGGCTGGGCGGCGGGATAGAGGTCCGCGTCGGGCGGCGCGCGATCGAAGGGAGGTCGTTGGCGCTCAATCTGGCGGGTGGCCTCGAGACGGGCGAGGTGGGGCCGTTCAAGGACACGAAACCAACGAACTCGCAGTGGATTCGCTTGGAAGCATATCCCGCCTGGGCACTGCCTGCCGATGACGCGCGTACGCGTCTGGTATTGGCACTTGGCTTCAATTTCGGCCGCTTCTATCATGAGTTGTCCTACCCGCGATCCGCCGCGACCGTCGCGGACGGTCTGTCCGCACCGTCGGCTCTTCAACTCATTCGGCGGGAAACGCGCCTCGAGACGTCGATTGGCCTGTTTCGCCAGCGCGGGCGATTTGGCTCGGTCTTGTTCACCGTCAATCCGTACTTCGTACTGAAAGCAGGAGACCCGTCGGTACCGTGCGACGGATGCGATCCTCTGGCCGCCTATCGCGAGCGCTGGGGAATCGTGGTCGTCTTCAGGGTCGCGCTCCGTCACGGTTTCTGACGCGCAACCGCGGAATTTGTCGACTGGGCATGTTCGAGGCTCACGGCTAGGTGGGGCCGGACAGGTGCCTGAGAAGCGAGTACAATGATGCTTGTTCTCTGGGAGTGACCTTTCGTGAAACCCGGTATTCGCACTTACGCCGTGATCTGGGCCGTGGCGATCGCCGCCTGCGGTCGTACCGATCTCGAGTTGTCGGGCGCCGGTGGGGGGGACGCGGCTTTCATTTCGGGCGGGCGTGACGGGGGAACCGACGCCGTCGCCGGGCGAGGGTCGGGTGGGCGTGTCGCGGCGACCGGTGGAGTACGGGGAACTGGCGGGCTTCCCGGGTCGGGCGGACGCGCGGGGACAGGTGGCCGCGTGGCCACGGGCGGGGCAGCCGCGACTGGCGGTCGGGTCGGCACCGGCGGTCGAGCCGCTACTGGGGGCGCCGGTGGCACCACCGACGCCGGCGTCAGGGACGCCGTGGCCGAGCGTCCGGTCGTCGATGCGGCCGGTCCGGATCTTCCGCCGTCCACGCCTGGAACTCTGACTTGTGGGGGTCAGACCTGTGACACCAAGTCGCAGTCGTGCTGCGTGAGCATCGCCGTGGGGTCCGTGGGCGCGCAATGCATCCCCATTACCTCGACCTGCGGAGGCGCCGCGCTCGCCTGTGACGAGCCCGCGGACTGCGCCGGCGGGACTTGTTGTTTCGGGCTGCAAGCGGGCGCCACCGGCGGCGTGGCCATCGGGAGTCGTTGCGTGGCCCGCGCCGCGTGCGCCGGCCTCGGGCGCTTCGTCGTTTGCCGCACCAACAACGATTGCGCCAGGCCGAATCCCGCCTGCTGCGTCGTCGCGGGCGGCGTGCCCGTGTGCCAGCCCGCCTGCCGTTAACACCCGATCGAAATAGGGTGGTCGATCGGCCGCCGAGGCGCCCGGCTGGCAAGGCGCGACGACTTGAGCCTAGACGGCAGGACGCGCCCGGCGTCGGCCGGGGATGGGTTGGTCCTCGCTTCTCGCCCGAGAAACGACTCTTGACGTGGGGACCCGGGTGGTTACTGTCTCATCGCGCCGGGCGGCGAGGGAAGTGCCCGGCACAATTCGAAAAAAGGACAAAGCGAACATGGGCAAGATCATCGGTATCGATCTCGGGACTACGAATTCGGTCGTCGCGATCATGGAGGGCAAGGAACCCAAGGTCATCGCGAACGAGGAAGGCGGCCGGCTGACGCCGTCGGTGGTCGCATGGGATGACAAGGGCGAGGTATTGGTGGGGCAGATCGCGCGCCGCCAGGCCATCACCAATCCCGAGAACACGGTCTACTCGGTGAAGCGCTTCATGGGTCGCCGCCAGGACGAGGTTCAGGAAGAGGCCAAGCGGGTTCCCTACAAAGTCGTCCGAGGCAGCGGGGGCGAGGCGGTGATCGAGGTTCGGGGTAAAAAGCTGACGCCGCCAGAAATTTCTTCGCGCGTGCTCGGTAAGTTGAAGAAGGCCGCGGAGGACTACCTGGGTGAAAAGGTCACCGAGGCGGTGATCACCGTGCCGGCATACTTCAACGATTCGCAGCGGCAGGCGACGAAGGACGCGGGCCGCATCGCGGGCCTGGACGTCAAGCGCATCGTGAACGAGCCGACGGCGGCGGCGCTCGCTTATGGTCTCGACAAGTCCAAGGACCACCTGATCGCCGTCTACGATTTCGGCGGTGGTACGTTCGATATTTCGATTCTGGAAGTGGGCCAGAATGTCGTCGAGGTCGTGTCGACCAACGGAGACACGCACCTCGGTGGTGACGACATCGATCAGCGCATCATGGACTGGCTGATCGCCGAGTTCAAAAAGGACCAGGGCATCGACGTTTCGAAGGACAAGATGGTCATTCAGCGTCTGCGCGAGGCCTCCGAGAAGGCGAAGATCGAGCTGTCCTCCGTCATGGAGACCGAGATCAACTTGCCCTTCTTGACGGCGGATGCTTCGGGTCCGAAGCACATGCAGATCAAGCTGTCGCGGGCGAAGCTGGAATCATTGATGGAGGACCTGATCCAAAAGACGGTGGAGCCGACCAAGAAAGCCTTGGCGGATTCGGGCAAGAAGGCGTCCGAGATCGCCGAGGTCGTGCTGGTCGGTGGTTCAACCCGTATTCCCATGGTGCAGAAGGTGGTCAAGGAGTTCTTCGGGAGGGAGCCTCACAAGGGCGTCAATCCCGACGAGGTCGTGGCCCTGGGCGCCGCTGTTCAGGCGGGCGTGCTCTCGGGCGACGTCAAGGACATGCTGCTGCTCGATGTCACGCCGCTGTCGCTGGGCATCGAGACGTTGGGCGGTGTCATGACCGTGTTGATTCCGCGGAATACGACCATTCCGACCAAGAAGTCAGAGAGCTTCTCGACGGCGGCCGACAACCAAAGCTCGGTCGAGGTCAAGGTGTTTCAGGGCGAGCGACCGATGGCGGCCGACAACCGGTTGTTGGGCAAGTTCGGCCTGGACGGGATTCCGCCGGCGCCGCGGGGCATACCGCAAATCGAGGTGACATTCGATATTGATGCGAACGGTATCGTGAACGTATCGGCCAAGGACAAGGCGACGAACAAGGCGCAACACATCACCATCACGGCGTCGTCCGGCATGACCGAGGCGGATATTCAGCGCATGGTGAAGGAAGCGCAAGAGCACGAATCCGAGGACAAGCAGCGGCGCGAGGCCATCGAGGCCAAGAACCAGTTGGAGTCCCTGGTGTTCAGCGTCGGCAAACACTTCGACGAAAACAAGGACAAGATTCCAGAGGGTGATCGCGCCGAGCTCGAATCCGCGCTGAAAGACGGTCGAGACGTGCTCGAAAACAACAAGGACATGAAAGAGGCCGAGGTCTTCAAGTCGGCCTTTGAACGCCTGCAGAAGGTGTCGCACAAGATGGCCGAGGCGCTTTATCGCGCGGCGTCCGACGCATCCGCCGCCAACAGTGGTACGACGGGGCCGGACGGCGGTGGCGGCGGTGCGGCGGGCGGCGGCAAAGACGACGTCATCGACGCCGAATACACCGAAGGACCCAAGTAAGGCGTTAACACCGGCTGTCCCGGGCCGGCCGGGGTGTAAGTGTCAACCCCGGCCGGTGGCGGTGGCTGGTGCGCATTTGACCAGTCGGCACGAGCGGAATATGTAGCTCACCTCCGCCATGCGTCCGATCCTGGTTCAGATCCCCTCCAAGCTGCTGTTCTTCGTCGCGCTGGCGCTGGCGGTCGTGTTCTTCGTTCGCGATCTGCGCGTGCGCCGCCGCGTGTCGGGCGCCAAGCTGGGCGCGAATCCACTGTTGCTGGTGGCGGCGGCGTTGGCGCTCGTGAAGTTCCGATCGCCCACGGCCAGCTTCATACCGGAGACGGGCACGTTCTCGCAGCCCTGGCTGCCCGTGCCCATCTACGCGTACGGCGTGATGCTTGGGACGGCGATGATCGTCGGGTGGTTTCTGGCGATGCGCAATGCGAAACAGGACGGTCTTTCCACCGAAGCCGCCGGCGCCATCTATATGTGGAGTGCTGTCTTTTCGATCGTCGGCGCGCGCCTGCTTTATGTCATCACGGACCTGATGATCCATGGGAATACGTCCGCGTTCTTTCACGACCCCATCGAGATCGTCAGGGTGAACAACGGCGGCTTGGTGGCATACGGGGGCATGATTGGGGGAACCCTGGCCAGCTGGTATGGCTGCCACACAAGAAAAATTCCGCTGTTGAAGTGGGTTGACGTCGGGTCGCCGTCGGTTGTTCTGGGAACGGGAATTACCCGCATGGGGTGCTTCTTGTTCGGCTGTGACTTCGGCCGGCGTTCTGATTTGCCGTGGGCGATCTCGTTTCCCAAGGGCAGTCCCGCCTGGCACCGGCATCTCGCTGAATACGGCCTGTCTCCTGACGCGACGCGATCGTTTCCGGTACATCCGACGCAACTTTATGAAATGCTGGCGGGATTCTTTCTGTTTGCATTGCTCATGTACCTGCGGCGGGTCCGTCGTTTTTCTGGTGAGGTCTTTCTGGGTTGGGTACTCGGTTACGGCATCCTGCGCCCGTTGATTGAAGTCCTTCGCGACGACGACGATCGGGCGAACGTGGGTCCCCTGTCGACGTCCCAGTTTATCGGGATCACATCGGTGGTTCTGGGAACGGCGCTGTTGATCCATCTGATCAGACGCTACCGCCGTGATCCCGAGGGATCGCGTTTGTGGGAAACACCTCTTGCGGTCGGGGTGGGTGGCGGCGCCTCGGTGTCCGGGGCGGTGGGCGTATCCGGGGCGGAGGGGCATGCCCCCCGAAAGCGCAAAAAGCGTCGCTGAGTACGGCCCCATCGGTGGTATAAGCCTGGCTTTCGAACCTAATCAGGAGGATCGATGAGCCTCAAGAGGAGCAACTCGGGTGGGAGGAGCTTCGGTGGGGGCGGCGGTGATGCGGGCGGGAAAGTCGACCGGCAGGAACTGTTCGACGAGCTGAAGCGCCTTTCCGGGACGGGGGGCGCCTTCACCCCTGTAGACATCGCGCTGGCGATCGGCGCTGGGGAACCACTGGTTTCGAAGTCGTTGTTAGGGTTGGCGGCCGAGGGCTATCTGGACCGCGTCGAAGGCGGACAGTATCGCGCAACGCCGATGGTTGAGATGAGCCAGGCGGAATTCGTCAAGGCCTTCGCGCGCGCGTCCAAGGTGGATTCCACCCGTCAGCGTGATTTGTCGGAGATCGGCCGGCTGAAGCAGAACAACGATGTGATGAGGCAGCGGCTGCTGACCGCCATCGCCGAACGGGATCACTATCTTGGCATCCTCAAGGCTCGAGGAATCGATCCCGGTGTCGTCCCGGCGCCGGTGATGTCACCTCCTGTCGTTTCTGCTCCGACCCGAGGAGATGACGCAGGCGGTGGCGATCGCGCGGCCCCGGGGCCGGCGGGTTTGGCGGTACCCTCTCCCGAGTCCGAGCGCACGCCGTCCGGTCCCGGTGATTTCGGGTCGCACGGCTCCGGATCCTGATTCAGACCCCGTTCTTTCTTTTCGTTTTCACGGTACCATGTCGACGTGGGCAGCGACGACGAATCGCGACCAAGCGAAGACACCGATACGCGCGTCAGCGCGATAACTCCCCTTCGCCCCAGCGCATTGGGGCCCGACCGCGCCTATCTGGTGGCGTTGGCGGGCCTCAGTCGGGGCGAGATGTTCAAATTGGACGGTCCTCGATCCATCATCGGTCGCAGTCCCAACGCTCAGATCCGTCTGGTCGACGACGGCGTATCTCGCGAGCACGCGAACGTTGCTTTGGTCGACGACAAGGCGATCCTGAACGACATGGGATCGACCAACGGGACGTTTTGCAATGGGGTGCGTGTCACGAGTCGGGAGCTGGTCGACGGCGACAAGATCATGATCGGATCGACGACGATCTTGAAGTTCACGTACCACGATCATCTCGACGAGGCGTTCCAGCAGCAGATGTACGAATCGGCCCTGCGCGACGGTCTGACCAAGGTATTCAATCGAAAACATTTCAACGATCTGTTGGCCAAGGAGTTCGCGTTTGCTTCGCGGCATTCGACGCCGCTGGCCTTGTTATTCATTGATCTCGATTTCTTCAAGAAGGTCAACGATACCTTCGGGCATCCGGCGGGCGACTATGTCTTGGCAGAAGTGTCCGGCGTGTTGTCCGGCGTGATTCGCGGCGAGGATGTGCTAGCCCGCTTCGGAGGCGAGGAATTCTGCGTGTTGTGTCGCGGATCGGAGCGGGCGGGCGCCCAGGAGATGGGCGAACGCCTGCGCCAGGAAATCGCCGATCGCCGATACATTTACGGGGGCAAGATCATCCCGGTCACGATCAGCGTGGGAATCGCGCTGATGCCCGATCCCGAAATCACCCAGCCCGAAGCGCTGTTGGCCGCGGCGGACAAGGCCCTTTACGAGGCCAAACGCGCGGGACGCAACCGAGTCGTCGTCGCTGCACCCGGCACAGTCGGGTAGTCGCGCGCGGCGGGCCGATCGGTCGACCACCAACCACTAGGGCGTCGGTGGTCGCAGGCCCACGGCCAGACCGGCGGCCACCAACATTCCTACGGCCCCGGCGAAGTACGGCGCGCCGGGGGCGATCGCCTGGTAAAGCAGGCCGCCCGCCGCGGGGCCAAGCACGCGGCCGAGCGCCGACAGGGATTGCAGCGTGCCCAGCATCATGCCCTGCATGTCCGGGCTCGCGCGTCGCGAAACGTACGACGACACGCTGGGAGAGACGAGGCCACTTCCCGCCGCGATCAGGACGCACGCGCCCGCCAGGGCGCCACGCGGGGCCGCCGTGAATCGGGGGGCGGCGCCGAGCAATGCAAATCCCACGGTCTGTATGAGCAGGCCGGCGACCAGCAGTCGCACTTCGCCGAACTTGCGGGACAAACGGCCGATCAGGCCACCCTGAACGATGGCCGCGCAGATCCCGACCAGGCCGAGGTACCCCCCCGTTTGCGCCACCGACATCGAAAATGCGTCGTCGGTAAACAGTCGAAACGTCTGTTCCATGCCGGCGAACCAGAACACCAGCAGGAAATTGATGGCGAGCGCGCGCCCGATGTCAGGGTGCTGCAGCGCCCGCCGCGTGCCCGCGAAATCGATGGGAAGGCGGCGGTGTCCCGTGGCGATCCCGCGCCGCTCGCGGGGAAGGGATTCTGGCAACGTCGCGGCGGCGAAGGCGAGGTTGACTATCGACAAGCCCGCCGCCACGAACGCCGGGAGGGCGCCCGCGCGCCCCATGATGGGGACGCGCGCCAGGAGTCCGCCGACCGCTGGTCCGAAGATGAATCCCAGCCCGAACGCCATTCCGATGAGGCCCATGCCCCGTGCCCGACCCTCCGGGGGGGTCACGTCGGCGATGTACGCTTGCGCGACGGCGATGTTCGCGGTGGCCATCCCACTCCACAGGCGAGCGGCGAACAACAACACCAACGTGTTCGCGAACCCCAGGAACACCATGCCGATGGCGGTGGCGGCGATGCTGGCCAGTAGAACCGGACGCCGTCCGATACGGTCGGACAGGCGTCCCCACACGGGCACCAGCAGGAACTGCATCAGGGAATAGACGGCGCCGGTCAAGGCGGCGACCAGATCGCTTGCGCCCAGTTGGCGCGCGAAGCCCGGGAGAAAAGGGATCACCAGGCCGAAGCCCAGCAGGTCCAGGAACACCGTGAAAAAGATCGTGCCGAGGGATGCCTTGCGCATGAGCAGGGCACACCATAGTACAGTCGGGGCGGCCTCCGGCGGCTGAAAGTGGCGCCGATTCGTGCCGCGCCTTCCGCGAGCGGACGAGCACGCACGTGGCGGATGCCCCGGACCGTTGTCGAGGATACAATAATGTTCTTGCGAAGCCACGCGTCACCCACGCCTCCCCGCACCGGGTCCCTCGCCAGTCGCCAGGTTGCCCAGTCCTTGCGCCGCATGGCCGAACAGGCCTTGTCGCGCACCAGCGGCGCGCCCCTCGTCGAGCACAATCGTGTCCGGGTTCTCCAGGATGCCGACGGGAACTACCCGGCGTGGTTGCTGGCGATTCGGTCGGCCCAGAAATTCGTCCACCTTGAGAACTACATCTTCGAGGACGACGAGGTGGGTCGGGAATTCGCCCAGGTTCTGACGGCCAAGGCGCGGGAAGGCGTCGTGGTTCGCGTGATCCGGGATTGGCTTGGAAGCCGGCGGGGCGCGTCGCGATCGTTCTGGCGAGAGATGGCCGCGGGCGGGGTGCAGCTGCGCTGTTTCAATCCACCGCGACTTGACAGCCCCGTCGGATGGATTACGCGCGATCACCGCAAGACGGTGGC
>JADGRC010000233.1 GCA_017881245.1 Pseudomonadota bacterium
ATTCGGAGACCCATCAGCACCACGGAGACGCGGAGCACCGTCTTTCCGACGAAGTTGAGCCCGGGGGCGAAGCGACTGTCCCACACCTCTCCCGGCCCGAGGCCGAGCCCGCGCGCCAGGGGTGTATTGACCACGACCGCGCCGAACGTGAGTGCCAGGAGCACATCTGGAATGGCCGTGGCGGCCGGGACGGCGTGCTTGAGGCCGAGCGCGGCGGCGCCCAGCGTTGCGGTCAGGAGCACGCCCGGCACTTCCGGCCTGGCCAGCCTCCGGGTCGTGGCCACGGCCGTCAGGTGTAGGCCCCCGTCGCGTTCGTCACGATCATGGCGGGGAACGGGATGGCCTCGCAGTGCATTCTGGGCCGCTCATTGCACCACAACGTTCGGCGCCGAGGTTGTTTCCCGAACTGGTCAAATGAACGGACAGGAACAGCTGTGCCCGTGGGATGTGTAAGGCGGTTGACGTTTGCCGAGGCAATAGCGTCGCACATAGTGGTCGCTCGACACACGATTCGCCAACTCCGTTTTCTTGCGAACGCAATTGTTGGAAATGGCAGCGACGGTGAATTCATCGTTCGACACACGCTATCTATGAACGGATCGAGCAACACTGGGTTGCGGTTCATCGACCCAGTTTCTGGAAACTTAACTGCGTCGTTGCCGACGGTATGTATGGATACAGTTGCTGACTCGGTAGTCTCCGACATGCGGTGTGCTCTGGGTGACGAACCGACAGACGGCGGGCTCAAGTGCTTCGTTTGCGCTTCCGAGATGCACGGACAGTCAGAGTGAGGAGGGCAAATGCGGGAACGTCGGCTGAACTTCGAGCTCGGGTGTCTTTACGTTGCGATCTGTTCGAGCGCCGCGCTCTCTTGCCAGGGCGTCGGTGGATTCAATTGTCCAAACGAAAGCTGCGGTCGCTCCGACAACGAACAGGCGCGGCTCATCGCTCTCGCGGGGTTGGCGAGCGTGGCGCCCGCAGAGCCATCGAACAGATATGCCGATGATCCGGACGCGACGGCGCTCGGCAAGGCGTTCTATTTCGATACGCGATTCTCCGGACCGTCGAACATGCTCGACGCCCTCAACCGACCGATGCCCTATGGGCGGGCGCCCGCGGGTCAGAGCGCGGGCGTCGGGTGCATCAGCTGTCACAGCGCGGGGCACGGGGGAGCGGATCCCGCCAGCGCGCCCGGGAACGTGTCGGTGGGCGCGGGCTGGACGTTCTCGAACGGGCTCACCACGTTCAACTCCGCCTTTTACGATCTGCACCTGTGGAACGGGCGCGCCGACTCGCTCTGGGCGCAGGCGGTGGCCGACAACGAGAATGGGCTGACCACCAACGGCAACCGCCTTCATACGGCCTGGGTGATCGCCGATCTGTATCGCGACAAGTACACGGGCATCTTCGCCGATACTCCCCTTCCAATGGATGGCTCGTCATCCCAGTGGCAGGGGCTGCTGGCGACGGACGCCGCCTCCGCGGGCCAGTGCGTTCTGTCCGGGGGTGCCTGCCCCGCCAACTGCCGACCGGTTACGTCGACGACGGGCGCCACCGGCTGCTGGCCGCAGTTCCCCCTGCAGGGTAAGCCCGGCAAGACCGCGGGTTGCCAGTCGGGCGACGCCAAGGAGCCGTTCGGTGACGCGTTCGACTGCATGGACACCGCCGATCAGGCCGCGGTCACCCGCGTGCTGGTCAACTTTGGAAAGGCCATCGACGCGTACGAACGGACGCTCATCACGGGCCCGTCGTCCTTCGATCGATGGGTCGCGGACCTCCAGGCCGGCAACGGAGACGCCTCGACGGCGATCTCCGGCGAGGCCAAGCAGGGCGCCCGCCTGTTCGTCGGCAAGGCCGGCTGCAGCGACTGCCACAACACCCCATTGTTCTCCGACAACCTCCTGCACAACGTGGGGATCGGCCAGACGGGCGTCGCGGTCCCAAAGGAGTCCGACTGCCCGGCGGGCGCCGTCTGCGACTGCGCCCCGGTCACCGACGCCCATCCTGGTGGTCCCAAGAACTGCATCCCCTGGGGCGCCCGCGACGGCATCGACAAGCTCCAGAAGAACGCCTACCGGCGTGACTCGACCTGGAGCGACAGTCCGGGCGACACGTCGATGGCGAAATACGTGACCGCGACCCTCGACACCATCTCCAAGGGGGCGTACCGCACGCCGTCGCTGCGAAACGTGGCGCTGACCGGCCCCTACATGCACGACGGTTCGCTCGCCACGCTCGAGGACGTCGTGTGGCACTACGACCACGCGACCCCCGATGACAACCTGCCCGGTGAGCCGGCGGCGTCGTTCAAGCCGCTCTACCTCTCGGACGCCGAAGAATATGCGCTCGTCGAGTTCATGCAGTCCCTCACCTGCGACCCGCCGCCGGCCGACGTGCTGGCGCCGCCGGTCCTCCCCTGAGGCGCGCGGCGCGGACATCGCCGCGCTGTGCTTCGAGCTCGCCGATCGCGGCGGCGAGCACCGGATCGTCATCGAGAGGACGGCGGACTCGATCAGATCGAGGCGATGGTTCAGCTCCGATGG
>JADGRC010000234.1 GCA_017881245.1 Pseudomonadota bacterium
GGCCGACTCCGGATCCGGAGTAGGTGCCGATCTGGAGGCCCGCGGGCGCCGTTCCGCCGTACCACAGGTTGATGAATGCCTGCGCCTTGGCTGCGAGATCCGATGAGGTGGCCGTCTCGATGAAGATCACCGACTCGCCGGGGTTGATGCTCGTGACGCCGTTCAGGGGCACGGAGACGGCGAACGAGTTCGAGTTGTCGTCCATCGTCCAGCCGACCAGGCTGACCGGCGAAGTACCGAAGTTCGTCACCTCGAACCAGTCCTGTGCGAGAGCGGGCAGACTGTTTCCGCTGGACCAGGGCGCCGCCTCGGTGATCGCGAGGTTGATCACACCAGTTGCGGCCGGGGTGATCGCCAGAGTGTACGACGTGCTGGCATCGGGCGTCGCGCCGACCGTCGTGTCGTCGACGTTGATGGTGACGTGGTAGCTGGATTGGGTCACCGCGTTCAGTGCGGTGCCCGCCTTGAGGAACAGCGCGGTGCCGATGAGTTGGAACGAGGCGGCGTCCGCTCCGGACACGGACAGGGTGTTGTCGCCGAGCCCGTCGTCAGCGACGAAGATGTCCGCCAGCTTGACCGGGCCGGTGGTGCTCGTGTTCTCGGGGATCGACGTGACGGCGCCCGTCAGCGAGACGGCCGTGGGTGGGAGGTTCGCCGCCGTGGACGGAACGTAGACCCAGAGCTGCGGGTGGTTGATGTCACCACCGGCGTCCTCGCCGACCACGTAAAGGATGCGGTCGCGGTCCATCGTTATGCCTTCCATCGTCATGTCGGGCACTGAAATGGCGTCGCCCGGGTCGGCCACAATGGTCAGCGTATGCTTGACGTTGCCAGCGCGGTCGACCTGCACGATCTGGCCGGACTCCTGGCTGATGATCAGCAGCTCGTCATACGAGGGGCCGCCGGCGAGCGAAGGCAGGTTCGACAAAGCATAGATGTCGGAGAAGTCGATCGTGCTCACCAGCGCCGGGTCGAAGAGATTGATGGACTCGTCCGTGGTCGGCGAACCGTTGGTCGCGGTGCCGGCGGCGAAGTCGATGGCGGTCGCGAAGATGGACCTGGGCTCCTTCTCCTTCACGAAGATGAAGTGGCCGGTCGCCGGGTCGTACGTGACGCCCTCGAGTCCGATGTTGCCGATGGTGGTGCCGAGCTTGACCGTCTGGACGTCGGCGCGGCGCAACGTCGCGCCCGCGACGTAGGTGAACAGACTGACCTGGCGGTACCTTTCCTCGATCAGCACGAACTTGCCACCACCGACATAGGAGACGCCCTCGGTGTCGTAGAACTCAGTGCCCTGCGGGCTGCCGCCGGGGGCGAGCGTCATCGAGTTGATCAGGGCGCCGGTCTTGGAGACCTGGACGACCGACGTGCCTCCGTCGCCGACCACGAACAGCGTATCGGTGTCCCAGTCGTAGGTCACCGTGGAGGCTTCCTGCGTAAGCAGGCTCGTGCCATCGGGCGGCGTGGTCCGGGTTGGTTCAGGCAGGTTGTACCGCGCGACCCGGACGTACCTCGAAAGGTCCACGGTCGGGATGCCGACGCAGGCACCGTGGCCGTCGCAGGCCAGGCCGGTGCCGCACCCGGTGCTGGCCGGCGCGAAGGCCATGCCGCAGAGACTGGCCGTGCAGGTGCGCGTACCGCAGGCGCTGTCGCTGCCCGGGCAGGTGGAGGCCGTCAGGCACTGCACGCACGAGCCGGAGCCGTCGCAGACGTTGCTTCCGCCGCAGGTGGTGCCGGTCGGCAGGGGCGGGTTCGAGCAGACGCCGCTGGACGGGTCGCAGGCTCCGGCGGTGTGGCACGGGCCAGGCGCCGCGCAAGTCACGGTGCCAGCGGGCGTGCAGATGCCCACCTGGCAAGAATCCGCCAGCGTACATGCGTTGTTGTCGCTGCACGTGGTTCCGTTGGGCACAGGCGGATTCAAGCAGATGCCCGTCGACGGGTCGCACGTTCCAGAGCTGTGGCACTGGTCGGACGCCGTACAAGTGACGGGCGTGCCCGGCTGGCAAGTGCCCGCCGTGCAGGCGTCGCCCTGTGTACACGTGTTGCCGTCGCTGCACGCCGTTCCGTTGGCGATCGGCGGATTTGAGCACGAGCCCGTACCAGGGTTGCAAGTCCCAGCCACGTGGCATTGATCCAACGCCGTGCACGTGATGGCGGTACCGGCGTGGCATGCCCCCGCCGTACAGACATCATTCTGCGTGCACGCGTTCCCGTCGCTGCACGTCGTTCCATTCGAGACCGCGGGATTGGAGCAGGTCCCGGTCGCGGGATCGCAAACCCCCGCCACGTGGCACTGGTCGGCGGCCTGACACGTCCGCGGCGTCCCCGCGGTACAGATCCCCGCGACGCAGATGTCACCCGTCGTGCATGCGTTACCGTCCGAACAAGTCGTCCCATTCGCCGCCGCCACGTGTGTGCACAGGAACCTGGTGTCGGCACCGCACAAGTCGGTCGTGCACGGATTGTGGTCGTCACAGGTCGACGGACACTGACCTTGTCCCCCCGTGCCACCCGCTCCCCCCAAACCGCCACCACCGCCTGCTCCCCCGGTCCCCGCGCCACCGGTGCCTGCACCGCCCGCGCCGCCAGTGCCTCCGGTCGGGCACGCTTTTGAATGCGACGTGGCGATCTGGGAGTTGAAACCAAGAACCCAGGCCACCAGAGCGTTGCCAGGGAACGGGACTTGGACGACGTCCGCTTGCGCTCCGGGCGCGAACGCCGTCGGCTGTCCCCGATTGAGCGGCAGCGGAGAAAAACGATTGTAAAGACCGACGGGGATCGATACGGAACCGGCCGAACCGTTCGTGTACCCAAAATGCGCGCGATAGTTGTTGCCAGTGGTCTTCTCTACGCATTTGAGGACGGGGCGCACCGCTCTGAGATCGGCGAGGGTCAGGGCACTCACCGTCGGCGCGATGTCGATCTCGTTCTGCAACTGCGTCGCCATCGCTCCCGCCGCAGGATCATCAGAAGCGCTCTCGGTGCTGCAGGCGGCGCCCCCACTCATCGCGAGGGCGAGCGCCAGTGTCCAGGCATTCGAGACACCACGTCTCTTCATCGTCGTCGTCAGCGGCATTGCCGTCGGCAATGGCCAGCCAACACTAGGAACAAAAGCGGAAACGATGAGATGCATGCGGGTCCGCGCGATCATGGAATGGCCTCCGGCGTTTTGGGATGGGGCGGATTGTTGCTGCCTCCCGCGGCACACCTCAACCAACGTTCCGGTGACATTTGCAAACCGCGTTGTCCGCCCGTGGCCACTGCCGTCGTGCCTCGCATGTGTAACGTGACCTTCAATGCGAAGTCGCGAACCCCAGTGCCGAAATCCTCAAACAGCTTTCCGGTATCTCTCTGGTGACATTTAGGAACCGTCGTTTTGCACCGTAGTCACTTTCCGGTGCGCGCTGTACCATCTCCTCATCAGCTGCGAGACGTTCCTCCCTCTTCGGCCTTCACAGTCGGTGCCCCGCCTGACGGAGGCAGTCCAACCCTCCTTCGACAAAGAGCCAACGTGATGCCTCGATCTGGCCGCGCATTCTTCCTTGCCGCGCTCTCCTACGGCCTGCTGTTTTCAACATCCTTCGGGTGTCGCCGCCATCCCCACAAGACTCACCCGCCTTCCGATCTACAATCGGACGCGGAGATCGCGCCTGCTCAGCAGTTGAAAATCGACGATCTCCGGATCGGTGCTGGAAAGACAGCGGCGTCCGGGAGCATGGTGTCGATCGACTACACGGGGTGGGTGAACGAAGCGAGGTTCGATACGACCCTCAATAGGCGACCGCTGGAGTTTCGCCTGGGGAAAGGCGAGGTCCTGCGCGGCTGGGAAGTCGGCATTCCTGGCATGAGGGTCGGCGGTAAGCGAAGACTGACGATTCCGCCCGAACTGGGCTACGGAGCCAAAGGTAGCCTCGGGGGAGCGATTCCCCCGAACAGCGTCCTGGTCTTCGAGATTGAACTGCGGGACATCGACCGGCAGCGGTGACGGCCCCGACTCCAGATCGCAAGACAGAGGGCCGGTTCCGAGGCTTGGTCGGTCGGCGCTTCGCGGCCGCGTCTAGTGACATCCCGTAGTGGCGGCGAAGGACGGTGCCGGTGTGCTAGCCGTAAGCTTGTTCATCCTGGGCACAGGGGCACCGTTGACTCTCGTCCTTGTGTTGTAGCGGAGAATACGTCTCGGCCGCACAATACGACGGTTCGTAGGCCACCGGATCAACTTCTGCGGAGGACGCGGCGTACGGATCGGCCGACCTGAAACGACTGGCGCATCGATTGCAATCGAGCGCGGCAGAAGGAAAGAAGCTCATGTTCACGCATTGGAAGCGCTCCGGATGGAATGGCTGGATGTCCGGATTTGCTCGCGCGTGCCTGTTTGTGCAACTGGGTGTTTCGGCCGGGTGCCGCTCCGAGGGGCCCGCCACCTCGCGCTCGCCGAAGGCCACGTCAGCCTCGAAGTTGGCGAAGCCAACGTCTGCACGACCGGTTGCCCCTACCCCAGAGCGGCCCGCTGCAGCTGCGCCGGAATCACCGGTCGCGCCCACATCGCCCGCATCGCCCACGCCGCCCACCCCGCCGCCAGTACGGGGCGCGGCGGGTGATGAAGATTTGCGCGTCATGTTGGCGGAGCTGGCTTCCGCGCAGGCCTGCGATCGGATTCGTGGAACGTTTCAGGCGCTTCCGACGACTGGACGGCCCAACACCATGAACGGAACTCTCTGGATCAATGGGTGTCACATCACGAATACGGGCACCCGCGTGACGTTTCGGATCGAAGGCAACGGTTGGCAGTGGATCGATGAGAAAAAGGAGAAGGCGGGCGCGACGTTCACCGTTCGTCAGTACGTTCGCTTCGGTTTTGTGGCGACTTTCGCAGGGACGTTGGACGTCGGATACGATCCCGCGTCCCACGTGGCGACGATCTGGTTGTCTCTGAAGGGAGATCCGGACGTGCGATTCACGCCCATCGGCAAGCTGGACGTTGATGCCGAGGGAGCGTGGTCATCGTTGCTCAGCGCCGGGGCGTCCCTGCTGGCGAATTCGCCTGAATCGTCCGCAAGGACAAGTGTCAAGGAACAGGGCGCGGCCGCGTTCAAGAAGCAATTCGCCGAAGGGATTTCGGTCGCGATCGACCTTTGCACGGGACTGACACGTTCGGGAATCGGTCACCTTCCGCGCGGCAAGATGGGACCGCCCGGCGTGGGCGAAACCAAACAGATCGAGGTCGAGATCCAGCCAGGTGGTGTCATGATTTTCGGGCCGCAGGCTGCGAGCAAAGGATTGACCGTCGACGTGAACGTAACCAAGGGGGCGACTCGCTTGTCGTTGATGTGCAGCGATCAGGCGCAGGTAATCGCCAAGGCGTTCCTTGGCGGGCGCAACCCGACAGGCGGCTCCGCGCTTGCGTCCCGAGACGTGCGGGGTAAAGCCAGCCTGCACGTGAGCGCCGCACGTTGCCCCATTAGTTTGGTCGCGACCGTCGCGCCCACCGCCCCCGAAACGGCGACACTGACCTGGCGCCGACCAGCCGGTGAAGCTTCTCGATCCAGCGGAGGTGCCTTGATTCTTTGTCCCGAAGCGGCGACACCGCGGGCCGCGCCAGCGTCGACGGAGGCACCCTCACGCACCCCTAATTCTCGGACGACCGGCCGCTCTCGATGATTGCGTTTATCTCCCCGCCCATGAGCAAGATGAATCCGGTGATGTAAAGCCACGTCATGAGCACGATGACACCGCCTATCGATCCGTAGGTGATGTTGTAGCTGCCGAAATGAGCCACGTAAGACCCGAAGCCCCAACTGGCCAGGAACCACGCAAGGGTTCCCATCACGGAGCCGGGTGTGATCAACCTGAACCGACGCCTGGCGTTCGGAAGCAGCTGGTAGCACAGTGCCGCAAAGAGCATGATCGCACCAGCGGTGACCGGCCAGCGGATCCACCGCAGGACAATCACGTAGCCACCGGCCAGGTGAAGGTACCGCGCAACCCACAGGCCCGCGCTGCCACCCGCGACCAGCACGGCGATGCCCAACAGGACCAACAAGGCACCTCCCACGGTGAAGCCGAACGCAAGCGCCTCGGTCTTCCACAGCGGGCGAGATTCCTTGACACCGTAGGCGAGGTTCATCGCTTTGCGCAAGCCGTCCACCCCGCGCGACGCGGAGTAAAGGGCACCGATGAGGCCCAGCGTTAGGAGGCGGGGCCTGGGCCTGTCCACTAGGCCACGCAGATGTGTTTCGACAATCCCCATCGCTTCCGGTGGCAAGAAGGCATGGGCACGGTCGAGCAACGTGTCCACCGACGCGCGAACGTAGGGGATGTAGGCCGTCAGAGTCGCGAGGAAGAAAAGGAAGGGGAACAATGAGAAGGCAAAGTAATAACTGAGGCCGGCTGCGCTTCCCGCGACGTTGTGATCGTCATATTGGTTGTACAGGCGCTTGAGGAACCCGTACCCGAACGACTTGTGTGAGCGCACCCAGAAGGCGCGGCGATGACTGACCCCCTTCCACATCGTCGGCTATCGGAATGACGTGCCGGCGCAAACGTCAAGATCAGCGGCCATGGCACTCCACGCCTGCTGAAATCGTTCGGCGGAGGGAGTCCTTGCGGCCGTGTCGGTGGTTGCTGTCAGCGGCTCGGACGTGTACAACGATCGCAGGCGTACGTTCGCGGTCTGCCAGCGGAAATACGCGCCAAGATAAGCCTGCTCGCGTGCGTCAGGACGCAACACGGGGGTAATGACAGCAGTCAAACCGGCGGCGATGGCTGCCGTGACGCCCAGCGCCTTGGCGTTTGCCGTGCTGCTCCCCGACGCGGTAGCGCTGGCCGTACCGGCCACGACTCCGATCGACCCCGATAGGAGCGACAAGACCGTCGCCGTAAGTCGGTACCCGGAGGCGCTGCTCCGCAGATCCGTAAGCCGCTCGCGGCAACGTTGCGCGGAATCGCGCATCGACCGCCCCGTTCTCGGATCGGCGCTGGCGTCGCTGAAAAAGGTATCGGTCGGCTCTGCCGGGACGGCAGGCAGAGTAGCAGCGCACCCACTGAGCGCCGACATGAGTACAGACAATGCGAGACCCTTCATAACCTCGACACCTTGCCTAAAGCCGTTCGATCTCGATGATCACGGACCTTGCTTCGGCCCTGCTTACGCGGACCGAATGATCACCTTGAGGGCCTTGGTCTTGGCGGCATCGCCAAAGGTGTCATAGGCCTTCATCAGGTCATCCAATACGAACTCGTGCGTGATGAGCTTCCGCGGCTCAAGCCGACGAGCGATGACGCTCTTGAGAAGCATGGGGGTGGTCACCGTGTCGACGAGCCGCGTGGTGATCGTGATGTTGCGGTCCCACAGCTTCTCGAGTTTGAGCTCGACGCTCTTGCCGTGAACCCCGATGTTGGCGATGTGGCCGCCCGCCGCCACGATGTCCTGGCACACCCCGAACGTCGCCGGGATACCCACCGCCTCGATGGCCACGTCGACGCCTTTCTTGTCCGTCAGAGCAAGCACGCGGTCGGCGCTTTTGCCGTCCGTGCTGTTGATGCACTGAGTGGCACCCAACGTCTTGGCCACCTCAAGACGATTGTCGTCAAGATCGATCATGATGACCTGGGCGGGCGAGTAAAGCTGCGCCGTGAGCAGGGCCGCGAGCCCCACGGGGCCGGCGCCGACAATCGCGACGATATCACCGGGCTTGACCGCTCCGGACAGGACACCGCACTCGAAGCCGGTGGGCAGGATATCGCTCAGCATCGCAAGCGCGTCTTCGTCCGCACCCTTCGGAACGTGGTACAGGCTGGTGTCCGCGAACGGAATTCGCACGTACTCGGCCTGCGTGCCGTCGATGGTGTTGCCCAGGATCCAACCACCTGTCGCGCAGTGCGAGTACATGCCTTTCTTGCACGCATCACACTTTGCACAGGACGTGATGCAGGAGATGAGGACGCGGTCGCCCTTCTTGAATGTCGACACGGCGGCACCGACCTCATCCACGATGCCGACCCCCTCGTGGCCAAGAATCCGACCATCGGTGACGGTGGGGACGTCGCCCTTCATGATGTGCAGATCGGTTCCGCAGATAGTCGTCCGCGCGATCTTCACGACCGCGTCGGAGGCCTCCTTGATCGTGGGTTTCGTTTTGTCCTCCCAGGCTCGCTTGCCCGGGCCGTGATAAACAAGTGCTTTCATGACAATCCTCTCGGTGAGCGCCAATTTCGTTCTAGGATGCTTGCGCATCCGTGCCTCGTCGCGCGACTAAAGCATTTGTCGAGCCATGGTCGAGGTAACGCTTCCGTTCGGGGTTCGCCGCAATCTCATGCGAGCGCTTGCCAAAGACGCTCGGAAAAGACTGCGAACAACGGGCTTTGAGGCGCAACTATTGCGTACTTGCGGCGATCACCGAGTTGCAGGCGCACGCGGTGACGGACAGGGCGCCGTCAGGGCAGGCAACCGATGCGCTTGGTGTCGAGCACGATGTCGTCGTAGTAGATGTCGAAGGGATACGAGGCGGGGTGCCAGGCGTAGTAGCCGAACCCGAAGTCGGAGAAACCGCCGACCTGTCCGGTGGTCAATCCCCCCAACATGATGTTGGTGAACGCCACGTCCTCGGTGCCGTTGACGAACACGCGAATTTGGTCAGGAGCGTCGTTGAACTCCCATTCCAGGCAAACCCATTTCGCAAGCGGCAGCGAACCTCCGCCCGAATAGGCTTCTGTCGTCCCGGGCAGCGAGGCGGAATTGGCGTCAACGCCGTTGAGGTTCACCGACGTGAGTTGCCAGGTCGTTCCCGCGCCGGCCACTTCCAGGTACTTGAACTTTGGAAATCCGGCGGACCCGGCGAACAAGAAGACGGTGTGCGCGGCCGGTGGTTTGGGTGTCACGTTGAAATACGCGCGACCAAAATGATGTCCACGCAAGCCGGCGGGCGCGTTCTTGGTGATGATCAGGTCGTAGCTCACGACACTGGGCGCCGCGTGAAACTGAGCCGCGTACTGGCCGTGAGCGACGGTCGTCTTTTGAACGACGACGGTCTGCCCACCCGAAGTTTTCACGTTCCACACGCCGGGATCGATCGAACCGCTTTCGAAATCCTCACAGAACATCCCCGGGCACCCAACCGGTCGGCCACCGTCGTCAAGCGCCGGGGCGTCGGTGGTCGTCGCGTCGGCTGAAGCATCCACTGGGAACGACGACGCGCCCGCGGTACCGCCCGCGCCGCCGCCGTTCGCACCGCCGTTCGTGTATCCCCCCGAGCCCGAGATCCCGTGATCACCCGAGGCCCCACCGAGCACGCCCATGCCACCCCCATGCGACGTGCCTCCCGCGCCAAACATGCCTCCCATGGCTGACAATCCGCCACCCATGCCACCCCTGCCCACGACGCCGCCGGTGTTGAAGGTGGTGCCACCAGTTCCAGACGACGTCGTTCCCCCGGGCGCCGATGTCCTGCCACCACTGCCGGCCGCACCGTCGGTGCCGACCGCCCCCCCCGAACCGGATCCACCCCGGGGGGTTGAGCATCCGAGAGACATCGCAGCCCCCGTCCCGACCACAAGCGCGCCGATGAACGCGACGACCACGGCGCCCCGCCCATCGAGCGAAGCCACCGTCCCCGCACAGGTACGCGCGTTCCCGTCGAGCATGGTTACCTCGGGCGCGCTAGGCGATGATGGCGGACACGACGCCCTTGGCCAGCGACGCGTCGCCGAAATCGTCCACGGGACTTCCGTCCGCCTTTCGAACTCCCGCGGCGTTTAAGAGCGTGTTGAGCATCTGGTTGCTGACCACCTTGCCAACATCAAGGAACTGGCCCGTCTTCAAGTAACCGTTCCCGGTTCCGCACAGAATCCACGGAACGCGCGTGAACGAGTGGGCGCCGTTGGCGACCTGATTGGTCAACACCGTGACGCCCTGATCCAACATCGTCCCCGTCGGCGTGGTGTAGTTCGCCAAAGTATCCAGCAGGAACTTGAAATAGCCGGCGTGCATCCTGTCCACCAGGCGGCAAAGCTCCGCCCCGTTCGCGATCGAGCGGTGCGATGCCGTGTGGTAAACGAACGTCGTCCCGTTCAGTGTCAACTGGTGATCGTCCTCGCGATCACCGATCTTCAGCACCGCGACGCGGGTGTAGTCGGATGCCATCGCGAAAGCCATCAGCTGCATGTGCAGCTTGATCAGCGTTTCGTGGTTCGTGAGGTCGTAGGGCTGCGGGTCGACGGTCTGAAGCGAGCTCACGGTCGCTGCCGGCAATGAGGCCACCGAAGAAGCCGCCATCGTCACCTCGATGTCGCGGATGGCCGCGAAGTGCTGGTTCAGGCGATTGACGTCACCGGCGCTCAAATCCTTGCGGGCGAGAAGCGCCGTAATCTGGCTTCTCAGCAGATCGTTCACGCTCTTGGATCGATTCGCCAGCAGCTGTTGGGCCTGCATGGCGGCGGGATCGGTGCTGGTTCCCCCCACCACGCCGATGATCTTCTGATACGCCTTGTACGGACCGTCGATATACGTGCGTGGCTGCGCGGAGCCGATGTACGAAACGTACCCCGGAATGTCGTAGCCGGTTCCCCCGGGTGAGTACTTTCCCGCGTGCAGCGCGAGCGGCTCACGACCGGCCGGATTCTTCTCGCGCGCGATGCGGCTGTCGATGGACTCGCCGCTCGCGAGCGTCTTGTTGCCGGCCCCGGACAGCTTCGACGCCGTCAGAAGCTGCGCGTCCCCGGCGGCATGATCGCACCCCGCCCCGACGAAGGGATGGTTGATGCCCCGGACCATCAACAGCTTGGCCGCGTAGTCGGACAGCAAGCTCGTGGTCTGCGTGGTCGCCTCGGCGTCCATCGAGGCCTTGGTCAGGACGCCGGTCTTCGTCGGCCAAAATTTCTCGGGATCGGCGCCGCCCGTCAAATCCGACCCCTGCTGAACGACTCCGTTGCCGTTCACGACCAGCAGTAGGAACGGCGAGCGCACGGCGGCCTGGGCCCGGGCGGCCTTGGGCAGGAGGGATTCGAGCAACGGCAGCCCCAGCGTCACGCCACCAAACCCGCGCAGAAACTGCCGTCGCGGTATTCTGTTTGTCGATTTGATCATCGGTGATGACTCCAAGCTTCGCCGTCAGGGCAGGCGGTTGACGAAAGCATCGTTGGTGACCATCGCCAGAATCATGTCCTTGATAGACATTTTCCCCGCGCGTGACATCAGCGCCCAATAGTCGGCGAGCGGCATCTCGGCGGGCGCCACCGCGCGACCATTGAGATAGCTCAACCAGTTCCTCGTGTAGCAACCGTGCGCTTGCGAGCTGTCGGAAATGGCCTTCGAGAAGTCGACGGCGTTGTTGTACGACTTGGAGCCGTCGGTGAATGGATACGTGTCCGCCGAATTGATGGGCTTGTTGCGGTCGGTGGTTCGGAATTTTCCGA
>JADGRC010000235.1 GCA_017881245.1 Pseudomonadota bacterium
AGGAGCCGAACCCGGAGTCAGCCTTGGCGGATGTTGAAACGGCGGCGGTGCCCGCGATGGCCAGCGCAGCGACCGCGCTCAGAAGTTTTGCTGTACGCATGGTCGTCACTTTCCTCCGTTCGAACCAACCTCTACTGCCAACCTAGCTCGCGGACGTGCTGGCGGAGTCCATAACCTGCACACGTTTCAGGATGGAGACGCCGTCATGACGCGCCTCAATGGTGACGTAGCCGCTAGCGCTGGTCATAACGGGAAGGCGGTCCGCCTTCGGCGCGGCGGCAGTCACACCCACTAGAAGGGGTGCGCTGGCAATGCCCACCGCGACGGTCGCGGCAAGGACCGTCGCAACGACGGTGGCGTGGAACCAGGGCATCTTGTGACCTCTCTCTCCAGTCTTCGAATTCACTGCGTATTTAACGCGAGCTTGGCTGAATAGTTCCGGCGCGCGCCATTCATCCGCAGTTCAGCGAGCCGGCGACAACCGGTCTTATTTCCGGCTATTGAAAGGCAGTCGTGAACGTCCCGTCTGTTTCATTGCCTTCGAGGCGATGGGGCTCGAGACGGATGCCCCGAACCCCAAAGCGGACACGCTCATTGTGCTGAAGCCAGAGTTGCCAGACCGGGCAAAGCGCGAGCCGCGAGGCGACGAGCAACAATTGTGGCTCCGGCAGTCTTATCGGCAGGCGGGAAATCATCAACGAATCGGACCGCCAAGAATGTCGTCGCACGCATGGCTCCAACTATGCCTCCGCTTGTAGTGGTTGGCGCGGGAGTTTCGCGAAACGCCCCGCCCACATTCCGAGCGACAGTTTCCTGGCACCCGCACTCCTCAGATTTCTGATAGTCGACTCCGAAGGCGAGCCTTCCGCCAAATTCGCGGCCTGTCGGCGCCACCAAATACCAATCGCCACCGAACTCGTTGAATTGATGTCCATGGATGTCGCCGGCGACCAAGTCCTCGCCGAAGTAGTAAAGCGGCCAGCCATTGTATGTGGCCTGGACCTTGCCGTCCGGTCGGCGGAGCGAGCCGATCAACCGAGCATCTACTCCAGTGCCCGCGATCGGAGCCGGATCGCCGGCCACCGGGGAAAAAAGCACCAAACAGTCCCCAACGCAGTCGCTCTTGTTCGAGCCATGTTGATCGCCTTGTTGGCGATCTTCCTCGAAGAGGTAAAGAGAGACGCCCCTTCCGTCGGTCAGGTGCCGGCCCAGCGTAGCATTCTCAGCTTTGATGACGAGGGTCGTTTTGGCGGCCGCCGGGAGCACGAAGAGTGCTGCCACGAGGATTGCAGCGATACGGGCGATCATCTGGTTGGTCCAGCGTTCGGCGCCCCGTGAATGAAACGATTGGAGACCGGCTTGGTTCCTTACTGAGTCCCCGCGCTCGCGGCGCAGAACGTTTCCGTCGAGAAATAAAGGCCCGGCGACCGTGGATTCCGGGCCAGGACGTAACGCAAAAGAGTTCCTCGGCCGGTAGAGAAGAGGAGGCTCGCGAACGACAGATAGCACACGGCCTACCCCTACGCCCTCGACATCCGGTGGCGGTGGGGGCGTCGTGGACATGTTCGGATTCGACTTCCCGATCCAACCGCGCGAAGCTCAAAGGCGCGGAGGCCCCTATAGCCATGGAGAAAGCGGCGAGGACCGGCCAAGCGTGAGGCCGAGGGGGACGAAGCAATGAGCACCGCCGAGATCACCGGCGTCGCCCGCGTGGTTGCCGGGCACAACACCTTCGGTGGCGTTCGCTACCGGATCGGCGTAGTCGAAACTAACCGAAAACGAGGTCTGGTCGGCGGCACGATCGAGGCCGCCCCAAAAGTCATCTCGGCGCTCCACGACGTAGGCGAATGTGCGATTGAACTCGGCAGCGTGCTGGGTTGGTTTGGGTTTGTCGTTACGGACGTACACCGCGGCGAGATCAAGCTGACCGGCTGGATCAATGCTTCCAGCTCGGCGAATAGAGCGTCGCCAAAGGGCAGGTTCACCACGGGGAGGAATCGGTGACCAAGATACCCAGCGACGTGGACCGCGCCGCTAACCGGCTCGTTGCTCACAAGTCGGCCAACGCCATTCTGAAGACCCTCAGCACGAAGCTACACTTGGCCGAAGCCGAACTCTTGGAGACAGTGCGCGGCAAGGACGCGCCAGAGTTCGCTCTCTCCATTGAATGCCACGACGGGCATTGGGCGGTACGATACGTCACCTCGGGCACCGTGCACAGCGCGCTGGAGGGGTTCGGGGATACGTTCGGGAAGGCGTGGCAAAGCCGGACACCGGCATCCGCGGCAGATCAAATCGGCCCGGCGCGAGCACGGTCGAAATAGAGAGGGCGGCCCAAACCTGACGTGCTTGGGCGTGGGCGCGAGCCCCTTCTGTGTGGTGAGCACAGAAGAGCCCCGGCCTCATCTATCCCCTGCAATACACCGGTTACACGGCGGTGGTGGTCTCGGCGGGCAACGACGTCCGAGGCACGCCTGTGAGCAACGATCAGGATCGCCGGGTGGAAAGCCATCTGGACCGCAGAACGAGCCAACCCACGGACCGGCGCGATCGCTTTGCGGCGATCTTGTTTATCGCTAGCGTGTTCGTGCCGCTCTTGCTGGTGCACTTGGTTGCCAACGCGCTTGTTTGGGTCGGGGTGTCGCATCCATGACGGGAGCAAAGGGCCGATGGGCGTTTTTTGAAGCACGCGGAGAGCTGGAATGAGACACGGTTCTCCCAATCCGATCGACATCTATGTCGGCAGCCGCGTGCGCGCGCTCCGCACAATGATGGACGTCAGCCAGGAGAAGCTTGGTGGGCACCTCGGCATCACCTTCCAGCAGATCCAGAAATACGAAAGCGGCAAGAACCGCATCAGCGCTAGCCGATTGCAGGAAGCGGCGCGCCTTCTGGGCGTCCCGGTGGCGTACTTCTTCGAAGGTGCTCCTGGCGGCTCGCCGGCGCCGGTCGGCGACGCCGACCACACCTCTTCGGCCATCGGTGCCTTCCTGTCCACGACGG
>JADGRC010000025.1 GCA_017881245.1 Pseudomonadota bacterium
GACTCGAGCAGTGTGGTGGGGAGTGCGGCACAGTTGACCGGCACGAACGGCTCGGCCGTCGCCAGTGAATTGGTGTGAATCGCGCGTGCCACCAGCTCCTTGCCGGTGCCGCTTTCGCCCCGGATCAGCACAGTGGCGCGGGTCATCGCCGCCTGGCCGATCAGCTTGAAGACGGCGATCATCCGGGCATCGTGGCCGGCGAGATCACCGAGCGTGAGATCACCGGTCACGGCACGCGGGGCGTTGGCGCGCGAGCGGCGATCCTCGAACACGCCGTCGAGCACCCGGCGCACCTGGTGCAGGTCGAGCGGCTTGACGAGAAACTCGACCGCCCCCTCGCGCATGGCAGAGACCACGGTGGGCATGTCGTCGTAGGCGGTCATCAGGATCACGTCGATCGATGGCGCGCGCTCGCGCAGCAGTTTCAGGAAGGCAATGCCGTCCATCTCGGGCATTCGGATGTCCGACAGGATTACATCGGGCGTCGCCGTCTCCAGCATGGCGAGCGCCCGATAGGGTCCCTCTGCCACCGCCACCTTCGTCGTCCCGTTGTCCATCAGCGCCTCGGCGAGCGAGATGCGGATGGTCGGGTCGTCGTCGACGATCAGGAGGTGGCGTGGCATGAGGGAATTCTCAAGGCTTCTTGTTGATGAGTTGCAGGATTGCCGTCAGATCGACGTCGTAGATATGTGTCGTCGGTGTTCCAGCGAAAAACGCGAGGGACTTGCCGTCGGCAGACAAACTGGAGCCGTACCATGCCATTCCGCCCGTCCCGGGCGGCAGATGCGCAATCAGGCGCGGCTCCGTGCCGTCGAGTGGCACGAGGTAAACGGTGACGTCCTTGGCGCCCATGGCTTGATTATAGATCAACAGGCTCCTGCCATCCGGGAGGAAGATCATGGGAAACTGTGGGTAGACGCCTGCGGGCAAGCGAAGGAGCCGAGTCGAATCCGTACCCGTCGACATCAACTGGATCGACTGTTGGCCGTTCTTCTGGCGGGTCGCCGCGAACCAATGCTCCGATTTTCCCCACACAATACTGAGCCGTTCGCCCGGTTCGAGCGCCGGCATTGGTACCGGCCGCGGGGTGCCACCATCGAGCGGCACCAGCACAAAGCCGGAAGCAAACTGCGGCGGCTTCCCAGTCGCGACGGCCGCGAGCCGTGGTGTAATGAGCACCGATTGCAGGGTCGACGGAACATCAGCCGAGACATTCCGCAACTCGCGCCGGGTCCCGTCGAGCCGGACCTCGGACGCACCGAGCTTCGAGGCCACCTTGTTGTCCGAATACTCCCAGGTCGACGCCACGAACGACTTGCCGTCCGATTGCCAGACGTTGGTTGCCTGAAGTGCATTCGGCGCCGCGACGGACGTGACGACACGCGAGACACCGGTGGCCACATTCAGCTCGCGGATTTCTCGGAAGTTGTCTACGGAGTATACGAGCGCGCTGCCATCATGGTTCCAGCTAGGGGACCCGCCGGTGGTTGGTACGTGGCGCTGGGCGGTGCCGTCGGCGTTCATGACGACGACTTCCTGGGGCTCACCCACGCCCCCGGTCGCGAACGCCAATCGTTTCTGGTCGGGCGACCAGGAGACACTTCGGGCATTGACGCCTCCAGCCGGGAGATCGCGCACCTTGCCGGTGCCGAGGTCCAGAATGTGGAGCGCATTCGTCACGGTGGTGTTGAACGCAGTCTTGGGCGGCCCAAACGCTCCAACGCTCGTGCCCGCGGTTGCGGGAATCTTGAACTCCCCGCGACCGCCGTTCGCGCTCAGGTACCCGATTCGACCCGACCCGCGCGGCGCAACATCAAAGAATGCGATTTGCGCATCAATCGTAGACTTGGCGCTCTCCGGGTGACCATAGAGGAGCACCTGTTCGGGCTGTCCGCCTGTCGCAGGGACCCGCGACAACAATCCTCCCGGACCCTTATCGGTTCCTTCCTTGAAGTAGATCCATTTTCCGTCCCCACTCCAGGACAGGCGCTCAATTCCCTGACCACCCTGACCGAACTTGGTGACGATGCGTTCCGCCCCACCCGTTACAGGGACAACGGCGATGGCCGCGCTGTCCTTGCCCGTCTGGACCGCCATGAGATCCTTCGGGATCTGAAAAAATGCAATCGACTTGCTATCCGGTGAGAACACCGGTGAAATCCCATAGCTCAGGGTCACTCGTTGGATGGGCGCGGTCGGCAGCCCGGTGGCGGGGTTGATGGCAACCGCCCAGAGGGGACCAAACTCCGTTTTCGTGATGTCTTCGATGCGCATGAAGACAACCCGATCACCACGTGGAGAAACGGTGATCTCGACGTTGAACCCCCCGGGGACGATGGGCGTGCTCTGCTTCGTCGCCAGGTTGTACCTGAACACGCCCGGGAGATCGCCGGTATAGATGACAAAGCGACCGTTGGGCGTCCGAACCATCTCGGTGGCAGCGACCCCCGGAATCGTCGCGATCTCCGTGAGCTTCGGCTCCGGTCCGGCGAACGTGGGCTTCAAGTCCGGCGGCGGCGCGTTGAAGACCGGCAGTGCGCGCGGCGCAGTAAACGTCGGCGAACCCGAGCCGCCGAAGATCCCCCCGGCGCC
>JADGRC010000236.1 GCA_017881245.1 Pseudomonadota bacterium
GCATTTCGATCGGCCTTCTGCCTGGCCGCCTTGACCGCGGACGCCTTCGCGGACCCATGAAGGAAAATCTTCGCGGTGATCGAGACTTCGAGGTACTGCGGATCCATGATGTCGAGGGCGAAGCTGGGCGCGTAGAGAAGAGAGAGAAGATACTTGTGATGATGGCAGCCGGGCTCTTGGACATCTATCGGTATTTCCGTGCGCACCGAGAAGCCCATGCGCAGGACAACTTGACCGTCGAGCCGAGGCGTAGCGCTCCCAAGATTGGCAGGAATGGGCCGTGCCCATGCGGATCGGGGAAGAAGTATAAGAAGTGTTGTGGGACTACGGTCAATTGAGATGGTGATGGCACCTGTGGTCTCTTCTCCCTCGCCAACGCCACGGAGGGGCCATTTCAAATCGGTGTGCGAACAGTTCGTCGCTGAACTAAAAGCAATTGAGAATCTCTTCTCGCCAATTCCTTGATGCACGTGATCCCAAACCGAGGATAGTCCAGGGTCAGTCCTCGCAAAGTACCCTCGGATCGGGATTAAGACCATGCTTCCGACCCTATTGACCAATCAACTCTGGGACGAACGTTCTCGCGGATGACCTCAACGGTGCCGCTGGTGCTTGTGCCGTGACTGAAGACGTTGATCTGGGCCCAGACCGGATAGCCATTCGACGGATTGGCAAAGAGGGCAGCGTGCCAGCGCCACGGGCCCTGCAGCGGCGGGAGGTGAAGGCTGAACGACGCTGGGACTATTTCGAATGGGCGGATAACCCTGTCGATCGTCTCGACTTGTAATCGGGCAACCAGCCCGCTCTGATGGTCCCTCAGATCGCGGACATCGGTATGTCGACGAAGAGATTCAGTGAGGTGTTGGCCATCGCCGTTCGTATATCCTACCAGCCCGAGCTGGCACGCTGGGATCCAAACCAAACCATCGTTGTGTATCTCAGCTTTTCTTACCACCTCAGTTCGATCGCCCCGGTTGTGAGCGGAAGCGAATTCTCCGACCAGTGACACCTCTGGGCGTGAGCGCCTGCCAAGAACAAAGTCTGCATAGAGAGCGTCTGTTATCTGGACCGTATGCTCATCGATCCGCAGGTATCGCACCAGCTTCGATTGCTCGACAACCTCGATCAGGTTGTTCGCTCGATCGGTCACCACGGCCAACACCGTCTTGTCCTCAAGCGTGATCTCGTGGACAAACACAAGTGTCCGACTGGCGACGGCCGCGAGGACCTGACCTGCTTGGGTAGAGGGCTGCTTTTCGTCTAGTTGCCGGAATGCGTCTTATCGGACATCTGGTGCGTATTCATTTCGGCCAAGGCAAAATGGCGCTTGTTCCGACTATCCACCGTCACACGTGAACGATTGGGCTCAAATTGGCGCCGTCGAGGTCGTCGGTGGCGTTGAGGAGACGGCACACAGCTCTTCTGAATCTTCGGGGCCGGAATGGCATCTGAATAGCTCTCGGAATTTTGGATCTCTTCCAAAAGGAAAAACTGATGACTTCAGCGTGTAGGGTTGCATCGAGTTTCGTTGCCCTGGTTTTGTTGGCGACGCCCGGGTGCGGTAGCAGCTCGTCGGGAGGCACAGGCGGCGGTCCCGGTAGCGGCGGAGCGAGTGGGAGCGGCGGATCGAAGGACGCCGGAGTCGTGAGCACGGGCGGCGTGGGCGCTGGCGCGGGCGGGATTAGCGCTGATGGGACTAGCGCTGGTGAGGTTGGCGTGGGCTCGGGTGGAGGAGGTGGAAGCGGAGGGGCTCTCGATGCCGCTCGTGATGTAGCGGCGCCACAACTTGATGTTGCAGTCGATATGCCGGCCAATCCGGACGGCGGTTTCGGTGGTGGGGGCGCCGACGGTGGATCCGGGGGGCGGGGTGGCGTCGGCGCCGGTACCGGCGGCCTGAATGGCTCGGCTGGCGCCGGGGGAGCCGGCGTGGCGCCCACTGTCGTCGCTACACTTGACTACGTTCCCCTATCGCTAGCCCTCGACGGGGCCAATCTGTACGTCACGGTCGGCTCCCAATCAGGCGTCGACGGCAAAGTGCAAACTGTTGCGAAGACTGCCGTTGGGGCTACTGAGGCCGCGGGGGGCGGCATCACGACCCTGGCGTCCGGCTTGGACAACCCGGTAACCATCGCTGTTGCGGGCGGCTTCGTGTACTGGGCCGGCACGGAAGCCGTTTTTCCAAACTGTTATACCACATTCGCTGTCCCGACGGCGGGGGGCGCAGTCGTCGATGTTACGGGCGGCGCGGTGAAGTGCGCTATCACCTACAGTAGAATTCCCATCGCCAATTCCGTGCTCTACACGCTCACGGCCGACTACGGAAGCATATCGGCCTTTCCGTTGCCGGGCGCCGCCGGTGGTGCCGGCCAGGCCATCTACACAGGGACAGGAACCACCCTCTTGGGCCTCGACAGCGATGGAACGTCGGTTTTCTTCTTCGTAGACATCGCTCCCTTCGCGGGCCAGTCTAACGAAATAGACCTCGACCAAGTCCCAGTCGGTGGAGGAGCGGCGACCTTTCTCGCGAAGACGGACAATATGGGCACTGGCGATTCCCATCTCATCCACGACGCGTCGACGATCTATTGGTCAGATCGGGGCACCAGCGTACCGGGCACCTGCGTGGTCTACGCGCTCCCGAAGACGGGGGGAACGCCGACAGTATTGGCCACCTTCCCCACCTTTACCGGCGCCGTCCAGCTTGTCCTGGACGGCAATGACTTCTACGCGATGTCGGAATTTTCACTTGTCCGATTTCCCAAGACTGGCGGGACTCCGGTAACCCTGGCGTCGGCGCCGAGCCTCGCAAGTGCTGATGCCTACATTCTTTCTGGGCCCTCCAATGCCATAGCCCTCGTAACTGACGACACCTATGTCTACTGGCTTTGGGCGGGCCACGGCCAAATCCTGAAGCTCGCGAAATAGACGATCCCGCGATTCCAGATCAAGAAGAAAGAAGCGACCATTGGAAGGGGAATGAATATGTTGCATTGGGTGCGACCAGTTCGGTCGGTTGGTTCAATCGTGTTGGCGATCCTGGTTGGCGGTTCCGGTCCGTAATCGATTTGAACCGTCGCGCATAGCACCAAGGAGGGTCGAGCGGCGGGTTCGGCGGTCGTGAACGGGCGGGGTGCAGCGGGGGAAGAGCTGTTGCTGACGAGTCGGCGAAAAGCGGGTCACCTTGACTTCCGGTGTGCACGGCCGCCAGGGTGTTCGACGCGGTCGAGCCCGCTACGGAAGGAACTTGATGTTGGTGAAGGTCGCGTTGGGCGTACAGGTTCCTCTGGGTAGAGGGCTGCTTTTCGTCTAGTTGACGGAATGCGTCTTATCGGACATTTGCGGATGCGATTCGGTGAAGGCAAAATGGCGCTTGTTCGGCCTATGCTCCAGCGCCGGTCTCGAAATCGTGCGACGGCCTTCGCTTTTCGGCAAGGCACTGTTGATGGAGCTCGGCAGCTGGCTGCTCGATTTCGCGTGCGTCCTCGCGGTCATGCGGGCCGTCGCGGTTTCCGCGCCAGCCGCTTCCGGCCTGCTCGTACTGCTCGCCGTGAACCTGGCCATCGCGGTTCCGGTAGTGCCGGGTAACCTTGGCACCTTCGAGCTGGGTGCTCTCGCCGCGCTCCAGCCCTTTGGCGTGGCCGCCGAGCTTGGCCTGGCTGTCGGGCTCCTCTATCACATGGCGCAAGTGCTTCCCATTGCGGCCCTGGCCCTCATCGACAGCCGCTTTGTCGCAAGAAGGTGAAATTGGATCTGGGTGAAGTCCACGCTGCCGGTCATCATCAACAACGCCCTCGTCGCGACCACAACTCACGTTTGTCATTTCGTGCGAGTCGGGCCATCCTTGATAGCTTGCGCGCGCATTTGGTCATCGGTGGAACCCGGACGGCGATCGTCGCCGCGATGGCCGCGACGTGCGGCCTGCCGGGTTGGGCGCGCGCGCAGACGGTGACGGTCACCGTCGACGGGACGGCGGCCGGCACGCCGCTCGAGCGCGTATGGCCGTATCACGGCTACGACGAGGTCAACTACACGACGACCGCCGAGGGCGGCGCGCTTCTGAAGACGCTGGCCGCGGCGCACACGGCGCCGGTCCACGTCCGCACGCACTTCCTGCTGAACACCGGGAACGGCATGGCGTCCTTGAAGTGGGGGTCGACGAACGCGTACACCGAGGACGCGTCGGGGAATCCCGTCTATTCATGGATGCTGATGGACGGCATCTTCGACGCGATCACCGCGGCGGGGGCGTTCCCGCTGGTGGAGATCGCGTTCATGCCGCAGGCCCTGTCGACCCACCCGACGCCGTACATGAACTCGGGCACGTATGCGCTCGACGGCGGCTGCTTCTACCCGCCGAAGGACTACACGAAGTGGGGCAACCTGATCACCGCGTGGGCGACGCACGTGAACGGGCGCTACCCGAACGTCGCGTCCTCGTGGCTGTGGGAGCTGTGGAACGAGCCCGACATCGGTTACTGGCACGGGACGTTCGCCGAGTACGCCAAGCTGTACGACTACACCGAGGCGGCGGTGCACGGCGTGATGCCGACGGCGCCCGTGGGTGGGCCCGCGGTGGCGAACGCGGGCAGCACGTTCCTGACGCAGTTTCTGCAACATTGCGCGACGGAAACCAACGCCGTCTCCGGGAAGGCGGGCACGCGTCTCGACCTCATCTCGTTCCACGCGAAGGGCGGGACCGCGATCACGGGCGGGCACGTGGAGATGGACCTCGGCAATCAGCTGCGCCTGCACCGCACCGGCATGAACGCGGTCGCGGGCGTCGCGATGTTCAAGCAGACGCCGATTTACATCACGGACGCCGATCCCGACGGCTGCGCGGCGTGCCCGGTCAGCATGGGGCACCCCGAGGACGCCTAC
>JADGRC010000237.1 GCA_017881245.1 Pseudomonadota bacterium
CTCATGCGCGCCCCGAACGCGCCCGCGACGGCGATGATCGCCTCGTCGCCCGGCTCGATGAGGTTGGCGATGCAAGCTTCCATCCCGGCGCTTCCCGTGCCCGACACGGCCAGTGTCAGCCGGTTCTGGGTCTGGAACACAGCCTGCAAAAGCCCGCGCGTCTCGTCCATGATACGCAGATACTCGGGATCGAGATGCCCCAACGTCGGCGCGGCCAGCGCCCCAAGGACGCGCGCCGGAACTTCGCTCGGACCGGGACCGAGTAAAACGCGCTGCGACGGAAATGTTCGACTGGAGCTCATCGGATCCTCACTTTTCGTCCTTTCCAAGTGCGCCGCAGAATCTTCCTGCGGCAGGACGATTCTCGAAGGGTGTAGATTAGGTGCTCAGTGAATGCGCACACCCTGTTTTTTCAGTTCGGCCTGCAGACGCCCGATGTTCACGTCGCGCACCTTGACGTTGTCCTTGATCGACAGCGCCGCCGCGACGCCGGCCCCCTGCCCGGTCACCGCGCAACACATCATGCTACGAATGGACGCATGCGAGATCTCATCGCCCGCGATGCAACGACCCGCGACGAGGAGATTCTCCACCTTCCGGGGCACGAGAGCGCCATAGGGGATCTCGTAGTACCGGCCGGTCGTCGGCAGCACCAACACGCCGTAGCCGTCGATGAACTCGGGGAAGATCCCGATTGAATCGGTGAATCGCGCCTGGTTGCGCACGTCGTCCGCGGTCAAGTTGTAGCGGCCTTCGATCTTCCGGGTGTCGCGCACGCCGACCGTCATGCCGTATGTGCGCAGCTTCGCTTTTTCGAAGCCGGGTGCGAAATGATTCAACGCCTTGATGGCCTGCAGCGCCTGATAGCGCCCCTCGATCTCGGAGCGGGTCAAATCCCAGACGTCCGTGCCGTCGAATCCGGTGAGGTGAATCATGTTGAGATACGTGGCCTCGCCGGCATCGCTGATCGTGCTCCAGGTGCCCCCGATGCTCTTGAGCCCTTGCGGAATGACACCGGCGGCGCGCGCCTGCTGAAATGGCCGTTCGAGGTACGGGCTGAAGAGCTCGTCCTCTTTGCCCCCCTTCTCGGTATCCCAGTTCAGCCCCCAATCCTTGTACTTGACCGGGTTCGCGGCGACATAGTCGAGAAACCGCGTGCGGTCGACGCCCGCGACCGAGAACATGACCGTGACCGGCAGCATCTTTTCCTTGGGTGTCTTTCGATACGGCGCACCGCAATAGTGGACGACGTCGGCGTCCCCCGAGGCGTCGACGATTCGCTTGGCCAGGATGGCCCCACGTCCCGACTTGCTGTGGATGACGACGCCTTGGATCTCGTCGCCCGCCATGACGGCATCGATGGCCGTCGCATGAAGGAGCGGGGTGACACCCGATTCCTCGACCAGCTTGTCTGCGACGTACTTGAACATGTCGGCGTTGATGGCCTCGCTCTTCGACTGCGGCTCGGGACTGGTCGCCCCCATGGCCTGCGCCCGCTGTTCGAGCTCGATGCCAATCCCCTCGCAGTCCACGGTCCCTTCGCGGCGATACCACGCGAGGCTCTCCACGCCCACGACCGTGATGTTGCCTCCGAGGCAGCCGAAGCGTTCGAGCAGCATCGTGCTCACGCCGGCGCGGGCCGCGCCGAGTACAGCCGCCAAGCCTCCCGGGCCACTGCCCACCACCAACACATCGACCTCGGCGACGACGGGAACCTCGCGGGCGCTCTCCCTTACGGTCTTCAACGGCCTCTCACGTGACTACAACACCACGAAGAACCCGCTGGCGACAGTTTTGGCCTGCGACAAGTCGGTGGCTGTTTGGATACAACTATCCGTCACGCTGACGTTGGGTTCTCGGAGCCGCTCGCCGGCACACCGCCCCCAATCGCCCCCGACACCCGAGACAGGCATATGCACAGGTAGGGGTGCGCTAGACTACAATCGCTACTTGGTCAACGCGGCCGGCTCCGCGGCCGGGTTGCAACGCCCCAGATGCTATATCGCATGAAGAAGGACACGGTTCGGCCGCAGGACCGCCTGGATGCCGAGACCCTGCGCCGACAGTTCGGACTCACGGAGGAGTGATGGGAGTTCGCATACGAAGCAGCATGAAGTGCGCAATCCAGACATTCCGACTGGGAGCAACGTTCATTGCTTTGGCGACACTATCCTGCGATTGTTTTTTTGAAGTAAGAGGGCAGGTTGAGGAGTGTGGCACGGCTGTCCCCGTGCAAGGCGCGGTTATAAGTGTCCGATTCGACAATGTCCTTGGGGTTGCAACGTACGCGACAAATGACGCCGGTCAGTTTAAGGTTTCAACAGCGGAACCCTGCAGGACCTCGGTCACGTTAACCTTTCAAAAGGACGGCTTCGAGGACCTAGTCACACAGATCAATGGTCGACCCAGTTCTCCCGTTCAGCTGTGTATGACGCGGAAAGCTTCTCCATGAGAAGCGCGACGCCCCTGGTTGCAGTGGTGTTGGGGGCGTAGTCGGGGGATTCACCTGCGATGGAACATTTTGGCTGGAAGCAAGGGGTCTCGGGCAAAGTGCGCGTGGAATGCCCCTATCGTGGCGCGGTCTTGCTTCGGCATGGAATGTACTCGAAGGGCTCCGCCTTCCCCCAGGCTGAACGGGTCGCGTTCGGGTTGGAGGGACTGTTGCCCGCCCACGTCCTCACCATCGAGCAGCAGGCCCGCCGCGCGTACGAGAGCATTCGACGCAAGACCGACGACCTCGAAAAGCACATCGGTCTGGCGGCCCTGCAAGACCGAAACGAACACCTCTTCTATCGCGTCCTTTGCGACCACGTGGAGGAGCTGCTGCCGATCGTTTACACACCCACCGTCGGCCGCGCCTGTCAGGAGTTCAGCCACATTTTCCGACGTGCCCGGGGGCTCTGGATTACCCCCGAGCACCGCGGGCGTATCCACGATGTCCTGGGTGGCGCGCCTTTCGACGATGTCCGGCTGATCGTGGTGACCGACAACGAACGCATCCTGGGCCTCGGCGATCAGGGAGCGGGAGGCATGGGGATCCCGGTGGGGAAGCTGGCGATCTATACGACCGCCGCCGGCATTCCGCCGTGGCAGACGCTGCCCATCAGCCTGGATGTCGGGACCGACAATGACGATTTGCTCGACGACGACCTTTATCTCGGATACCGCGCACGGCGTTTGCGCGGCCCCGCGTATGATTCTCTTGTGGACGAATTCATCCAATCGGTGCGGAAGCGGTTTCCGCGCGCGTTGCTGCAGTGGGAGGATTTCAAGAAGAACAACGCGTTCCGCCTGCTCGATCGATACCGCAACGTACTGCCGTCCTTCAATGACGACATTCAAGGCACCGCGGCCGTAGCGGTGGCGGGAATCATCGCCGCCGCGCGCCTGACGGGCGTCCCGCTCGTGGCGCAACGGGTGGTGCTGCTCGGCGCCGGTGCCGCCGGGGTCGGGATCGCCCGTTTGATCCGCGCCACCTTGTCGCGCGCCGGACTATCGGGCGATGCCTTGGCGTTCGCCACCGCGAGCCTGGACAGCAACGGACTAATCGTGGATGACGAGACAATCACCGACGAGCACAAGCGCGAATTTGCCTGGCCGCGGACCCTGGCCGCGCACCACGGCCTGGGTGTTGGACAGACCCGCGATCTCCTGTCCGTGGTGCGGACCGTAAGGCCGACGGTGCTGATCGGCACGACCGGGAAAGCCAATACCTTTCGCGAGCCCGTCCTGCGCGAAATGGCCAGACACGTCGAGCGTCCGCTGGTCTTGCCCATGTCGAACCCGACCAGCAGCTGCGAGGCGCTCCCGGCCGATGTCCTCGCTTGGACCGACGGACGGGCGCTCGTCGCCACGGGCAGTCCCTTTGGTCCCGTGAAATACGGCGGACGCCTGATCACGGTCGGGCAAGTCAACAACGCCCTGGTCTTTCCGGGCGTCGGGCTGGGAGCAATCATTTCGGAGGCCCGTGTGGTGACGGACAGCATGTTCGCCGTGGCCGCGGATCAACTGGCATCCGAGGTCGACGCGCAGGACTTGGCCGGCGGCAGCGTGTTCCCGCCCGTCCGGGATATTCGTCGGATCACCGCGAACATCGCCGCCGCCGTGGTTCGGGAAGCGGGACGAGCCGGCGTTGCCCGCCAACCGGTCGAGGAAAACCGCGTCGCGGAGGCGGTCGCCGCGGCGATGTGGGAGCCGATCTACGCGCCCATGGATCCCGCCCCCTGATTGGAGACTGGATGCGGCCTGGATCCCTGGATCCCTGGATGCGGGCGGAGTGGCCTCCGCGGGTCGATCGGCACTACACTTTCGTCGCGCGCCCGCGCGTATCACGCCGATCATCTCCTTCTTTCCTTCTTTTTCGGCATCTACATCCGGAGGTATCACGATGACCATCCTCCGCCTCACTTCCACGCCGAGTATCAGGGACATGAGGCTTTCGTGAGCATCGCGACCAGGACGATTCTTCAGGGACATCTTCCAACAACGGCAGCTCGCCTCGTGAGGGAATGATGCCTGGAGCACCAGACGGAGCTGATTCAGAATTGGGATCGCGCCCAAGCGCTGCTGTTGCTTGAGCGTGTTCCAGGAGCGGACAATGACTAAGATCGTTCACGAAACCCATCGTCATGACCACGTCCTGGAGATCGAGTTCTCGGATGGCTCGGTCGGTGACTACGATCTTGCGCCTCTGCTCGCGAAAGATACCGAGCTCACCAGACCGCTCCTCGATCCCGTCTACTTCAAGAAATGTTTTCTCGATCTGGGAGCGCTGTGCTGGCCGAATGGGTTGGAGCTGAGCCCACGGGCGATTCATCAGCGTCTGGAAAAGTCTGGGGCGCTTCGACGGGCCTCGCGCGTCGCGTAGGCTGTCTGCGATCGGCGTACTGGCTCGCCCGATCTCCGTCAATTTCTCTGGGCCGTATCTCGACGGCTTCGCCGCCGGCCTGCGTGGCGACGAGGACTTTTTCGTAGTCGGGAGCCCCCATGCCCACCGTAGCGGTCGTGTCCCCCGGACGTGGTCGGAAGTAGCGGGCTTAGGACGAGCGCGTGCTGGTTCCTTGCGACTACAAGTCGCGATCGGGGGGAGAGATGGATTGTC
>JADGRC010000238.1 GCA_017881245.1 Pseudomonadota bacterium
GACCAGATCGACAAGGCGCCGGAGGAGCGGGAGCGCGGGATCACGATCGCGATCGCGCACGTGGAGTACGAGACGGTGAACCGGCACTACGCGCACGTGGACTGCCCCGGGCACGCGGACTACATCAAGAACATGATCACGGGAGCGGCGCAGATGGACGGCGCGATCCTTGTGGTCTCGGCGCCGGATGGGCCGATGCCGCAGACGCGGGAGCACATTCTTCTGGGACGGCAGGTGGGCGTGCCGGCGATTGTGATCTACCTGAACAAGGTGGACATGATCGCGAAGGAAGACGCGGAGTTGCTGGATCTGGTGGATCTGGAGCTGCGGGAGTTGTTGTCGAAGTACCAGTATCCGGGCGACACGACGCCGATCATTCGGGGGAGCGCGTTGAAGGCGCTGGAAGGCGATCCGTCTGAAATCGGGGAGCCGTCGGTGTTGAAGCTTCTGGAGGCGTGCGACACGTTCATTCCGGAGCCGAAGCGGGAGGTCGACAAGCCGTTCCTGATGCCGGGGGAAGACGTGTTCACGATCTCGGGGAGTGGGACGGTGGTGACGGGGCGGGTGGAGCGGGGGATCGTGAAGGTGGGGGAGGAAGTGGAGATCGTGGGGTACAAGGACACGGTGAAGACGACGGTGACCGGGATCGAAATGTTCCGGAAGCTGCTGGACGAAGGTCGGGCGGGAGACAACGTGGGGGCGCTGTTGCGCGGCACGAAGCGCGAGGACATCGAACGCGGACAGGTGTTGGCGAAGCCCGGGAGCATCACACCGCACAAGAAGTTCCGCGGTGAGATCTACATTTTGAAAAAGGAAGAGGGAGGGCGGCACACACCGTTCTTCAAGGGATACCGGCCGCAGTTCTACTTCCGAACAACGGACGTGACGGGGCTGGTGACGTTGCCGGAGGGGGCGGAGATGGTGATGCCGGGGGACAACGTAAATCTGGAAATCGAGCTGATCACGCCGATCGCTTGCGAGGAAGGTCTGCGCTTCGCGATTCGTGAAGGTGGCAAGACCGTGGGCGCCGGCGTCGTGACCAAGATCCTGGAGTAGTTGATGACACCTAAGATCCGCATCCGTTTGAAGGCCTACGATCACCGCCTGCTCGACCAATCGGCGGGTGAAATCGTTGACACGGCGAAACGAACTGGCGCGAACATCGCCGGCCCGGTTCCGCTACCAACCAAGATCAACAAGTTCACCGTGCTTCGGTCGCCGCATGTCGACAAGAAGTCGCGGGAGCAGTTCGAAATCCGCACGCACAAACGGTTGTTGGACATCCTCGATCCCACGCAACAAACGCTGGATGCGCTAATGAAGTTGGACTTGTCGGCGGGTGTCGACGTCGAGATTAAGACCTGAACCAAGAGACGAACACCATGCAGATCGACATCGTCAATATTGAAGGGCAGAAGGTGGGCAGCCTCGAGGTCGCCGACGCCGTCTTTGGCGCCGAGGTCAAGGAGCACCTCTTGTGGGAGGTGGTGAAGGCCCAGCGCGCCGCGCGGAGGGCGGGAACCCATTCCACGAAAACTCGCGCGAACGTTCGCGGCGGCGGAAAAAAGCCCTTCAAGCAGAAGGGCACGGGTAACGCGCGTCAGGGTTCGAACCGCGCGCCCAATCACGTCGGCGGCGGCAAGGTCTTCGGCCCACATCCGCGTGACTATTCGTATACGGTGCCGAAGAAGGTTCGCCGCGCGGCCCTGGCCTGTGCTCTGTCGTTGCGTGCGCAAGAGAAGAAGTTGGTGGTTCTTGACCAGTTGGCTTTTGACGCGCCGAGGACGAAGCGTCTGGCTGGAATATTGAAAGCGCTGGGCGTTCCCTCGGCGGTGGTGGTGGACGGCAAGGCCAATCTTCGGTTGTCGATGTCGGCGCGTAACCTGCCCGATTCGAAGTATCTGCCTCCCGAGGGTCTAAATGTCTACGACATTCTTGACCACCCGGGGTTGGTCATCACGGCTGATGCAGTCAGGCAGATCGAGGCTCGTGTCCAGTCGACCTTCACGGATGTCGCCGCCGCGGCGGAGGGAGCATAGGACTATGCGTTCACCAGAGCTGATCATCAAGCGTCCGCTGCTCACGGAAAAGGGGACCCGTCTCAAGGAGACCGGGGGCCAGCCGGGCGAGGATCTGGAGCCGGACAGCATCAAGTCCCAATTGTTGTTCGAGGTCCTGCGGGACGCGAACAAGGTCGAGATTCGCCACGCCGTCGAAAAATTGTGGAACGTCAGCGTGATCGACGTTCGCACGTGTATTGTGCGCGGCAAGGAAAAACGGGTCGGCCGTTTCATCGGAAAGACCGGACACTGGAAAAAGGCGATCGTGACGCTCGCCGCCGGCCAGAACGTCGAATTCTTCGAAGGGGTCTAGGCACATGGGTCTTCGTCAACACAATCCCGTCACTCCTGGCAGCCGCGGTCGCGTCTCGCCGGATTTCGCCGAGATCACCCAGGGTAATCAGCCCGTTCGGCAGCTCACCGAGAAGATGTCGAGCAGCGGAGGCCGAAATCACTACGGCCGTATCACGTCGCGCTTTCGCGGGGGTGGTCACAAACGGCGTTTCCGGATCGTCGATTTCAAGCGCAACAAGATCGGCATCCCCGCGAAGGTGGCGAGCATTGAGTACGACCCCAACCGCACCGCACGCATCGCGCTTTTGCACTATGTCGACGGGGAGAAACGTTACATCCTCGCGCCCGATGGCTTGAAGGTCGGTGATCAAGTCTCGGCGTCGCGTAACGCGGACATCAAGCCGGGCAACAATCTGCCGCTCCGTTTCATTCCGCTCGGGACGACTATCCACAACATCGAGCTGAAGATCAGTGGCGGCGCGCAAATGTGTCGCTCGGCTGGCGTATACGGTCAGTTGATGGCCAAGGAAGGTGACTGGGGCCAGGTTCGACTTCCATCGGGCGAAGTGCGCCGGGTTCATCTGGATTGTCGCGCGACCATCGGTCAGGTCGGAAACATCGAGCACGGCAGCGTTCACGTCGGCAAGGCGGGACGGACCCGCTGGCTCGGGCGTCGTCCGCACAACCGAGGCGTGACCATGAACCCGGTCGATCACCCGATGGGTGGCGGCGAGGGTCGCTCGTCCGGCGGGCGGCACCCGTGTTCACCTTGGGGGCAGTTGTCCAAGGGCTTGAAGACCCGCGAGAACAAGCGCACCGATCGCATGATCGTCAAGCGACGCGGCAAGAAGTCGTAAGGAATAGGTTGCAAGGGAGACTCCAGGCATGGCTCGTTCAGTAAAAAAAGGCCCCTTCGTCGACGCGCACCTCCTGAAGAAGGTCGTCGAATCGCAGCGGCAGAAATCCAAGAAGGTTCTGAAGACCTGGTCGCGCCGCTCAACGATCATTCCCGAAATGGTGGGGGTGACTTTTGCGGTGCACAACGGCAGAAAGTTTGTTCCGGTTTTCGTGAACGAGAACATGGTCGGACACAAGCTGGGCGAGTTTTCGCCGACGCGGACCTTCCACGGCCATTCCGGTGATCGCAAGGCGGCCACCGGACCGGGGGCTGCGTCCCCGGCCCCGGCCAAGAAGTAAGCCAGGTTTGGGAAGAACGAGAAAGGTTCGAGACATCATGGCAAGCGCGATTCTTCGAGGGTTCAGAGAGTCTCCCCGCAAGGTACGGGTGGTCGCCGATATGATTCGGGGGCGACCGGTTGCCGACGCGCTTTCGATTCTGCGGATGCAGCGCCGGAAGGCCGCCGACATGCTGACGAAGGTACTGGGATCCGCCATCGCCAACGCCGCCGAGAACGACAAGGCCGATGCAGACCTCTTGGTGGTCAAAGCCGTGGCCATCGATGGTGGGCCGGTACAGAAACGCTGGATGGCCCGATCGATGGGACGGGCCAATCGGATCATCAAGCGAACGTCTCACGTTACCGTAACCGTGGATATTCCAGAGTAGGACCCTCGCCGAGCCGCCTCCCGGCTAGGGAGGTGGACTGGTGACAATTACTGGCAATGGTGGATTGAAGGAAAAAGGTTAGTTCATGGGACAGAAAACACATCCAGTCGGTTTCCGCCTCGGCGTCGTGCGCGGATGGAGTTCAAAGTGGTACTCCGAGAAGGACTTCGCCAAGTGGTTGCACGAAGACGTGCGCCTCAAGAAGTTCGTCAAGACCAAGCTCGACCACGCCGGTGTCTCAGCGGTCGAAGTCGAGCGAGCGGCGAACAAGGTGAAGATCAATATCTTCACGGCGCGTCCGGGGATCGTCATCGGGAAGCGCGGCGCGGGGGTGGAAACCTTGAAGAAGGAAGTCCAGGCGCTAACCTCGAGCGAGGTATTCCTGAACATTCAAGAGGTTCGCAAGGCCGAGACGAACGCGCAGTTGGTGGCCGAGAACGTCGCCACGCAGTTGGAACGCCGGGTCGCCTTCCGCCGCGCGATGAAGAAGGCCGTTCAGACAGCGATGAAGTTCGGCGCCAAGGGCATTCGCCTCGCGTGTTCGGGACGTCTCGGCGGCTCCGAGATGGCGCGTTACGAGTGGTACCACGAAGGGCGTGTACCGTTGCACACCTTGCGGGCCGATATCGAATACGGCACGACCGAGGCACATACGACGTATGGCGCAATTGGCGTCAAATGTTGGATCTTCCGCGGCGAAGTGTTGCCGCAACGAGGCCAGAGGTTGGCGTAACGAACCTTCGTCTCGACCTGTCGAATGGCCGAGACGAAGCGCGCAATTAATCGCAACAAGGCGGATAACGAAAGGTTCGTAAATGCTCGCTCCGAAAAAAGTTAAGTGGCGCAAGCAAATGAAGGGGAAGATGCGTGGTATCGCTAAGGGTGCGACCACCGTCGACTTTGGCGAGTTTGGCTTGCAGGCCCTGACCTGTGGATTCGTTACGTCGCGCCAAATCGAGGCTGCACGTATCGCCATTTCCCGTCATGTCAAGCGCGGCGGCAAGCTGTACATTCGGATCTTCCCGGACAAGCCGCTTTCGAAAAAGCCGGCCGAAACCCGAATGGGAAAGGGCAAGGGCAATCCCGAGGAATGGGTTGCAGTGATTCGCCCAGGTCGGGTCATGTACGAGCTCGAAGGCGTGGACGAGACTTTGGCACGTCAGGCTTTCCATTTGGCGGAACACAAGCTGGCGGTTCAGAGTCGCATGATCGCGCGGGAGCAGATCCTATGAGCGTCACGGCAAAAGACCTTCGCGGCAACGAGCCGGACGAGTTGCGCCGGACATTGAAGAAGCTCCAAGAGGATCTGTTCAAACACCGTATGAAGAGGGTCACGAATCAGTTGGAGAACACAATGTTGATCCGGCATGCGCGGCGAGATATTGCGCGCGTCAATACGGTCTTGGGCGACAAACTGCGAGCCGGTGCGGGTTCGTCGACCGTGGCGCCTTCGCAACCCGCAACCCCCGGTAAGGAGAAGTAATCGTGGCCGAGGCTGAAAATAAAACCGAGGTGGCCGCGGGACGGCCGAAGTCCCGCCGCCGCGAGTTGGTGGGGGTGGTCACCAGCGACAAGATGCAGAAGACACGAGTCGTAACGGTCGAGCGACGTCTCTCTCACGCTAAGTACGGCAAGTTACTGACCAGTCGCAAGAAGTACAAAGCTCACGACGAAAAGAACGAATACAAGGTGGGTGATCGCGTGCTGATCGTCGAGGCGCGCCCCCTTTCCCGCGACAAGCGCTGGCGCGTGGAAAAATTGATCGAGCGCCCCCAGGAGGCGTGAGCCGAATCTTCGAATTCGAGCCCACGGACGAACATGGTTCAGACGACGACGACTCTCGATGTAGCCGACAATTCGGGTGCCAAGAAATTGATGTGCATCCGCGTTCTTGGCGGCACCAAACGCAAATATGCTTCATTGGGGGATGTGATCGTGGTGTCGATCAAGGAAGCGATCCCCAACGCCAAGGTGAAGAAGGGGGACGTGGCCAAGGCTGTCATCGTGCGCACCCGCAAGGAAGTTTCGCGACAGGATGGCTCGTATATCCGCTTCGACGCCAATTCCGCGGTTTTGGTCGACAAGGACAACGAGCCGATTGGAACTCGCATCTTTGGGCCGGTTGCTCGCGAATTGCGCGCGAAGAAATTCATGAAGATCATTTCGCTGGCGCCGGAGGTTCTGTGATGCACGTTCGCAAGGGGGATCAAATCGTCGTCATCGCAGGCAAGGAGAAAGGCAAGCGCGGTCGGGTGTTGCGCTTGTTGACATCCAAGAGTCGGGTCGTCGTCGAGCGGATCAACATGGTCAAGCGTCATACAAAGCCGACGCAGCGGAGCCCACGCGGTGGCATCGTCGAAAAAGAAGCGGGTCTGCCGCTGTCGAACGTGTCGCTCTGGTGCGCGAAGTGCGCGGCCGCCCGACGGGCGCACGCCGAAGTCGACGCGAACAGCAAAAAGCGGCGCGTCTGCGTGAAGTGCGCGACGGCCTTCGAGACGGCATAAGGGACGACAGTCATGGCCGAACAAACCGAAAAATCCGACAAGAAGCGTCCGGTACTGACTCCCGAGCAGGAGGCCGAGGCCGCCGCTAAGAAGGCGGCGCGCGCCGAAGGCAAGGCGTCCGGCAAGGGCGGCAAGGTAGGCAAGGGTGGCGGTCGCGGTAAGGGCGCTGGTGCTACTCACGAACTGGCTCAGGAGCGCGTTCGCCGGACGGGCCAGCCCCGTCTGCGGAAGCTGTACGAGACCGAAGTCCGCGCGAAGCTCCGCCAGGAATTTGGCCTCAAGAACGTGATGGAGGTTCCGCGGATCGACAAGATCACCCTCAATATGGGACTCGGGGAGGCCGTCACCAATCCGAAGCTCCTCGACACGGCGGTGGAGGAGCTGGCAGCCATCACGGGCCAGAAGCCGGTGGTGACTAAGGCCAAAAAATCAATCGCGGTATTCAAGCTGCGCGCAGGCCAGAAGATTGGCGTCATGGTGACCCTGCGCCGCAATCAAATGTACGAGTTCCTCGACCGGCTGGTGAACTTCGCTCTTCCGCGAGTGCGCGACTTCAAGGGCGTGTCCCCGAAGGCGTTCGACGGCCGCGGCAATTACACTCTGGGGATCCGCGAGGACATCATCTTTCCGGAGATCAACTATGACCGTCTCGAAAAACCAAAAGGCATGAACATTACCTTCACAACGAACGCTCGCAACGATGAGCAGGGTCGCGCGCTTTTGCGCCACCTGGGAATGCCGTTTAGGACCTGACCATGGCAAAAACCGTCGATATGCACCGCAAGCCGCCGAAGTGGCGGGTTCGTCATCGCAACCGTTGCAAGCAGTGTGGGCGAGCGCGCGCTTTCTTGCGCAAGTTCGAGATGTGCCGCATCTGCTTCCGAATGTACGCCTTGAGGGGCGACATTCCGGGCGTCATCAAATCGAGCTGGTAGGTGAGGAAACATGACTGACCCGATTGCAGATTTTCTAGCCCGTATTCGCAATGCCATCCTGGCTCGACACCTCGAGGTGATCTCGCCGTCGTCCAAGCTCAAGGTGCGGATCGCGAACCTCTTGAAGGACGAAGGGTACATCGCCGGCTTCGACGTGCGTGAAACCGACACGTTTCCCGCGCTTGTCGTTCGGCTGCGTTGGGCGGACCAACGTACCAACGCCATCACCGGATTGCGTCGGCGATCGCGTCCTGGGCAGCGCACCTACGTCGCCAAGGACGCGATTCCAAAGATCCGCTCGGGGTTGGGAATCGCGATTCTTTCGACGTCTCACGGCCTCATGACCGATCGAGCGGCGCGGAAGGCCGGCGTCGGCGGCGAATTACTCTGCGAGGTTTGGTGATGTCACGCATCGGACGCAAGCAGGTGGTGTTGCCCAAAGGGGTTTCTGTGTCTCAGAAGCCGGGCACCGTCGGGGTCAAGGGCCCCAAGGGCGAGCTTATGCGCGCCATGCCCGTGGGGGTCAGCTTGAAGGTGGAAGGCGACAAGTTGACCGTACAGCGGGCTGATGATTCACGTGAGAATAGGTCGAAGCACGGGCTGATGCGGGCACACTTGGCCAACATGGTCAAGGGTGTCACCGAAGGATGGACCCGCGAGTTGGAGATCAACGGTGTCGGGTATCGCGCCGAAGTCACGGGCGACGCCGTCACGATGGCGCTTGGGTATTCCCACCCCGTGGTTTTCAAATTGCCGAAGGGAGTGGCCGCCAAGGTGGACAAGAACCGGCTGACTCTCACCAGTCCCGATCGGGATCTGGTCGGACAGACGGCGGCCAAGGTTCGGGAATTGCGACCGCCCGAGCCCTATAAAGGCAAGGGAGTGAAGTATGTCGAGGAAGTCATCAAACGGAAGGTCGGCAAAGCTGGCGCGACGAGCGGCGGCTAGGCGATGTTCGGGAGCCATAAATGTTGAACAAGAAGGAAAGTCGGAAGAAGCGTCACCGTTCCCTGCGGAAGCGCGTTTCTGGTACCGCGGAACGGCCTCGGTTGGCCATTTTCCGCAGTACGCGACACATCTATGCCCAGGTGATTGATGATTTGATGCAGAAGACCTTGGTTTCGGCGACCGACATCGAGGAAATCCTTCGTTCGGTCAAGGCGCCGAAGAAGGATCGCGCCAAACAAGTGGGCGCCGCGGTCGCGAAGAAGTGCCTAGAGAAGGGCATCGACAAGGTAGTCTTCGACAGGGCCGGGTACAAATATCATGGGCGCGTTTCGGCCCTTGCCGAAGGGGCCCGTGAAGCGGGCCTGAAGTTCTGAAGCTCGAATGGGTAGGACTCAAGAAGGATCATAATGGCAATCAACTTCGAAGACGTCGGCGAGCTGGTCGACAACGTCGTATTCATCAACCGCGTCGCCAAGGTCGTGAAGGGCGGACGTCGTTTTTCATTCTCCGCCCTCGTGGTGGTCGGAGATCAGCGTGGTTACGTGGGGGCGGGCCTGGGCAAGGCGAACGAGGTGCCAGAGGCAATCCGAAAGGGGACCGAGCAGGCCAAGAAAAATCTGTTTCGGATTCCTCTCATTGGTGGAACGATTCCGCACGAGGTGCAGGGTCATTTTGGCGCCGGAAGCGTTTTGCTGCGCCCGGCCAGCGCCGGGACCGGTGTCATCGCCGGCGGCGCGGCTCGGCCAGTGCTAGAGGTAGCTGGGGTGCAGGACATCCTCACGAAGTGCATCGGCACCTCGAACCCTCACAATGTCATCCATGCGACCATCGACGCCCTTCAGCAGTTACGAAGCGCCGATGATTTCGCGAGCATGCGCGGCAAGCGTCTGGACGAGATCCGCGATTAGCTGCCCGCCGGAGAGATAACCATGGCAAAGACACTGAAAGTCACGCTGATTCGCAGCGGAATTAACCGACCTGAACCCCACAAGAGAACGATACGGGCTCTCGGTCTTACAAAAATGTGGAAGTCCAGCGTTCTTCCGGACAACCTCGCCGTTCGTGGCATGATTCGGTCGGTTTCACACCTAGTCCGGGTTGAAGCGGCCAAGTAACGCTTCTCAGATTCAACAAACCTCACGCGCGCCGCCGCGTTTCAAGCGAGAACGACAATGGGAACAACACTGCAGAGTCTGAAGGGTCCGAAAGGGGCCACCCGCAACCGAAAGCGCATCGGGCGCGGACCCGGATCGGGCACTGGCGAGCAGTCGGGCAAAGGTGTCAAGGGCCAGAAGGCCCGGACCGGCCATCACGGCGCGCGCCTCGGGTTCGAGGGCGGACAAATGCCCATGCAGCGTCGCTTTCCAAAGAAGGGGTTCAAGAACCCGTTCCGTGATGCGCCGTTCGCGGTTAACGTTTCGGATCTGGAGGCCCGTTTCCCGGACGGGGTGGTGGACCTTGCGACCCTCCAGGGTGCGGGCTTGGTCCCACGGAGTGAGCGCGCGGTGAAGATTTTGGCCGACGGCGACCTGAGGAAGAAGTTCACCGTTCGGGCGGCCGCGTTCTCCGCGGCCGCGAAGGCAAAGATCGAACAGGCAGGCGGCGCGGCCGAGGTCGTGACGGAGTAGTCATGGCCTCGGGGCTGAGCAATATCGGCAAGATCCCGGAGCTGCGGAAACGCATCTTCTACACGATCGCCTTGTTGGCGGTGTATCGCATCGGAGCGTTCGTGACGACGCCCGGCGTGAATCGCTCGATCATGGCGAAGATCGTGAACCAGGGCTCGGGGAGCTTTCTCGGACTCTTCAATATGTTCTCGGGCGGGGCGCTCGAACAAATGTCCATCTTCGCGCTTGGCATCATGCCGTACATCAGCGCGTCCATCATCTTGCAGCTGTTGACCGTCGTCATCCCGAAGCTGGAACAGATCCAGAAAGAGGGAGAGATGGGCCGGCGGCGCCTGAATCAGTACACCCGTTACGGCTGCGTCATCCTGTCGTTGATCCAGTCGTTCTTCATCTCGCGCTGGTTGGAGTCGAACAACCGCGCCTACGCGCAGTTTGGACAGGTAGTCATCGATCCGGGCCTCGGGTTCCGTTTGATGACGATGGTCTCGCTGACCACCGGAACGGCGTTCATCATGTGGCTCGGCGAGCAGATCACCGAGCGCGGGATTGGCAACGGCATTTCACTAATCATTTTCGCGGGCATCGTCACCGACATGCCGGATGCGGCCGTGAAGCTATTCTCCAAGGCGCGGACAGGGGACATCACCGCGTTCGATTTGGCCATCATCGGGCTCGTCATCGTGCTGGTGGTGGCGGCCATCATCTTTTTCGAACGTGGTCAGAGGAAGATTCCGGTGCAGTACGCCAAGCGTGTGGTGGGCCGCAAGATGTTCGGCGGGCAGACCACGCACCTGCCGTTGAAGGTGAACACGGCGGGTGTCATCCCCCCCATCTTCGCGTCATCGATCTTGATGTTTCCTCAACAGATCGCTTCGTTTGTGCAGACGCCATGGATGAATCGTATTTCCGAGGCTCTTCATCCTGGCGACTGGCGTTACAACGCCCTTTACGTCGGTCTCATCTTCTTCTTCTGTTACTTTTATACCGCTGTCACGTTCAATCCCGTCGATGTCGCGGACAACATGAAGAAGTACGGCGGCTTCATCCCGGGGATTCGTCCCGGCAAGGCGACCGCCGCCTACATCGACAAGGTTCTCACGCGCATCACCTTCGGGGGAGCCTGCTACATCGCGCTCATCTGTGTCCTGCCGTCGTTGATGAACGACAAGTTGAAGGTCCCCTTCCACTTCGGGGGAACCGGATTGATGATCGTCGTCGGCGTCGCTCTCGATACCGTTCAGCAAATAGAATCTCACTTGATCACAAGAAACTACGAGGGCTTCACGGGCCCGCGAGGACCGCGCATCCGAGGTCGTGGGGCGCGCGTGTCGGGCGCCGTTCCTTCGTGACCGATGCGCGGGTGGCGCGGTATCGGCGGGAACGCCCGGCAGGCACATGGGTGAGAAACTCATTCTCTTTGGGCCTCCCGGTGTCGGCAAGGGGACCCAAGCCATCAGACTCTCGGCGGCCCTGCGGGTTCCACACATTTCGACCGGAGATATCTTGCGAGCCTCTTTGCAGTCGCACACCCCCCTTGGAAACGTGGTGCGGGGTTATGTCGAAAGCGGTAAGTTGGTCCCTGACGAGACTATCTTGGAAATCGTCCGGGATCGGTTGGCCATGCGCGATGCCCGCGACGGGTTCGTGCTCGACGGTTTTCCAAGGACGGTTTCGCAGGCGGAGTCTCTCGCGGAGATGCTCGGTGGGATTCCGCCGCGGATCGATTCCGTCGTCGATTCCGTCGTCGTCTTGGACGCTCCCACCGACGAATTGGTGGCGCGCTTGTCCGGGCGCCGGATCTGCGAGAGCTGCCAGGCGAGCTACCATGTCACCAGCCGCCCACCAAAGCGTGCCGGGACGTGCGATCGTTGCGGTGGCGTCCTCATTCAGCGCACGGATGACGCGGAGGAGACCGTTCGGTTCAGGCAGCAGGACTATCTTCAGAAGACACAGCCGGTCATCGACTATTTCGTCAAGAACGCCTGGCCGGTGCGCATGGTGGACGCGATCGGGGACATCGATCAGGTTTTCGGGCGAGTCTACGCCGCCGTCTTTTGGCGCTGACGCAGGCATCACCATGGGAATCCATCTCAAGAACCAGTCTCAGATCGCCAAACTGCGCGAGGCGAACCTGATCGTCGCTGACGTGCTTGATACGTTGGAAGGCGCGGCCAAGCCTGGGATGAGCACCTGGGAGCTAAACGAGATAGCCGCCCGTCGATTGAAACAGTTGAAGGCGGAGTCCGCGTTTCTGGGGTATCACGACTATCCGGCGGTTTTGTGCACGTCCGTCAACCAAGTCGTCGTTCATGGAATACCCCGCAAGGACGTAATCTTGAAGGAAGGCGACCTTCTGTCGATCGACTTTGGGGCCTACAAGGACGGATGGTGCGGTGATTCCGCGCGCACCCTCCCGATGGGACGAATCACGATTGAAGCACAGGCGCTTGTTAACGCGACGCGTGAGTCCCTGGAGCGTGCGATCGCGGCATGTCTTCCGGGTAACCGTTTGGGTGATATCGGCCACGCGATACAGTCATACGTAGAACCGCTCGGGTACTCGGTCGTGCGGCAGTTCGTAGGGCATGGGATCGGGCGACGCATGCACGAGGAACCCCACGTGCCCAACTTCGGCGTGAAGGGGCGAGGTTTGCGGCTGTCCGAGGGCTTGGTGGTGGCCATAGAGCCCATGATCAACGCGGGAGGCCCCGAGGTTTTCACCGAAGAAGACGGCTGGACGGCCGTTACCAAGGATGGTAGCCTCTCGGCCCATTTTGAGCATTCCGTGGCCATCACCGAAAACGGGCCCGTGGTGCTATCGAGGCCATGAGGCCGCACGGCACTAACAACGTCAAGCGGTGTTCAGGTTGGAATCATCCGGCTCGCGGTTTGGAGAAGACAAGACATGAAGGTCAGAGCGTCCGTGAAGAAGGTTTGCGAGAAGTGCAAGGTCATTCGTCGCCGGGGCGTCCTGCGCGTGATTTGCGAGAATTCCCGCCACAAACAGCGGCAAGGCTAGAAGCGCTCGCGTGCTCCCGAATTTGAGCTAGAGCGTTCTCGATCGAGACAACGGTGATGTTGATGGCGACAATGAAAGGATCGACGTAGATGGCACGTATTTCCGGTGTAGACCTTCCCCGCAACAAGCGGATGGAGATCGCTCTGACGTATTTGTACGGGGTTGGAAAGGTCCTGTCGCGGCAGATCTTGGCCGCGGCCGATGTGCCCCTCGATAAGCGAACCGACGATCTGGACGACAATGAGGCGCGACGAATCCGCGAGGCGATCGAACAACGTGGTTTGAAGGTCGAGGGCGATCTGCGCCGCGATGTTGGACTCAGCATCAAGCGCCTGATGGATTTGGGTTGCTACCGGGGCCTGCGTCATCGCAAAGGATTGCCGGCGCGCGGGCAGCGGACCCACACAAACGCCCGCACGCGCAAGGGACCCCGTAAGGGCCAGGCGATCAAGCGCAAAGAGACGGCCGTTTGATCGGCGCACCGACCCAGATTCAGAGCTAAAGGACGAACATGGCGACCACCCCCGAGAACAAGCCGAAGCCCAAGGCCAAGAAGGTCAAGAAGAACATCCAGAGCGGCATCGCTCACATTACGGCATCCTTCAACAACACCATCGTTACGATCACGGATGTGTCGGGGAACGTGGTGTCGTGGTCGTCTGCGGGCGTGAAAGGGTTCAAGGGTTCCCGCAAGTCGACGCCGTTCGCGGCGCAACTCGCCGCGGAGGATGCGGCCCACAAGGCCATGGAGCACGGGATGCGGGCGTTGTCCGTCTTCGTGCGCGGCCCTGGCTCCGGGCGAGAATCGGCTCTCCGGGCGCTCGCCGCCACGGGTTTCAAGATTTCGTTGATTCGCGATCTGACGCCGATTCCGCACAACGGGTGCCGGCCCCCGAAGCGACGACGGGTTTGAGAAGACGGATCTGGGTGTTGAGACTGCACGGCAAGACTTGATCGAGGATTTCTTCAAAAATGGCTAATTACTCCGGACCAGTTTGCCGCCTCTGTCGGCGAGAAGACATGAAGTTGTTCCTCAAAGGGGACCGCTGTTACACCGACAAGTGCGGGTATGAGCGCCGGGCCTATGCTCCCGGCCAGCACGGGCAGGCACGACGTCGAAAGGTGTCCAACTACGGCGCCCAGTTGCGCGAGAAGCAGAAGGTCAAGCGCATCTACGGCTTAGCGGAGCGCCAGTTTCGCGGCTACTACCACAAGGCCATCCGCATGAAGGGTGTCGCGGGTGAGAATCTCCTGCAGTTGCTCGAGCGAAGACTGGACAATGTGGTCTATCGCTTGGGATTCGCCTCCGATCACGCGGAGGCCCGCCAACTGGTCAGACACGGACATTTCCGAGTCAATGGACAGAAGGTGAACATCCCGTCCTTCCTTTGTCGGGCCAACGACGCCATTGAGGTCAAGGAATCTTCGAAGAAGGTGACGCGCATCCTGGAGAGCCTCGGCGCGGTAGACCGCCGCGGTGTTCCCCGGTGGTTGGAGCTGGAAAAAGAGGCGTTCAAGGGACGTTTGACATCTTTGCCGTCACGGGAAGATTTGACGATGCCGATACGCGAGCAACTTATCGTCGAGCTTTACTCGCGGTAAACGACCCTCCGTTTTTGATTGAGTTTTTGACAGGCACGCAGAGGAGAGACGACAACATGGGCACCGCCGCTAGCATGACCGCAAGCCACGTATCACAGAATCCGTTCACGTCCCGCAATTGGAGGGACTTGATCCGCCCCCGAAAATTGGAGGTGGACACGGAGTCGCTGACGCCGACGTACGGCAAATTCACTTGCGAGCCGCTCGAGCGCGGCTTCGGAACGACGTTGGGCAACGGATTGCGCCGGATTCTTCTATCGTCGTTGCAGGGCTCCGCGATTACGGCGTTGAAGATTGAGGGCGCGCTGCACGAGTTTACGTCGATTCCCGGTGTCGTCGAAGACGTGACCGATATCGTCCTTAACCTGAAGGAGGTCCTGCTCAAGTGTGTGGACGCCAAACCTCGCGTTCTGCGCTTGGACAAAGATGGGGAGGGCAGGGTCACCGCGAGTGACATTCAGGTGACCGATGGTGTTGAGGTCTTGAATCCCGACCACGTCATTTGTACCTGCTCGAAAGGGGCCAAGCTGCGTACCGAGCTGTACGTCGGAATCGGCCGCGGTTACGTTCACGCCGACAAGAACAAGACGGCGACGACGCCCGTGGGCGTGGTTGCAATCGACTCGTTGTTTTCCCCGATTCGGAAAGTGAACTTTCAGGTCACGAACGCGCGCGTCGGGCAGCAAACCGACTACGACCGGTTGACTTTGGAGGTTTGGACCAATGGCGCCGTTCGTCCCGAGGATGCCGTCGCGTTTGCCGCGAAGATCTTGAAGGACCAGCTGAGCATTTTCATCAACTTCGAGGAAGGCTCCGAGCCCGCCCACGAGACTCCCGTCTCGGAGGAACAGCAGAAGCTGAACGAAAACCTGTGGAAGTCCGTCGACGAGTTGGAGCTGTCCGTTCGGTCGGCGAACTGCCTGCAAAACGCGAACATTCGACACATCGGTGAATTGGTTCAGAAGACCGAGTCGGAGATGTTGAAGACCAAGAATTTTGGCCGCAAGTCCCTGAAGGAGATCAAGGAGATTCTCCAGGAGATGGGCCTTTCCTTGGGAATGAAGCTGGAAGGCTGGCCGGGCGACGGTCCGCCCAAAAAAGCGTAGTGGAAAATAGGAGAGCGTAGGCAGGCGACGCCGCGCGGCCGGGAGCGTCGCGGGTCACGGTGTAGGACACAAACCGCAGGAATCGGAAGATAGAGAACTGTCATGAGACATCGCAGAGCAGGGGTTCACCTTTCCAGAACGTCGGCGCATCGCAAGGCGCTGTTTTCCAATCTGGTCGCCGCGTTGTTGACCAACGAGCGCATTCGAACGACCGACGCCAAGGCCAAGGAAACGCGCCGCCTGGCGGAACGGACGATTACCTGGGCCCGTCGCTTAGGCGATATCTTGGTCAAAAAGGCCGATCGTCGGAGCGCAGACGAATCCGCGCGCGTGGTGCACGCTGTTCGCATGGCGCGCCGGATCGTGCGCGACCGCGGTGCCGTAACCAAACTGTTCGCTGAGATTGGACCACGATACCTGGCGCGACGCGGTGGATATACGCGTATCGTCAAGATTGGCCAGCGCCACGGGGACGCGGCTCCCATGTCTTTGCTTGAGTTGATTCCGGACGGCGCGCCCGAGTCCGCGCCCAAGGCGGACATCGAGAGTCCGGGAAGATCGGGAAAGTCGGGCAAAGCCGAATCCTCGAGTGTGAAAGGTCAGACGGGCAAGGGCCGCGGAGCCCAGACCGCGCCGGCCGAGAAATTGGAGAAGAAGCCGCGAGCGGCTGCCGGCAAAGACATGGCCCCCAAGAAGGCCGCCTCGGCCAAGGGCGAGGGCAGCGCGTCACCCTCAGCCAAGAAGAAGCCCAAGTCCAAGTCGGAAGAGTAGGGGCCAAGAGCGGCCCGTCCCACTCAATCGCGGGGCGGGTGCATATCGAGGGCAGCCGGCGCGTCTTGTGCAGGACCTACAGGTCCGAGCGTGGCCGAGGATGGCCTTCAGTTTCGCCGGGGACCTGTCGAAGTTTCCTTGAGCCGAGTTTGGTATCGCTCTCGGCCAAGGAGAACTAAATGAATTCAGGAGCCGGGGCCAAGATGCAGGTTAGCCCGCCACACCAGCGGCAGGCGGAACGCCACGATCTGGAGATCGCGGTTGACCTTGAAAGCGATTCGAACTTCTACACCGGGTTGACCCAGAACATCAGCACCGGGGGCTTGTTCATCGCGACCCATCAGATCAAGAGCGTTGGTGATCACGTTCGATTGAAATTCACCTTGCCAGGAAATCCGCGGCCAATCGAGGTGGACACAGAGGTGCGCTGGATTCGCGAGAATTCGTCCTTGCACCGAACCGACGGCGCGTCGGGCATGGGCGTTCGATTCATCAACATGGCGCCCGAGGACGCATCGGCGATTCAGACCTTCCTTGGCAACCGAGACTCGCTCTTCTACGACGACGAATGACGGCGGGGTAGGGGCCGCGGCAGGGGCGCCCTCCTCGAAGTTGCTGGGGGGACTGTAGGGCGACGGAGCCAGACGTGCGAAGGTGTTTGACTCGGTGTTGGGTTTTGGCGGATAACGGCGGCCATGGAGAGTGCCGGGCAGTTGCCGGGACTGGGTGGGTCGCTGGCGGTTTCGCTGGTTTCGTTGGGAGTGGTGTGCCTGATCGCGTACCTGAGCCTGCGATTTCTGAGTCGGCGTGGCGTGGGGCGAGCGGCGGGTCCCATCAAGGTGCTCGCGCGGTGTCCGTTGGAGCCGCGCCGGTCGCTGTATTTGGTTGAAGCCGCCGGTCGTTGCTTCTTGGTCGGCGTGGGCGATGGACCCATGACCATGCTGGCCGAAGTGGCCGCGCCGGCACTAGAGGTCGCTTCCGCGCCCACCGGGCCCGAGCCCGCGAGCCGCTTTTCGGAAGTGCTTGGACGTGTGCTCGGCGGACGCGCGGGATCGGGGCCGACGTGAGGTCGAGGAAGAGGCAGCACTCGCGGCCGATAGAACTCGCGCGGGTCGCGACCGGCACCAGTTCGACAAGGATGACCACGACCGGAAGCTACGGAAGCTACGGAAGCTACGGAAGCTACGGAAGCTACGGAAGCTACGAACTGCGGTCGTTGAGACGACGAGTATTGGTTGTGACGATACTGGCGAGCGCACTGGCGCCGGCCTGTGCCTACGCGGCGCGTGCGGCGCACGCGGCGACGGGGCTGGGCGACAATTCTTTGGCTTCGCGGCCGCTGGTGATGATTCTGGTGATGGCGGCGCTGTCGTTGGTGCCGTTCGCATTGCTGATGACCACTTGCTTCGTCAAGGTCGCGGTCGTTCTGTCCATTCTGCGTAGCGCGATCGGAACTCCGCAGGTGCCGCCGTCGCAGGTGGTGACCGGGCTGGCCTTGATTCTCACGTTGTATGTCATGGCCCCGACCGGCGAGCGCATGTATGGCGCGGTCAAACCGGTGCTGGGGATGGCCGCGGGCGCCGACCTGACCAGCGGCCAGACGATCGAAGCACTGGAGCAGGCGAGCCTGCGGGCCAAGGAACCCCTCCGCGCCTTCCTACTGAAACACGCCGACCGCCGCGACCGCGCGACGTTTCACACCTTGGCGTTGCGCATGCGTACGCCCGACGAGCGCGCCGGAATCACCGACCAGGATCTGCTGGTCGTCGTTCCAGCCTTCGTCACGTCTGAACTGCGTCGCGCCTTCGAGATCGGATTCCTGTTGTTCATCCCATTCTTTGTCTTGGACATGGTGATTTCGAATCTGCTACTGGCGCTGGGGATGCACATGTTGACGCCAACCACGGTGTCGTTGCCGTTCAAGCTCCTGCTGTTCGTTCTGGCCGACGGGTGGCACTTGGTGGCTCGCGGGCTGGTGGAAAGCTACCTGTGATGACGGTTGTGCAGGCGTCGTCGTGACCTCGTCCGAGCTCGTGTTGCGGGCGGTTCGGGAGGGACTATTGTTGGCGGTGTTGGTATCGGCCCCGCCCCTGCTGGCCAGTCTGTTGGTCGGTTTCGTGGTCGGTGTTGTTCAGGCGGCCACGCAGATTCAGGATCAAACCCTGGCGTTTGTTCCCAAGTTGTTGGTCGTCTTCTTAACGCTGCTGGCTTTGGGACCCGTGCTGGGGACGCAGTTGGTTAGGTTCACGCAGGCGTTGTTGCTGGTATTCCCTACCCTGCGCTGAGGCGGCGGATCGGATTTCGATTTTGGGTGATCCCTGGGAGCACGTTCTGTTGGCGCTGGGCCTCGGGGCCGCGCGCACGATTCCCTTGACCTGGCTGGTGCCGGCGCTTGGAGGGCCGCGGGTCGCGGCCGAGATCCGGGTGGGGCTGGGGCTGCTTCTGGCGGTTCTCTGTTTGCCGATCCTGTTGCCGGCTATTGTCGGGGTACACACCCCGCCGACGTCGCCATCGTCGGCGTCCGCTGCGGTCGTTTCGGGGGTCGTGGGTATGGGGCCTGTCGGCTGGGTCATCCTGGTGGCGCGTGAGCTGCTGGTTGGGCTGACCGTGGGCCTGTGCGCGGGCGCTGCGTTCCGAGCGGCCGAGGCGGCGGGGCGTCTGGCCGATATCCTGCGTGGGGCCAACCTGGCGGAGGTGCTGTCGCCCACCTCGGACGAGCGCAGCAGTCCCACCGGAGATCTTTACCTGTTCGTCGCCATCGTCGTGTTCTTGGAGATGGGGGGATTGCGATTCCTGATGACCGCGTTGGCCCGTAGCTACGAGGCCGTTCCCGTTGGTGCGCCTCTTTCGGTCTCGGCGTTTGGTCCCGCGGCGGTGCTCGTGACGCTGACGACCGCCAAGCTGTTGGAGAGCGCGATCGCCCTTGCCGCGCCGGTGCTCGTGGCTCTGTGGATCGCCGATGTCGCCCTGGGCGTGGTGGGACGCGCCGCCCCGCAGATTCCGATCTACTTCGCGGCCATGCCCGCCAAGGCCCTGCTGGGGTTGGGCGTTGTGCTGGTCGGGCTTGGCGCCGTCGACGCGGCCTGGACGGCGGGGTTTCCGGCCTGGATGGCCCTCGTGGAGCGGGCATTCGCGATCTGGCACGCGCCGTAACGCCTAACCCCCACGGCGTCCATCCGAAAATCCTCCAGGCGGCATTTCAGGATTGCTACGCGTCAGACGAAAGGGAGATCGTGCCTGGACGGAGGCTTCGATCGATCGCGCCCTCACGCGCCCTTCATTTGGCGGTGCTGATGGCGTGCACGTCGGGCTTCTCCATTCGAGCATCGGCCGGGATCGGCGTGTCACCCGCGGCCGGCAGTCCCGTGGATACGGACTTTGACGATCCGAAGCTAGCCCGTGAAATAGGCATGCCGCGCCCCAGTGCGGGCGTCGCCGCGCTCGGTGGGCGGGCCGCGGTCGCGGTCAAGCCTGCTGTTGGGCGGGTCGTCGCGTCGGCGCCCGCCGCCGTTCACGTTGGTCCCAATACGGTGAAACCAACGGTCGTTGCGCAAGCGCCGATATCCCCGCCGGCGGTGGCGGCCACTCCGCCTCGTCCGGCCAAACCGCTGCTGCCCCGAGCTTCCGAACGCGCGGCGGCGCGGCCCCCCGCTCGGGATATCGTGCCGAAGCGCGTGGCTTTTGCCGATACGACGGATGGAACCGCCACCCGGTCCGCGGACATCGTCGCCACCCACAAGGCGCCGGATGTCGCGCCCGTCGCTCCGGAACCCGCGACCGGGCCTTGGCCGTACGCGCCTCGGATGAAACTTAGCTATCGCCGGTTTCCATTCGCGCGTATCGCCAGCGCCGCGCCCGCGATCACGCCCGGCACGCTCGATCCCACGCGACCGGAATCATTCGAAAGCCTGTCGCTCGATCTGTATCCGATATCCTGGTACTTGCGCGTGGGGCTCTCGACCCAGTTCGGCTGGGAAAGTGGGCAGTTCGACCGCACGGGCGACTATTTCTTCGCCGAGTCGGCATCGGTGGGCTTTCAGCTTCCGGGGCGATTCACGCCCTTCGTCGAGGCCCTGGCCGGTGCCGGTTACATGCGTCGCAAGCAAGTCGACTACGAACTGCCGACCGCTTACTGGCAGACCGGCATCGACGCGGGCCTCGAGATCTACTTCGCCCGTCGGATGTACGTGAGCCTGGCCGCTGGCTACATTCATCCGGGCAACCTGTTCTTGAAGGACCAGAGCCTCAAGTCGGTCAACGCGGACACGTGGTCGCTGAAGATCGGCATCGGCATCTA
>JADGRC010000239.1 GCA_017881245.1 Pseudomonadota bacterium
CGACATGGGTGAGCCTCCATCAATAAAGACAACGTGCGCCAGCGCGGATCCTTCCCGCCGCCAAGAACATGCGTCAAGGGAAAACGGCGCCTCCGCCTGTGGACGGTCTTGACCGGGGGTGCGGACACATTTTCGTGGGCCACGACAACGCCTGGGAGGACCCCTCCCCGCGAACCCCTCCCGACGGATCCGTGAGCTGTCGACGCCGGCGTGGCCCGGGGTCCCCACGCAGGTCTTCCTGCGTGGGGTGCGGCTTTGCCACGCCTCCCGATGCTTGGAAACGCCCTGTATCGCCATTCGGAAAAGTTGCCCCATTGCTCGGATTTCGATCGAGTAAGACATCTAGACCCGAATGCTCGAACCTCGCGTGCGTTTGCCAGGCCCCAGATCCGGTGGTGGGGCGTGGGGGTGGCTGCGAACGATGTGGACCACCCCGACGAACTTGATCGGTCACTTGGCCGGGCTCGTGGTCAGCGGCGGTCGCTCGCGCCGCGTACGCGGACCGGCCGCGCACGGCTGGCTATACGCGATCCGTCCGGGGCTCGGCCTCAATTGGGTTGGCGCCGTGACGTTAGGTCACGTGATCCTCTACCGCCCCGGAATGTTCGACGGGCGGGTTGGCCGCCTGGTCTTGGCGCATGAGCTTGCTCATACGCGCCAACACGACTGGCTCGGACCACTCTATCTACCGCTGCATATCCTGGCGCAGCTTGTGAGCGCGCTGCTTTCGATTGGCAGCTCGCCCCGGCACAGCCGCGTGCATGACAATAATCCACTCGAGCAGACATTCATCTGTCTGGGCGCGTCCGCATACGCCCCGCTTGCACGTGGCGAGCGAATCGCGGGCTTCGTCGACGACAACTGCAACGCAGAAAGCATGCTGGCCGCGTTCGGCCTCGCCTGACGCACGCGCCGCCCCCGACACGGGGGGGACGCCCCTCATGCCACCCCTCATGCCACCCCTCACGCCTCCCGCGTCAGTCCAGAAGGTCCAACAGGTCTTGCCGGGTGAGAGCCGCTCCCGCGTCACCCCCACCAAGCGCCGCCTCCGCGAGCGCTCGCTTGCGTTCCTGCAAGGCCAAGATGCGTTCCTCGACCGTGTCCATTGCGACCAGGCGGTAAACCATGACCGGGCGATCCTGTCCGATCCGGTGCGCGCGATCGGCGGCTTGATCCTCCGTCGCCGGGTTCCACCACGGATCGACCAGAAAGACGTGGTCGGCGGCGGTCAGGTTCAACCCCACGCCGCCCGCCTTGAGAGACAACAGCATCACGGGGGGGCCGGCCTCGGATTGCGACTGAAAACGGTCGACCACGGCGCCACGATCACGCGTAGCGCCGTCGAGGCGAACGAATGGGATCTCGGCCGCCCGCAATCCCGGCTCGATCAAATCCAGCAGCGATGTCCACTGCGAAAATACCAACGCCTTGTGTCCGTCGGCTGCTGCGTTTTCCAGGGCTTCCAGCAGGGCGTCCACCTTCGATGAGGTGGCGGCTTGCTGGCCTGGCACCAACGCCGGGTGACAGGCGGCTTGCCGCAACCGCAGCAACGCCTCCAGCGCCGCCAGAACGCTGCCGCCTCCATCCAGCAGTGCCACCACGTCCGCGCGCGATGCCGCGCGAACGGCGTCGTAGATGCCCCGCTCCCGCTCGTCGAGCGCGATGCGCAGCACGGCGTCGGTGCGTGGCGGCAGCTCCGGAGCGACGTCGCGCTTGAGGCGGCGCAACAGAAACGGCCGCAGGCGATCCCGCAATCGTTGCGCGGCCCCCGGCTCGCCGTCGGCTATGGCGCGACCGTAGCGATCCTCGAATTCGCGTCGGCCACCGAGCAGTCCCCGGTTCGTGAAGTGCGCCAGGCTCCACAATTCCTCCAAGCGGTTTTCAAGCGGCGTTCCCGTCAAGGCGATGCGCAACTCCGCATTCAAACCGAAGGCGGCGCGCGCGGCCTGGCTGTCCGGATTCTTGATCGCCTGCGCTTCATCCAAGATGACGGTCGCCCACGATCGCGCCGCCAAGCGTTCGGCATCCAAACGCAGGATGGCGTAGCTCGTCAGCGTGACGTCGGCTTGTTCGTCGATTTGCCGGCCCGGCCCATGATAGACGGACACCTTCAAACCGGGGCGAAAGCGCGCGATCTCCGAACGCCAGTTCGCGAGCACGCTGGTGGGGCACACGATCAGCGCGGGAGCGGTGACCGCACACAACGCCTCGACGGTTTTGCCCAGGCCCATGTCGTCGGCCAGGATGCCGCCGAGGCCCGCGCTCCTGAGGAAGGCCAGCCAATCGGCGGCCTGGCGCTGATACGGACGCAGGGTCGCCGTCAGATCGTTCGGCAGCGGCGCGGCGGGAACTTGATCGAACCCGGCCACCAGCGTCGCCAAGCGGTCCAGGCCCGGCGGCGGGGGATAATCCAGGTGCGCGCACAGGGCCGCCAAAGTGGGCAACGCGTGGTTGCCGACGCGGCCATCGGCCGAGCGCGCGGCCATCAAATCAGACAGATGTTGCCCGTGCTTCGCCAGGAAATCGCGCGGCAGCGACGCCCAGCCGCCGCCGTCAAGCGGCACCAGGCCGAATCCCTCCTGCCAGGCGCGCTTTTTT
>JADGRC010000240.1 GCA_017881245.1 Pseudomonadota bacterium
AACATCGCGCGGTAGACGGTCAGCCCAAGGCGCGCGTCGGTGCTCATACCCACGAGATCCGCGGGAGAAGCACCCGCGACGGCGATCTCCCGAATCGGGCCATCCTCGGCGGGGTTGGCCCGCGCGCTCTGCAAGATTGGGTCGACGATCGCGCGCGCGTCTTCGTCGTGGCGGGCCGCGAGCGCGGAGACGACTGCGGCGCGCACGTTCTTCTCCGGCCGCTTCAGGAGCCTCTTCAACAGGGCGAGCGACGCCTCGCTGGACATGTGCCCCATCTCCGCCGCGGCGGCGATCAAGGGTCGGGGATCGCGTTCGCGTCCGATCAGGAACAGCTGTTCGATTCCCGTATCGCCCCCGGCGCGCAGAACTCCCGCGGCGGCCGCCGCGCGGATCTCGGGCGAGGGATCGTGCAGCAGTGGCGCCATCCGAATCACGCCGACACGGCCGCGCCCCCGCGGCATCTGAGCCAAGAGGGCCGCGCTACGCACCGCCACGTTGGTGTCCTTCGCCGCGTGAGCCAGCGCTTGCAACGCGATTTCGCTGCTCTCTGAATTTCCCAATATTTCGATCATTTCGACGCGCGCACGCGCGGGCTGTCGCGGATCCACGACCGCGGCGGCCAGGGCTTCAAGGCACGTGGCGCAGCGAGCGACCGTCGTCGGGGTGGCACGGAGCGCCGCCAGGACGGCCGGCCGACTTGCCTCGGCCGATTCACCGGCCAAAGCTTTCGCCAAAAGGGCGCCGACGTCCACGCCCATTCGATCGAGGGCAAAGGCCGCGACACCCGCCGTCTGAGGCAACAGAAGGGCGGTTTCCAGGAAGCGGACCTGTTGTCGCTCGCCGCCCATGGCCAGTGCCGCCGCCGCGCGGGCGTCCAGATCGCTGTTGAGGTTGGACCGATGAAGCCACTGTCTGATGAACGGCGACAAGAAGTCGTCCTTCCAACCACGGTGGTAAAGGTCATCGCTCATGCGCCGCACGGCTTCGCCCAGCGCGCCGCGGGAAGCCAGGTTCGGCAGCGCGATCTGCAGCGGGTATTCGACATGCACCATCTCCGCCCCTGAACACAATCGATAGTTACGGGCGAAGCGCCATCGGATGTGGGCGAGACCGTCGTCCGCCATGGCATTCACGGGCGGCGGAAAGGGGGCCGCGAACCACACGGCGTTCAGAGCCGCCGCGTCAAAGTCCGGCGTACCGGAGGATTTCGTGACCTCCGCGTTCTCCACGGACCCATCCCAGCGAAGGACAATCGAGACTTCAGTCTCTTGTTGCGACGTCGCGGGCCCCAACTGTTTGTAGGAAGACAGGCGGATGAATCCATCGACCCATCCTGGGTGCAACCGCTCGTGAATTAACCTCAGGTAGTCGCCTTCGGGGCCGGGCCCTCCTACCGCGGGTTCGGGCAATTCCGAGGCACGGACCTGGGATGTTCCCGCCCCGACCACGCCGGCGAAAACCGCCACGGCGATCACCATTGACCATGCACGTACTTTCGCCATGTGCACCACATCGGCGGAATCGGCCAGGATTGTAAGATCGAAACCAGAATCGGGGGTTTCCCGGCCCCGCGGCGGTAGGGGCATGTGTTCCTGGAGGCGACCTTGGGCCGGCAGCCGGCCGGCGCGACCGTCTTAGCGCGCCGCCGACCTGGCCGGCATCTCGTCCTCGTCGATGATCATGCCGCGGCAGCTCGGACTGCCGCAACGACACGGCTCCGCCAGGGACGCGGGAAACGCGTAGTCGTAGCTGATCTCGTCGCCGGTCGAGATCGCACGACGCGCCACTATTTTGGCCCACACCGCGCCCGCCTCGGAAACGCCCGTCTCAAGCCCAGCGTTGGGATCGCACGAGTGGTTGATCCAGCGCGTCTGATCGACCATGTCGAAGTACAGGCCATCGTCGATCCACAGCGAGTAACGGTCGTCCACCCCATCGCCGTCTCGCCAGGCCACGCCATCGACGTCGGCAATCAGCTCGCCGGCGACAAACGGCCGCGTCGCCACGACGCCGTACCCATCGATGACCGAACGAACGACCCGTAGATCCTTCAAGAGAGGCACCCGCGCAGTATGCCCGATCGGGTGGCGGCGGCTCCAGAGCAATCTATCGGACAACCCCGGAAGAGTCCGGGCCATACAGCTCGACGATCCGACCCCGGGGCAAGCCGCCCGTGCCTAGCGCGAGGTCGAGTCTCAGGGAGCCTGTCGGAACCACCGGAACTTGGGCAGGTGCTCCGTTGTCGCCCAGGCGCATGAGGGCACCCTTTCCAAACTGCTTCTCGATTTCCGCCACCGCCCCCGAAATCGCCTGAAGGCGGTCCTTGTTCGTGCGGAGGGCGTTGCTCTGCGTGATCTTCGTGTCGTCCATTGGTCGGGTTTCCTTTCCATGAAGAACACCCTAAACCCAAAGTATGACAAAATACGTCGTATATGAAGCTCGCTCCCTCCGACCGCAAACGTAGTCACCCAGCCCATTTGGCGCGGAGCCGTTCCGTTGCTCCGTACGCGCCGGCGGTGCGCCTGGCCGGCGTGCGTGCCTTGCTGGACAGCGCGACCGGAGCTTCGGTCTATGATCTTGCCGAGCGCTTCGGCGTCAGCGTGCGCACGGCGTTGAGGTATCTGGAAGCGTTGCGGGCCGCTGGGGAGCCCCTTTTTGAAGAGACCGTCTCGCGGCGCAAGGTCTGGCGACTGATGCCGAGCGCGCGCCGCGAGACGCTGACGTTGACCACCAGCCAGATGCTGAGCCTGTTTCTCTCGCGCCGCGTCTTTGATTTCTTGGCCGGCACGGGCTTCAAGGAAGATCTCGACGACGTGTTCACGCGCCTGGAAGCCACGCTGCGGCGTCGGGATTTCGTGGCGGCGCGCCATCTCGACCGCAAGATTTTCGACATCAACGAGGCGCCACACATCTACGAGGGTCGCATCGAACACGTCAACGAAATTCTGACCGCGCTTCTGCGCGAGGACCGCCTCGAGATCGCGCACGAGAGTGTTCGGAAGGGGCAGGGCGGCGTCATCTTCGAGCCGTATACACTGCTCGTTTACAAGAAGGGCCTGTATCTGGCGGGCATGAGCCAGGCCCACGGCCAGGTTCGCACCCTGGCTCTCGATGGATTCCGTGACGTCAAGTGGCGCCGGGGCGATCGATTCGTGTATCCGTCGGAGTTTCGTCCCGAACAGCTCGCCGAGGGAGCTTTTGGCCTGATCAAAGGCCCACCCGTACGCGCGCGTGTGTTCTTCACGGAGAAAGTCGCGCGCTACGTGAAGCGGCGGCTCTGGCACCCGACACAACAATTTCGCCGCGTCCCCGGGGGGATCGAGCTGCGCGTCGACGTCAAGGGCACTGTGGAACTCCGCAGCTGGATACTGAGCTTCGGAGATCAGGCCATCGTCCGAGCGCCCCCGGAGTTGCGCGACGCCGTGCGGGATGAAATGCGGCGAGCCGTGGGAGGCTACGCGCGTGGGAAGCGGCCCTAGTACTTCGCCACAGTCGTCGGTCTACGGATTCGTGCATTGACAAGACGCACTCGCTCCGAGGTTGTCGTACCCGTAGCCGACAAAGCTGTTCTGGTCACCAGCGCAAGAACGACCGCAGTTGAAATCGTCATCAGGGAGGAAAATCGTTCAGCGGGAGGTGGGCCAACCAGATTCCGTCCTGGGCAGACGGGGTCCGTCCGCGGACCAGGTACGCGACCGATAGTTCCGTGGCTTCGGCGGGGCGCGTGGTCCAAGACGGGCTAAAGACAGCGACCGAAGGCGACAAGAGTCGGGACGCTCCCGTCTCGATGTTGACCGCTCGCAGGGTGAACGTGTCGTCCTGTTTGGAGTAGGCGTCGCCGAGGAGCAACCAGTGCTCACCGACCCAGACCCACGACGCGGTCCGATCGGCTACGGGGTGATCGCGGATCGGATCTTCGGTCAGGTCGATGAACGACAGCCTGCTCCCGTCGCCGCTGTCGCTCTGCAGGAGCAACCGGTGGTCGCCCTGAAAAATGGTGAAAAAGATGCTCCCCGGCATCTCGATGCGGCGCTCGCCGCTGCCATCGACCGCGGTGAGGTGAATGGTGGTTCCGCCACTGGCAGGGTATTCCTGCCAATTCAGGACGGTCTCGTCTGGCGAGAACGTCCACGGGTGGTAGTACATGGCTTCGGGCGTGATCACGCGACACCCGCCGCCCGGTGCTCCCAGGACCAAGATCCCTGGAAGGGGATACCCGCGGGTATCGGTCGCGGCTATCTCGAGCGCGAATTGGTCCTCCGCCGTGGTCCATGTCACGTACCGGATCAGTCCGTCCGGCACGTCGCAACCGGCCGCTCGATCGGCGTCGAACCTCCACGAATAAAGATGGTTCCCCGTCGGGCCGGCGGCCGTCCAGAGCAGCGCCGTGGCACTTTGAACCGCATCCATTCCGCCGAGCGCTCCCGGCAAGACCAGCTCGCGGGGATCGCCGATCGCCCGCGCGAACAGCCGCTCCTGCCCCCCGTTCAGGCCGGTCCGGGAGTACACGAAAAAGCAGCGCGAATGGTCGTCGGCCCCGGTGGTCGGGACGCAAAAATATCGGACATCGCGCGGGCCGGTCGACTGGGACTCGGGCTCAAGACCCATGCCCGATTCATCCGCGATGAGAACATGATCTCCCACGCCGGGGGGGACCACGACCGAACGGTCGCCGCCGGCGAACGGGAGGTGCTGGATGTCGGACCAGATGGCGTCGCTGGCCGCCGCCGCCGCCACGCCGAAAGCGCCCGTCGCGTCGAAGCCGACGATGCGGGCAAACAGGGACGGCGCGGGCTGCAGAGCGTCCGGCGGTCCGAACCATGGCAGCACGTTGTCATCGGTATCGAATCTGTCGACGGCGATGGGGTCAAAGACGGATGGGCCGAAGACGACAGGGTTTCCGTCGGCGACATCTGAAACATCCACGTGCTGGCCGGTCGCCTCGTCCCATAAGGACAATTGAAGATGCCCGGGATAGGGCCTTCGGAGGGACGGGAAGTCGGCGGGAACATCGCCATCGGACGGATAGTGAAGGAACGCTCGTCCTCGCCCACCGCCCGACGCGCCGGCCAGATTCGTGGTTTCAAATACAGCCGGCGCGATCTGTTCGACCTGCGACGTGGTCAAGTCCAGGGTCGACAGATCGTGAGGCGGAAGGACGCCAAACGTCGGACGTGGTTGAACATATCGGTTCAGATACAGTCGCGACTCGTCCCCGTTGAAACCGCCAAAGTACAGTTGGGGATCTCGCACCGCGAGAACCTGGCGCGAGTCAAACCCTCGCGGGGTTGTCCCGGGGACCCCACAACTCGGGCACGCCAAGGTGGCGAGGCCCAGCACTAGGTACCAGGATGTCGGAAGAGCGGTCCTCGTAACCGGCATGAAGAATGGATGCGCGGGGATCCGCCGGTCGACCATACGGGGGATCATGGCACGCCCCCGACCACACGTGAATGGTGGTCAGAACTCTCCGTGCAGGCCGACGGTTGGCAGCACCAGTCGCACTTCCGAGGCCGGAAACCCATTCGCCCCGTACTGGAACACCTGGCGGTTGAACGTCGCGTTCGCGACATCGATGAACCCGTCCATGATGAACCGGTCGAACAGGAACCTGCGTTCGGCGCGCACGTCGATTTGATAGTAGGTCGGAACCTGCCGGTAGGCGCCAGCGGCATCGAAAAGGGGCGCGTTTCGGCCCGTATTGACGTGAAAGCGCGCGCTCACCGTGTACCCGCGCGCGAGGCGCCGCCCCACCAGCAGATTCAGGATATGAGTCTGGTCCCAGTCCGATCGCGCGACGACGCCGTCGACGTCTCTCAGGCTTCGGGCGAGCGTATACGACAACCACCCGTACGTCCGGTGGTTCGCGGGGCGGCGCACCAGAAATTCGGCGCCGTAGCCCAGTCCATCCCTCATCGCCAGGTAGTCGTCGCGCGCCGGCATCATTTGGACGACGTCCAAGTTTCGGAGATCGGTGACGCGCATGCGCTGATAGAAGGCCGTCAGATCGATCTGCGTGTCTCCGAAAAGGCCCACATCGATGCCGCCGGACACCGCGTCCGAACGTTGCAGGCCGATGGTGCCCAATCCGAATGCCTCGAAGCCCGCGACATTAATCGGAAGGCTCGGCATCTGGGTGAAGCGACCCGCGTTGGCTTTCAAGGCCACCTGCGACCCGAGCACAAACCGCGCGTTCAGTTTCGGCTGGACCACGAAACGGCTGACATGTTCCTCCGCGAAGAGATCCGCGCGAACTCCTGGAGCGAAGAACAATCGCTCGGCGATTTGCAGCCGAACCGACGCGAAGGTTCCCTGCGAAAGCGCGTCGCGCGACCGTGCCAGATCGCTCTGCTTGCCCTGAAAGGGGGCCGGATGCGCGTCGAAGCGTTGCAGCTCCGCGTCCGCGCCAAGCCCGAGCTCGATGCCGCGACCGAACACGCCGGTCCACGAGAGGCTCGGAGCCAAATCCACCGACGACACCGCGATCGGAGATCGGTACAGCGTCGACCGCGCTCGGTCGAGGCCCATCGTGACACCGGCCACCAGGCGGCCGCCGCCGATGGCGCCCGTCCAACGCAGGTCCAGACGGTGATACTGCAGGGCTGCGGTTTCTTGCGCAGCCCAATCGAGTTGATCGAGGGATCCGAACGCGAATACGGTCACCCGGCCGCCCCCCGACGTGTGATCAAGGCGGAGTTGGTAATCGCCGTAACGGAGCTTGGTCGTCGGATCGACCAACGACAGCAACAGCCCCGTGTACGAGTATCGCGCAGCGGCTGTCACCACGCCCCGGCCGTCGTTTACGGGCGCGGTGGCGATACCACCCGCGTCGTACAGCGTGACGTCCGCGGCGCCGTGCGCGCGATCGGTGGGGGGTGGCGTGGTTCGGATCGACACGATACCCGCGACATAGCGCCCGAAGTTCTCCGGAAAGGCTCCAGGATAGAAATCCAGGCCGCCGATGAGGCTGGGATGAATGATGGACGGTCCGAGCGCCAGGTGGAACATCGCGGGGACGCGAATGCCGTCGACGAAGAAGCCGGTGTTCCCCGGATTCGAACCGCGCACGACAAAGATCGCGGCCGGCCAAGCCACCTGTGACACCCCGGGGAGCGAGGCCAAAACCCGTAGCGGATCGCCCGACGTCCCGG
>JADGRC010000241.1 GCA_017881245.1 Pseudomonadota bacterium
GGCGGTTGGTCGCGTTGCGTGATGCCGCCATCCTTGACACAACCGACGAAGCCATTGCTCTCGGTCGCCATCTTGTTGCGCCGGTGGTCTGCCGACCAAGGCGGCAGCGGACGCGCTCCATATCGCCATCGCCGCGGTTCACGGTTTGGACCACCTTCTAACCTGGAATTGCACCCACATCGCGAACGTCAGAACGCGCGGGTGAAGCAGGGTATGATCCCCCGATGCTTTGCACGCCGATGGAGCTGATGGGGGAGTCGTCATGCCGTCTCGAGATCCTATCGTCGAAGAGGTCCGTGCTGTTCGCGACGCCCTCGCGAAGGAATTTGCCTACGATGTCGAACGAATTGGCCGTGCGATGCAGGAGCGCCAGGCGAAGAGCGGCCGACCGGTCGTGCGCCTTCCAGCCAAGCGGATTCCGGTTGAAAAGAAGGCCGGCTAGGCTACCACCGCTGCCATTTCTCGATCGACGAGACGGTCGACATCGTGGGCACCACAAGGTCTGAGGTGCCCGCCGAGGGTGAGGTACGGCGTTGAAAGGCTTGGAATGTCTACACGCGGCCGAAGGGACATCATCGACATCTATACGACGCTGCCCTGGCACATGGTCAGCAAGGAAGTGGCCCGCCTGAAAATCGATCTCGCCAGCGTTCGAGGTCTACCCACCTACTCGCGCAACGAAAACTGGGAGGAGTCGATCTCGATGTCACGCCACGGGTAGCCCGTCCCCTTCAGCATGCGCAGGATTGAATCCTTGGCGATGATGCCATCAACAGTCGGCCCCGACCGGATGGACACGATCGGGACCTTGCCGCGACCATATTCGGCCCTGAAGTAGGGGATGATACGGCTCCCCACCGACCTGAAATACATGTGTGAGGCGTCGATCAGGCCATCGGGATCCGGAGTGTCAGGGCCTTCAACGGCTGTCGTCACAAGGCGCCATTCTTTTTCGGGCTCGAATGCGGGTGCCTTCATTCGCACTGCGAGGGTACGGAACAGAGTCCAGAGCAGGAAGGCAGCGACGCTCACGGAAGACAGTTGATGTTCTACGGATACCGCTCCGAAAGTTTGAGCGATGAGATCCTCGAATTTCTCGATCGCTCGGCGAAAGATCCGCCGCTGCTCGTTCACGTCGTAAATCACGCGGGACAGGTTGAACGTGTCTGCCCCTATCGTAACCGGCAACTCCGCCCGCTTGAACCCTACTGCGTATCCACCGTCTCGCGCGAAGTACGCCCACATGCCGATCAGATCCGGCTCGGCTGAGAAGCTGGCGACGAATGGATCGAATCGCACCTCACCCGTCCATCCTGGCGCTGAAGGCCGGCCTGCGGAATCGACTGGCGGTCCAGTCGCAACCTCGTGAAGCAACTTGACCAGCGGCGACACGGCCTTGCTTTCCGCCTGCTCGGCGGCACGCTCCGCGAGAACCTTTCGAGCCAGGTTTTCCCCGTATTTCACTTCTTCGGGATCGTTCAGGCACGCGGCACGCGGCACGAAGATACATCCGTCGGAAAGGATTCCTCGCAGCCCCTCGGCTCGGGTGTAGTGGTAGAGGGTGTCGGGCCCATCACCGAGATCTGTGCCCTCGTTGGCCAGTTCCTCCGCCAGCGTTCGCGCTGCTGCGAGGTACCCATCTCGGATCCCTTCATCGGCGGGCGAGAGGTCGTCCATCCACGCATCATAGGACCACTGGGAACACCGAACGAATGTGTCCCCTGGCTTTTCATTTGCGGATCTCCCGGCGGAGATCTGCCACCGGAGCGTCGTGCCAGAAGGCGAGGTCATCGTGATGCATCCTCGCGGCGGCTGGTCGCGTTGCGCGATGCCGCCATCCTTGACACAACCGACGAAGCCATTCCTCTCGGTCGCCATCTTGTTGCGGCCGGTGGTCTGCCGACCAAGGCGGCAGCGGACGCGCTCATCAAACTGTGGTTCATAGGTGCGCTGGCGTTCTTTCCATGGCTTCACATCGATGGTCCGATTCAGGTGGGGGAGTTTGAGATCCTGCCATTTGCACGCGAAACACCATTCACAGCCGAGGCCACCACGTCTGGGGTAGTGGCCTCTCTCCTCGCGCCGTACTGGAATCGATTTGATCTTCCCGGTCACCACAGCGCGGTGCTCCGACGAAATGGGCACGACGTGCTTGAAGACGTCGATGACGATGCCATTGAGGCTCTCCACAGATTCTCCGAATTCCTGGCCCTCGCGGGACTCTCATCACGCCGGTACTTCCGTCACGACAGATACTGGAATCGCGACCATTTTCGTCCTCTGCGAGGAGGGGCAGGACTTTGACGATTGCGGGAGCAACTTGAAGCCGAGTAGCCCCCTCACCCGGGCTACGTCCGGGATCTCCGTCGGGGAAAAGGTGAGAGGGTGTTTGCGCCCTCCGCCAGAAAGAAGCGGTTCAAACAGGGGTTTGTGACAGCCTGATGCCGAGATTCGCGTAGAACGGGCGCTCGAATACAGAACCCGGGTAGCAGAATTCTTCCGTAGGTTCCTATTCAAAGCGGAGCTTTCGAGCTGCCGCTCAGTTTCCGCACGGCGTTGGTAACCTTGGTGGGCATCAACGCCGCCATTGTGATTCCGACTTTGCCCGGGAATTTCGGCGCCTTCGAGGCTGGCGCCACAATGGCCTTGGTCCTATGCGGGGCGCCGCGCGACGTCGCCGTCCTTTACGCCTTGACCTCTCACTTGACGCACGTCATTCCGGTCGCGCTCGTCGCCACGAGCGTGTACCTCGTCCGGTCACGTGGCCGCGTGTCCGGTGGTTGAGGATCGTGGCCCCTACCGGAGGCGGAACTGCATCGTCCACTTCATTCTCACGGGGACCTCTCGTCCTGCCCGCCGGGCTGGATGGAACACGTAAGAACGAACGGCCGTGAGTGCTGCTTCTTCCAGTCCGTAGCCAGGGTGCGCCAGGGCGAGCGCGGCCCGCACGCGGCCCTGAGGTGAGACGACGATCTCGAGCGGAAGATCGAGCTCCAGTTCTGCGCGCCTTGCTGCCTCCGGGTACAGAAGCGGAGCGGTGGTCACAAGCTGCGCGGGCCGGTCGACGGCGCTTTCGGGCAGCGGCCCCGCGCCTTCACCGGTCGCGCTCGCGGCATCGTGCCCCGCACCGTCTGCGGGCGCCGCGCTACCGAAGGCGTCGACGCCACCGCGGTCGGACCGTCCGGCGATACTTCCCGCGCTCAACGCAAAGCGAGCCACGACGGGACGGGCCGGCTCGTCCGGGCGAACGGGAGCGCTCTCGGGCTCTGGTGGGGCCGCCCGCTCAGGTCGGGCGACCAACAACGTCGGCGCGGTGGCGACGCGGGGCCGTTGCAGGGGCGCCGGGCGACGAGTTGCACGCGGTAACGCCGGGGACTCGGGCGTAGCTTCCGGCTCCGTGGGCGTCACCACATTGATCTCGACGACGGCAGGTCCTTCCTGAGGACGCACCTCCGATCTCGACATCACGCTCGGAAGGACGACGAGGGCAAGAGCGGCCGCCGCGCCATGCAAGACAAGGGACGTCACGATCGCCCCCCCACCCAAAATCCGCCCAAGCGGCCGCCGAAAGAGCGCAGACGAACGGAGGTGAACGTGGGATCGCTGTGGCACGGTCCTCCTGATACGTGGCACCCTAGCTTGTGGATCGAATAAATGCGACGCGGGGACGCGGAGGATGCGGACTGAAGAGGTGCCTCTGGCGAGATCCGAACCGCGCCGCCATGCGTACTTAACTCCGCGAACTCCTTCGCCTCGAGAGACCAGCATGACGATTCGTTCCCTTCCCCGTTGCTCCGCTCTCCTGTTCTCGCTGCCGCTCGGCGCGGCCGCCCTCGCCGTTGCTGGGCTCCCGGCCTACGCGCAGTCGGTGGTTGCGCCAGTGCCAGAGGCCAGCGCCGCGCCTCCCCTGACGCCCCCGTCGCTGCAGTCTCACCCGGACGCCCCGTATCCCGACGAAGCGAGACGACAGCACCGCGAGGGCAACGTCGGCCTCGAGCTGGCCGTCGATACAGCCGGTCAGGTCACGGCGGTTCGGGTGACGATGCCTGCGGGCCATGGCTTCGACGAGGCGGCCGCCGAAGCGGCCCGGCGCTTCGTCTTCACCCCCGCGCTCGAGAACGGGATCGCCATTCCCTCTAGCGTCCAGTTCACCTACGAGTTTCATTTGCCGGAGGGACCAGCTGCCGCTTTGCCACCCGCCCGGGTGCCTGACTTGCCGGCGGTCGCTCGCCCTGCGCACGTGCCAATCGCCACCCAGACTTCGGCCAACCAGTCCACGCTGGTGCTGACCTCGCGTCCCATCAGTGCGGCGTCGTCCTTTACCGTGCAGGATCGTGAGTTTGCGTTGCGGCCCATTGGTGGCGTGCAAGACATCCTTCGCGTCACGCCGGGCCTGGTCGTTGTCCAGCACTCCGGTGGCGGCAAAGCCAACCAATATTTCCTGCGCGGATTCGATGCGGACCATGGCACCGATCTGGCGCTGACAATCGACGGCGTTCCCATCAATTTGGTGTCCCACGCCCACGGGCAAGGCTTTGCCGACACCAACTTCATCATCCCCGAGGTGGTGGAACGCGTGGAGATCACCAAGGGGCCGTATTTCGCGGCGCAGGGGGACTTTGCCACCGCGGGTGCGGTCAACATGGTGTCGCGCAATGACTTCGAGCACAGCAGCGCGGGTGCATCCTTCGTGACGTCGCCGGGACACGGGGCAGCTGGCTACCGCGGTCTCGCCATCGCCAGCCTGCGCTTCGATGACGCGCCCGAAAAAACGAAAGCCACCTTCGCGGCGGAAATCGGCCGCACCAATGGCCCCTTCGACAACCGCGAGGGTTGGGATCGATACAAGCTGTTCAACAAGCTGACCTACGCGCCCAGCCCGACCGCCACGCTTTCCGTGGGGGAAATGAGCTATTCCGGCAACTGGCACGGCTCCGGTGAGATCCCCGACCGCGCGGTCGAGCAAGGGCTCATTTCGCGTTTTGGCTCACTGGATCCTGCAGAGGGCGGCAACTCATCGCGCCACCAGGTCTTCGTGCAGTACCGCTTGCGCCCGACAGAGACGAGCGAGTTCAAGGTGCTCACCTACGTCGGCACGTACCGGCTGAATCTGTTCTCCAACTTCACGCTCTACTTGAACGATCCCGTCAACGGCGACGAGATCGAGCAGATCGACCGTCGCACCTTCTATGGCGCGAAGATGAGTCATCGGGTGATGCGCCAGCTCGGCGGGGTGACGTTCGACACCACGATTGGAGCAGAGGGCCGCAATGACGACATTCACGAAGAGCTCTGGAATACGGTGGCGCGGCAACAGCAGAGCGCGGTTCGCAACAACGACGTGCACCAAAGCTCGGTGGGGGTCTACTTGAACGAAGAAATCACGCCCTGGCCATGGGTGCGTGCCAACCTGGGCGGGCGAGCGGATCTCTTGTCTTTCGCTGTGGACGATCGCCTGGGCAGCACCGAGCCGAGCGCGCCCAAGAGCGGCGTCGATGCCGCCCATCAGCTGAGCCCCAAGGCCAGCTTGGTCGTCACGCCGATCAATCGACCCCGTGCAGCCGTCGACATCTATGCCAACTACGGTCACGGATTTCACTCGAACGACGTGCGAGGCCACTTCGTCGCCGCGGCCGTCACGCCCCTCACGCGGGCCGTGGGCGAAGAGCTCGGGGGGCGTGCCCGTCTGTTTGGTCGTTGGGACGTGGCTGCGGCGCTGTGGCAGCTTCGCCTCGACCAGGAGACCGTCTGGAACGGCGACGACGGCACCACCAGTGTCAGCGATGGCAGCGTTCGCCGCGGCGTCGAGCTCGAGACGCGCTACGAGATCCTGCCGTGGCTCGCGGCCGAACTCGATCTCACCGCCACCAAGTCGCGATTCAGCACAGACGGTGGAAACGGCGGTGGGTTGGCCCTCGCCCCCAAGCGGACGTGGTCGGGCGGCCTGTCGGGACGTCATGAGCTTGGGACTGGAATGGGCCGCGCGGGTCTGCGTTTCTACGGCATCGGCGATCGGCCGGCGTCGGACGACGGCGTCCTGGTCGCGCCGGGCTTCACGCAGGTCGACCTGCACCTCGGTTACCGTCGCCGCTGGTTCGACGTCTCGCTCGACGTCGAGAACTTGTTGAACCGGACGTTTCGTTCCGCGCAGTTCTCGACCGTCAGCCGCCTGCCGGGAGAGCCTTTGCCTGGTAGCCCCGTGCCCGCCGGCTTCTCGTGCGGTTCGCGGGGACGCCTGGCGCCGGCAGGCAGCGGATCACCGGTGGGGACATTCGGCGGGTGCGACAACGTCGACTACACGCCGGCGTACCCGCTCACGTTGCGGGTCATGGCGACCCTATTTCTGGACTGAAGCGGCGTCAGCGTCGAGCGCGGCGCCCACGAATTTCGGCATCGGGTTTCAATCTCGCGATCCTTTGAGGGTCGCCGTTCGTAGGTTCTGCGATGGCAAGCAGCACGGAAGCAAAGGAACGGCGGGCGGCGGCGACGATCGTGGCAAGCGTGCTGCTGATCATCGCGATCGGGACCACGTGGGAGAGGGCGCGTTCGCGCGGTCACACCACGCGATCACTCGACGGCGGTGACCGCGCAAGCGGAGCACGCGTGCTGGCCCGCGTGCCCGCGCGCGCGAAGGATCCTTCGGCCATCGAGCGTGAGGGGCTTCGCGCGGGTCTGCGAGGGACTCCGACCGACCTGACGTCGGCCCTGCGACTGGCTCGACTGGATATCGGCACGGCACGCGAGCGCGCGGATCCGCGCTATCTCGGCCGTGCGGAGGGCGTGCTTGCGCCCTGGTGGGACCTGCCAGTACCTCCGTCGGCCGTGCTGCTTCTTCGGGCCACGATCCGCCAGTCGCGGCACGAGTTCGAGCCGGCGCTGGCAGATCTGGATCGGCTGGTGGGGCTGTCACCGCGCGAACCTCAGCCATGGTTGACGCGCGCGAGCGTCCTCGCCGTGCGCGGTCGCTACGCCGAGGCGCTGGAGAGTTGCGAGCACCTCACCGGGCTCGCGTCCGGGTTCGTGCACGCGGCCTGCCGCGCGCCGGTGCTGGGGGTCACCGGCCACCTCGGGCAGGCAGTGGAGTCGCTGGCCAGCGTGCTTGGACAGGCGGCCACCCTGACCGAGACGGTCTGGGCTCGCGCGGTGCTCGCTGATTTGGCGCGCTGGTCGGACGACGTACACGGCGCCGAGACGCTTCTGCGATCTTCGTTGGCGATCGCACCGAACGATGGTCAGACGCGCGCCACCCTGGCCGACCTGCTGCTGGATATCGGACGCGGAGCAGAAGTGGCCTCGCTGGTGGCGGGCCATGAGGAGGACGACGGGCTGCTGCTGCGCAAGGCGCTGGCTGCGGTCGGCACGGGGGCGCGCGCTGACGGCATGGCATCGACGTCGGCTGCGTCGGCGGTGACTGAAATGGCGGCGCGCTTCGCCGCGTGTCGTCTGCGGGGCGATCGCGTGCACCTCCGTGAGGAAGCGCGATTTGCGCTGGCCACCGAGCCCGATCCAACCCGCGCGTTGAGTCTCGCCAGCGCGAACTGGCAGGTTCAACGCGAACCGGCCGACGCGCGCGTCCTGCTGGAAGCCGCGCTGGCCGCGCGCGACGCCCGCCAGGCCGCCCCGGTGCTGCTCTGGCTGAAGGAGACCCGGATGGAATGGCGGCTGCTGGACGAGTTGGCCTTCGCCCTGCGAGGGCACTCGTGATGCGCACCGGCCTTCACCGGCGCCCGATGGTGGTCGCGGTGCCGTGGGCATTGGTGGCGGCGACGCTCTTCGCGTCGGCGGTGGCGCAGGCCCACAAGCCAAGCGACAGCTACCTCACGCTGGATTGGAGGGGAACGGCTCCAGCTTCGAAGGACGCGCGCGTGCCGGGGTGGTCCGCCGCTGTTCACGTCGGTAGCTGGGACATCGCGATTCGCGATCTGGACGACGTGGTTCGTCTGGACGCGGACGGCGACGGCGCGATCACCGGGGATGAGCTGGCGGGGCGCGCGGCCGCTGTCAGCGAGCATGCGCTGTCGCGGTTGTCGTTGGGCATGCGGGCGGGGCCCTGCGTCGTCGACGCCGAAGCTGTGCAGGTCGTGGACCACTCGGACGGCGAATACGTGCGCCTGCCGCTGCGGATCGCCTGCGCCACCGGCCCCGCGGGCGCGGTCGAGGCGCTGACGCTCGACTACCGGCTGCTGTTCGACGTTGATCCTCAGCATCGCGCCATCGTGCGGGTTCTGACCGCCTCGCCGGACGAACGGCCGATCGTGCTTTCGGCGCACGACCACACCCGCGTTCTGTCCCAGGCCGTCACCGCGACTGGTGATGTGCACTCCGCCTCGTCCCCCAGCCTTGTTTCGTTCGTCATTCAGGGGGCGCTGCACATCTGGGCGGGCCTGGACCACATGCTGTTCTTGCTGGCGCTCTTGCTTCCGTCGGTGCTTCGCCGCGAATCGGGCGAATGGCAACCGGCGCGCACGATCCGATCGGTGCTGGCGGACGTAGGAAGGATCGTGACGGCCTTCACTCTTGCCCATTCCGTAACGCTGACATTGGCAGCCTTGGGATGGGCGCGCATGCCGTCGCGCCTGACCGAGCCGGCCATCGCCGCGTCCGTGGTCATCGCGGCCATCAACAACGTGCGACCGTTGTTCGGTCGGGACCGCTGGGTGGTGGCGTTCGCACTCGGGCTGCTGCACGGATTCGGATTCTCGTCGGCGCTGTCCGACGGGGGAATCACCGGCGCGGGTCTGGCCACCGCGCTCTTGGGGTTCAACCTGGGCGTCGAGGCGGGGCAGTTGGTGCTGGTCGCGGGCTTCGTGCCGCTGGCTTTTCTCGCCCGCCGCACCGGCTTCTATCGAAGGTTCACGTTACCCGCGGGCTCGGCGGCCATCGTCGTGCTCGCGGCGATCTGGTTCGTCGAACGAGCCACCGAAATTCGCCTCTTGCCATGGAGATCCTGATGACCCAACGAACCTTTCCTGTCCTTCTGGCTGCATTGACGATGGGTACGACCGCGCTGACCGCTTGTGCGCCGCCTGCGCGACCGGCCCCGCCAGCGCCCCCGAATGCCGTCGCGCCTGCCGCCGTCACGCCTGCCGCGCCCCCGATCGAAGCGCCCAGCCTGGGCGGCTTGCTGGCGCGCGAGCGCGGCGCGCGTCCGATGGCCATGCCGGCGGTCGAGCAAGTGGCCAGCGCCATCCAGAGCTCGGGTGTCACGCTGCCCCCCCTGAAGCAGGTGCTCGCGCGCACCATCGGTGCTCGCTACTGCGCGGCCGGCACGACTGCCATCGGGCTGGCCGTCGCGGTGTGCGAATTCGGCAGTGCTGACGAAGCCGAACGGGGGCTGGCCTTCTCGCATGGCACCTTCGATCGCCTGATTCCCGGGCGCAGCCTGACCCGCAACCGCACCACCGTGCTGACGCTGACGCCGGCTTCGTCGACCTCCGACGTGCATGCCCAGTCGAAGCGCGTCGCCGCTGCCTTCGCAACCCTGTGACCATCACCAAACCAAGACCACATCTGGAGACCAACATGAGACCAACACTTCGCAGCCTTCAAAGACCCGCGCAGGCGCTACTCGCCTGCACTGCCATGCTTCCCTTGCTGACGGGGGGCCACGTGGCCCTGGCGTCCAGCCATCGTGAAGCGCCGTTCATCACCCAGAACCCGAAGGTGGACGGAACGGACTTCTATTTCTTTCGCAGCTACGAGGCGGGCAAGACCGACATGGTCACCCTGATCGCCAACTACCAGCCGCTGCAGGACGCGTACGGCGGTCCCAACTACTTCACCATGGATCCCGAAGCGCTGTACGAGATCCACATAGACAACGACGGAGACGCCAAGGAAGACCTGACTTTCCAATTTCGCTTCAAGAACGAGCTGGCAGGCGATGGCGGCGTGACCTTGAACATCGGCGGGAAAAGTGTGGCCGTGCCGTTGTTCAACGTCGGGCCCGTTAGCGCCACCGACAGCACCAAGCTGAACGTGAAGGAATCCTTCACCGTGAAGGCCGTGCGAGGGAACCGGCGCGGGGAACGGGGAAGCGACGTCACCAACGCGACCACCGGCGCCACGGCGTTCGAGAAGCCGACGGACAACATCGGGACCAAGTCCTTTCCCGACTACGCATCCTACGCCGCGGCCCACATCTACCCGATCAAGATCCCCGGCTGCGCTACGCCGGGCCGCATGTTCGTCGGGCAGCGCAAGGAATCGTTCGCGGTCAACCTGGGAACGATCTTCGATCTCGTCAACGCACCGGCGGCGGTGGTGGTGGGTGGCAATACCGCCGCGGGACGGGCGGCGGCGCCGTCGACCATCGACGACAAGAACATCACGTCGCTGGAGTTGGAGTTGCCGATCGCGTGCGTCAAAGGGACGGGCGACGTCGTAGGGGCGTGGACCACGGCCAGCATGCGCCAGGCGCGTGTGCTGAATCCGCGGGCCACCTACAAGCAACCGGCCCTGGAAGGGGGAGCCTGGACGCAGGTGTCTCGCCTGGGAGCGCCACTGGTGAACGAGGTCGTCATCGGTCTGCGCGACAAGAATCGTTTCAATGCCAGCGAGCCGAAGGATGACGCTCAGTTCGCGGATTACGTCACAAACCCGACGCTGCCCGCGCTGATCGAGATCCTATTCGGCGCCGCCGGCGTGGTCGCGCCCACGAAGTTCCCTCGCACCGATCTGGTCGCGGCCTTCCTGACTGGCGTCGACGGTGTGAACAAGAACGGCTCGGTCAGCGAGATGTTGCGCCTGAACACGGCCCTACCCGTGACCGCCCCTGGTCAGCAAACCGCGCTCGGTGCTGCACTGTGCTTCGTGAACGGTACCCTGACGCTGACGAACCCGGGTTGCGATCCGGCGGGGTTCCCCAACGGCCGTCGGCCCGGCGACGACGTGGTCGACATCGCGCTGCGCGTATCGATGGGCTATCTGCTACCGGCAGCGGACGCGCCTTCAGGTCAGTTGGGCTTCACCGACGCGGTCCTACAGGCCGACTCGCAGTTCGATGTGACGTTCCCGTACTTGAAGACCCCGCTTCCAGGCGCGGGCGGCGGCGCGTCCTAGGCTTGGTCGACGGGCGAGAAAGGACAGTCAAGATGAATATCTTCAAGTACACGATGTTGGGGTGTTTCCTTACACTGAGTTCGCTGGTGGGTGCCTGCGACTCTGGAACGAAAGCCGCCGGGGGCCCCGGCGGTTCCGGGGCCGCGGGGTCGACCGGCTCCGCGGGAACCACCGGCGCGACCGGCTCCGCGGGAGCTGCGGGAACCATGGGCGCCGCGGGCGGCGCTGCAGGTGGTACTGCGGGGATCCCGCTGGTCGACTGGGTCACCGACCTGACCACGAACCACACCGATGAGGTCAGTGCAGCCGACACCGTCGAGGACAAGGTCATCATCGACACGTCGGATCCCGCAGCGTTCGACCCGCTGCTGGCCCAATAGACTCGAAGAACACGAGCGCGGAATCGTCTCGTCCCCTCCCCTCCTCCGTCCGGTCCCGGGAGGTTCCGCGTTCGTCTCTCTTGTCTTGTCTTGGAGAAGGCCCGTCCCGTTCTGGGGACTTAGGCCGCGGGTCCGATGCTGCACGGGACCGTGTAGACTTTCAGCGAGGCAATTGTGACTGAACCCCGGCGCCACCTTTCCGACGATCTTCTTCGCGGCTTCGCGGTGGGGACCGCTTCGGAAGGGGCGCGCCTGGCGATCGCCTGTCACATGGCCTTGTGCAGGGCCTGTCAGGAAGGCACCGCCACGCACGAGGCCGCGTTGGATTCGCTGCTGGCCGCGCGGCAGCCGGCACAGGCGTCACCGTCACATTCGCGCTCCCGGTTGCTGGCTGATCTCGCCGCTTTGCCCGACATGCCCGCGCAGTCAGCGGCTTCCGCGCTGTCGCCGTCAGCCGCCCTTCCCGCAGACATGCCGCAGCTTCCCCCCGCCCTGTCGAAACTGCTTCTGTCGCGAGGTTCGGTGACGTGGCAGACGCTGCTTCCGGGCATCCGCGCCATCGACCTGGGAATTCCATCGGTGTGGCGCGCCCGCCTCATGCGCTTCCGTCCGGGCCTGAAGATTCCGAATCACGACCATGGCGGGCCCGAGCACACGGTGGTGTTCTCGGGCGGGCTGGTCGATGCCGGCGGCCACCTGGGTCGCGGCGACGCTACCACGATGTTCCCGGGCGATCGCCACGCGCAGCGGACCGACGGTGACGAGCCCTGTGTCGCCCTGATCATCAACGAGGCCCCCGCCCAGCCATTGACGATCAGTGGCCGCTTTCTGCAGTGGTTGACCCGAAGCTGAAGCCGTGGCGTCTAGTGCACTAGGTCCAGATCGCGCCGACGGCCGAGGTGGAGTCGCTGAAGGTGATTCCGTGGTGCAGAACCATGATCAGCAGCGAACGTTCGGGGGCGGCCGAGAATTCGTGGGTCGCGCCCATGGCGGCGTCGAAGGTCGCGCCGGGACCCACCAGCTGATTCTCGATGCTCAATGCCCCCTCCAGAACGAAGGTCGTCTCTTCGCCCCCGTGCGTATGGCGCGGAAATGTGGCGCCGGGGCGCAGCCGCAAGACGCCGCCGGCCGCGCCGCCAACCGCCAGGTGGGGGCCGACCTGGAAATGAAAGAGCTCGGTGCCCGGCAAGTCCACCGAGTCCAGGCGAGTTTCCCAGAACGCGCCGTCCGTTTCCGCGCGTGCCAGTAGGACGCGGATCGTTTCGGCCGGAAGCTCGAAGAGCTTCATCAGCGCGGGCAGGAACGGGGCGAACCGATCCGGGCTGGCCAGCGTGGCCATCAGGCGCTCCCGCAACGGGCGCGCGGCAGCCACGGGGCCGAGTCCCTGCGCGACACCGAGGGCCAGCGCCTCCGCCGCGGCGTCCACCTGGCATCTGACTTGGGGAGAGTCCGCCACCAGGACATCGATCTGGCGGCGCTGCTCACTGGGCAGCGTGCCCAGCACATACTCGGACAAGAGATCCTCGAAGGACATCACGGAGTTCCCTTCCCGGCGACGGCCAAGTCCTCGCGCAACACCGACAACGCGCGGGCCAGCCGCGATTTCACCGTTCCAATCGGAATTTCCAGGGCGCGCGCGATCTCCGAGGCCGACAGACCATCGAAATATGCAAGCTCGACCACCGCCACAAGGTCGGAGGCCAGCTGGCCGAGCCCGCGATGGACGCGCCCTGCGTCGAACGACGCGGGCTGCGTCGGCGCGGTGACGACACTGGCGTCGGCGTATAAGCGACGGGCCAGATTCGTCTGCCGAGATTGCGCCGCCCGCCGATCCAGCGCCCGGGAACGGGTGCGCGTCAGCAGCCACGCGCGCACCGAGCCACGCGTGGAATCGAAGTCGCGGGCGTGGTGCCACGCCTCGATGAACACGTCGTGGACCAGCTCCTCAGCTTGCGCCTGGATCCCGACCAGCCGAACGGACAGCGCCAGCAATACGTTCGCGTGCCGATCGTAGAGCTCACCCAAGGCCTCACGCTCGCCGCGAACCAGTGCCGTCATCAGGTCCACGTCCGCCATGGCCAAAAATGGCGGCGGCGACGGTGCGCGGTCGCTGGGGTCCGGCGCGCTCCTTCGCTCCTCACGCGGCGCGATCGGTGTCGGAAGCGGAACCTCGGGCATCTCGCTGGGAAGATATCACCTTGGGGGCCATTTTGGCTTGCGCCGCGAGCTGGACGCAAAGGAGCGTTATCATTCGACAATCATCCGGTCTCCGAAATAGTCATCGGCCGACCGATGAGTTGGCCCTGCGGCCGAAGACGTTCTTCGGCGCGCACTCGCTCACGCTGGGATCGTCGAAGGCTGGGAACACGTCTGCCGCAAGCGTGGATGCGGTTACTCCGAGCTCGCGTCCGATGACAGGCTCCTCCAGCCGGACTACTTGCGGAGCGAAATCGATCGGCTTCAAATCGGCGCGGCGCCCGCCGAAGAACTTTCCAGCGGTTCGCATCCGCCAGCAGCCTTTAGCCGCCCACTTCTTACAACCTTCTTACAGGGCAACCGATCCGAATCTTCCGGGCCCTCCGACGGGATCGCAAGTTCCGAATCATCTTCGGAGTCTACGGTAGCGGGGTGGACGGGACTTGAAGGTGCGGCCTCGGGTCGGACAGGCATGGACACCGAGGGTCGTCGACGGACACGACACGGAGAATCGCGGCCTTACGGCGGTGCCCGACGGACCGGAGGGGCCTGGAGCGAACCCGGAGTGTCGGAGTGTAAGTGCCCTCGTGGCGGGCGCGCTCGAGGCGCTCGATCGGGGCGACGTGGCCGAGGCCCAGGCCCTGCTTCGCGACGTGGCGGCCACGTTGGCCCTACCGGGCGGGTGACGGGCGACGACCCCAGGTCGGGGCCCTGTCGCGCATGTCCAGCCCCGTGGGCGCGCGGGCGGACGGGTCCTGGCCTCGATTCCCCCGAACGCGCACCTCGGGCCGGGCCCGCAGATGGTAGGGAGGTCGGCATCAAGGCTTCCGCTTCCCCTTCCCCTTCGCCTTCGCTGGCGGCTTTTTAGCGGTCGTCGTCTGTCGCGCTCGCTCGATCCGCTTCACATCGCGGATGGCTTGGTCGAAATCTTTTTCCATCGGACCGGCGAGCGTCGCCCGCGCGGCTGCGAAACGCTCGTACTCCAGCTCGGCCTTGGAGACCGCGCCCTCGTGCGAGACCTTGCCGGCGTGGGCAAGAACGTCCCGTTCGGACAGCTTGAGGAAGTCGTTCAACTTGGCGATCCAGTTGGCCATGTACATAGGTCGCCGGTTCAGGGCCTGTACCTCGGCGAACTCGAGGTACGCGGTCACGATCTTGTTGAGGGCGTCGAGCTCCTCGGCGCCGAGGTAGTTCTTCGCGATGGCCACGTCCACTTTCCGCGGCGCAGCCCCCGTCCAGGTGGTCAGCCCCATATTCGGCTTGGCTGCGTCGGTCCGCGCGGCGATCACTTCCGCGGCCGTGTGCCCATGGGCTGCCCAGTGCATCTTGTTCTGGACCGTCGCGAAGAAACCCTGCGAGGCCTCGACCCGTGGATCGTAGTCGATGCTGGTGGCGTAGATCTCGAGCACCTTGCGCCAGAACACCTTCTCCGACGACCGGACGTCGCGGATGCGCGCGAGCAGCTCGTCGAAGTAGTTGCCACCACCGCCCCGCTTGAGGCGCTCGTCGTCCAGCGTGAACCCCTTGACGATGTACTCGCGGAGCCGTTGCGTCGCCCAAATCCGGAATTGGGTCCCCCGGTGTGACTTCACCCGGTAGCCAACGGAGATGATCACATCGAGGTTGAAGTACTCGATCTCTCGCGCGACATCGCGCGCCCCCTCGCGTTGAACCGTTGCAGATTTTGCAACGGTTGCCTTCGCATCTAGCTCGCCCTCGTCGAAGACGTTCTTGATGTGCCGCGAAATGACCGACTTGTCGCGCTGGAAGAGGTCGGCGATCTGGGACAGGGACAGCCAGGCGGTTTCGCCCTCGAAACGAACCTCGACGCGGGTGCGGCCGTCCGCGGATTGATAGAGGAGGAACTCGGCCTCACCACGAATGAGAGCGGTCACGCGTGTTCTTCGTTCGTTGCGTATTCCTCGTGAAAAGACCGATCACCCTGGTGCCTACCGGCGCCAAGAATAAGCAGCAGCGGACCTTTTCCCCGGTTGCCGTCGCCGCTTCCGATGCCGCTACGTTGCCGACTGATCAACACCTATCGACCCACCAAGACTGAACATCCTATCAGCCCACAGCTGCGGGGGTCAATTTGTCCTTCAGCGGCGGATTCCCGGGGTTGACTTTGTACTCAGTGCAAATCACCGTTGAGTAGGCAATCGGCATGGGACCCAGGAAACCCCACTACTCGCTGGTTGAGGTCAAGGCGGCAGCGGGGCGAGAAAATGGCCTCTACCTGTCAAGGACGCGGGCGGAGGCGAGCTTTTCGAGCGCATCGGAGGCTTTGGCAGCGGCGCGCACAATGATCGCGGCGCTCAGCCAGAAGGACTTCGTAGAAACCAAATACCAACCCAGACGTTTGCGACGTCTATGCCGTACTTGTCGACGCTCGGGGCTGGTACGTCAAATTCACTCTTCTGCCCGAAGGGGTTTTCCTGATCTCGTTTCATCGACTCGAACACCCAATCAGAACGGCACGCGGCCACGAGGTAATCCCATGACGTCTCAAAGCAAGCCCCAAATCAAAGACCAGTTCCGTTGCATGGAATGTGGCACGGGCACCGTGCGACCTGTGGCCAAGGATGGCCGCCAGGCGAAGTTCCGGACGCTCACGCTTCCTGTCCCCGCGCAGTTCGAGATTCCAACCTGCGACAACTGCGACACCGAGTGGCTTAACGACACCGTCGCCCAGGCAATCGATCAGGCACTGGAACAAGAGTATCGCTCGCGCATGCGAAGTTTGGTGATCGCCACGATGGCGCGGTTTTCGGAAAGCAATGTTCCCAAATCCGAAATTGAGAAGGCCTTGGGTCTGTCGCAGGGCTACCTCTCTCATTTAACGGGCGACAAGACCCCAAGCGAGGCGCTGGCATCGGAGCTGGTATTCCTCGCCCAGGATCCCCGGCGAAGGATGCAAGACCTCGAAACATTGTGGAAGAAGCTTTCAGGCCCGAATCCCGACCCAGCCGGCGCGCTGGCCCGATAAGACAGGCGACCACCACCGCCTATTCACGCAGGAGATGACTCGACGCTAATGTTCCTCCAAGGGTATCCCTTGCGTATCCGCTGCACAACCTGTCCGCCGCGATAAATCCGTCCGCCGAGCAAATCCGGTGTCCGCCGCATAAACAGAAACGGCCTCATGCGGCGTGTGCGGGGCGGGGAGACAGAGGATCTGGGACGGGGACGAAACCGTACCGGTGGTGGAGACCACCGAGAGTTGGCGTTGCCACGATCTGTGTGCCTGGTGGCGGCTGCGGCGGCGCGAGATAGCGGGCAACCGTCGGGTGGCTGCATTCGAAAGCTCCGGTGCGGTCGGCCATGGTAGTAGGCGACGTATTGGCCGAGTACGCGTTCGGCATGGCGACGGTCACGGACGATCACGTGGTCGAAGCAGCCGCGTCGAATGCTTCCGATCACCCGCTCAGAAAACGAATTTGCTTGGGGGGATCGGGGGGGCGTGGCGAGAGGGCGAACACCGAGGCCACGAACGCGGGCGTGAAACGTAGATCCAAAGATAGAGTCGCGGTCATGGATGAGGAATCGAGGGACATGCTCAGCATCGATGGTGGCCTCGACGAAACGTTGGGCAGTCCAGGCGGCCGTGGGGTGCTCGGTAACGCCGACGTGGACCAGACGACGGCGTTCGAGCGAGAGCACGACGAACACGCGCCAGGGTAGGCAGGGTGCCACCTCGGCGGTCCCGAGCTCTTGGCGGACCGCCTTATTGCGGCGGACAGGAGACCCGATCTCTTGACGGACGGACACTTTCGCGACCCACGGGGATGGAGATATCACTGACAGGTGAAGCTGCCGAGCACGCCGACTAGACCACAAAGATGATCGCCCCCACAGACGGCGCTGTCCGTGTAGATCGCTCCGTTTCTGACGGCGAAGTCTGCGCATTCAGAATTCATGCAACACGGGATTGAGCAAATCTTTCCCATACATAACGGATCATGCTTGTTGAAGTCCCAGCAGATTTCACCGGCGCCGCAAGCGAGATCGCACTCGCTCTGGATCGCCACACCGCTCAGGCAAGAGTGCTCGCCACCGGAATCGGTCAGATCGCTGGTGTCGACGCCCGCGTCGCCCGTGTCCACGCCCGCGTCGGCGAATGGGGCGCCGCCTGCCCCGCCTGTTCCCCCGCGCCCTGCGGCGCCCCCTCCACTCCCGCCACCGTCGCGCTGGATACCGTTTCCACCGCAATCCGTGAAGGCCAGGACAATCACGGCCGGCGAGCCCAGCATGAGCAGCCGTGAGACAAGAAGAATCATGGCGTTGAGGAATAGTCGTCGCATGTTCCTGGGGTGGTATGCAAACCGGGTGCCCTCGATTGGGGCTTCCGCGGCGCGTCCCACTGAGGCCCGACCGCCGCGATCCTCAGTTTTTTGAGTCGGACCGAGCCCGAACTGCGTCTCGTTCGACTGAACACCTCGCAACTTCAGTTCCAGCCCGCCGACGCAGTCATGCACTGGGTGAGAGAGAGTGCGCTCGACCTCGGCGAGGGCATTCCCATTCGGGACAAAGTTTTCCGAGCGCCCCATTTTACCAGACACATTAACGCATCCACCGGCAGAGCTGGTGGGTTTTTCTGTGGTGGCCAAGAGAGTGTCAGCTGGTCAACACGTTTCAGGGGCGCACAACGCTTGTCGGAAAACGGATGCCTTGGCGGCCGGACGCACGACATTGACGTCCGACGCAGATGTCATTGCCGACTTGCGCCGGCGCATTCCCACATTTATTTTGAAAAGGATTGAAACAATCAACGCTTTGCGGACAAAGAAAGAGTGACTCTCCGCGAAACGTGCGGGACGCCGTGACCGCCGACAGGTGAACGGATGAAATCGTCCTCGCTATGTGGACAGTTTCATCCACACGCCCCGGGGCCCCGCTCTCTAGATGGAATCTAGATTGTTACGGAGAATGGCATTTCCCGCGACTCAGTCGTGTAGGGCAAACAAGGCCAAAAAGGGGGAAGGGAGCAGGGGGCATCCGGGCTTCAGACCGACACGTAGGTGAAGATGTTCTTGCCGCTATTGCCATGTTCCCGGGGAAAACAAACGGGATCTCGGACAATTTCGGGGTGCGCGTCGCTCGTCAGGCAGACTTTCGCCTCCGCCGCATGTCGCGGGCCTCGACCCTCAGGAGATGCCGCGCTGGCGCGCGAGGTGGCCCGCCAGTTGAGATCCGGGAACGCTGAACGCGAAGTCAACAGCTCGACGGGCGTAGGTACCCCAATCGCGTTCTTCCCCGGGTCGTTGAATCGCCGCTCCCTCGCGGATGGCGCGTGCGATTGCGTCCCGGTGGTGCCGGTCATCCGCGAACACGGTCGCTCACATGAGATAGGTTGGCCGCCCTCTCCCGACTAGGGCGTTGCCGAAGCCATCGCCGGACCCTCCTAGGTTGTTCTCCGCTCACACCATCCCCGGCGACCGTTTCGAGGCCGTGCCTCACGCAGCAAGAGGCGCCGCAACCACCGGGGCCCCTACCCCGCGAAGGCGGGGACACCGGGGGCGAAACCGTCTAACTCGCCGAGAACCAAGATCGATCTCGCGCCGGCTCAGGAAGCCGAGGTAATCGCGCTCGCTAAGTACGCGAATTCACGCGAGCCGCACTTACACTGCCGAAAATCCCAAATCGATTCCGAACCTTGCGAAGCGGGGTGGACGGGACTTGAACCCGCGGCCTCCGCCGTGACAGGGCGGCGTTATAACCAGCTTAACTACCACCCCAAATTGTCACCGGCGAACCTCCGCCGGACACGAACCCACCCGACTGAACCGGGCGAATACGTGCGCGAGCGATCTACCCCGCGGGGGGCGTGAGTGTCAATCCTTCAATCGACCCGAATCTACCTGAATCGAGAGAGCCCGCGCCCGACTTCTTCCGCTCTCTCGTCCTACTGCGATCAGCGCCCGTGGACCGCGCCCCGGGTACCGGGACGGGGCGATTTCGGCGACGTGGGATCCACTTCGCGCGTTCAGGCCGGCCCGTGATAGCGTCCCGGCGACCGTCGGGGTGGCCTGGGCGGTTCCACAGGGCGAAACCGAAAAGAAAATCGAAAGGACAGTCCATGACGACGCGAAGAAGCCTTACATCCTTGACGGCCGTGGCCGCTGTGGCGGCGATAGGGTTCGCGGCGGGATATGCACGGCAAGCTCTCGCCGACAAGCCGGCGGCGGCCGCGACAACGGGGGGCGCGGGTGGTGCCGCGGGCGCGGGCGCTCCGACGAACTGCAAGGCGTTCAACGGTGGCAAATGCTGCGATCCCGCGGTCGCCGCCCATCTTCCCAAGGAGGCCGTCTTCAAGGCGTGCGGCGAATCGGATGCCACGTTCCTGGGCGAGGTTGGATCGAAGGAAACCTGCAAGTACGTTTTCAAGGTCAATGGCGAAAAGCCCGACGAAACATTCGTCCAGGTGTACACGCCGGCGCAGAAGGAAGTCCCGCCGTCCCCAAACGATCCGTTCTTTCAGTGGAAGAAGGTCGGCAAGGCCTACATGACCGAGAAAGCGAAGTCGCCCAAGGCGGCGCCAATGATGGCGAATGCCACGGGACTGTGGTTGCCGGGCAAGGGTTACTTCGTCAGCATAAACGCTTCGACCAAGGTCTGCACCAAATCCGAAGCCGCGAAGCTGGTACCCAGCATCAAATAGCCTTGGCGCCCGGATCCGTCGCGGCGCCCGGACCAGCCACGTCGCCTGCGCCCTTGCCGGCCCCGGCCGTCTGCGAGAGCGACGGCCCGGCGTCACGGCGTTCGCGCGTGCCAAACACGACGTCCGCCAGCGGCACGGTCACGTTGAAATTGACGTGAGACATCCGGCGCGGGGCGTGATGCCGCGCGTGGTGGGCCCGCATGCGCGCGAACCGGCCGTGCGATCCGATTCCGAACCGGGCCAGTCGCTCAGGCGCCACGTGGTACAGGGCGTGTATCGTCTCGTAGAACAAAAAATAGGTCAGGGCCCCGATGTAGAAGATACCCGCCAGTGGCAGGCCGCCGATCAAAGCGGCGACAATCGCCACGGGCGACGCGGCCAGGAGCAGCAAGATGATGGTGTACCAGGGCATCATGATGAGCGACAGTTCGCGCGCGTCCCCCATCGCCATGCTGTCGTCGGCGAACGCCCCATGATGAATCCCCGCGTGATTTCGGTACATCATCCGCGGAACCAAGGGGCGGTGCATGGGGAACCGATGAACGGTCCATTCGAAAAAGTTGGCGAACACCCAGAACGCGGGAATCAGCAACCAGTGCGACGGAGTCGCGCGCCGGGCGACGATGGCCGCCACGGTCAGCAACACAGCAGCAAGAACCGCGGTCCTGGCAATCTGCCTTCCCGGTGCGAACCCAGCGGGAATGTTCTCCGCCCTGGTCATGATTAAGGTTAGCATGCGCGCCGCGCGGCGTCGGAAAAGTGTGCGCCACGAAACGGGTTCCGCCGCCCTGATACCCTGCGCCCCCCGACTGCTACTGGCGCTACCAGTGGGCGGTCGTGGTGCTAGTCTA
>JADGRC010000242.1 GCA_017881245.1 Pseudomonadota bacterium
AGCTCGAATTCGTCGGCTTCGGCGTGCATGCGATCCGCGCGCGCCAATTTCGGTCCCAAATCGAGCGGCACGCGCAATCCGGCGGCCACCCCAGCTCCGAACGAGTTGAATGGGTTGGACAGGAAGGCGTTCTTCGGCGTGTCGACGGTGGGCGCATAGGCGAAGGCGGCCGTTCCAATCAGGAACAGGTCGGGATACTCGCGTCGCCGTTCCAGATCCGAGAGGGCGTGCTTGGCCTTCAGCGCGAAGTCGAGGGCGCGAACCTCTGGGCGATTGAACCGGGCCTGTTCCTCGTAGTAGGTCACCGGCCGTTTTGGGACTTCAATCGGTTCGAAATCGGAATCGTCGATGTCCAGATCGGCCGGTGCGTCGGGCCCAATCAGCGTGCGCAGCCCGACCAGCGCCAGGTTGGCCAGACGTTTCGTCTCCAAGGTTCGCGCGTCGACCTCCGCGCGAACGGTCCGCAAGCGCAGCTTGTCGGTCACGGTGACGTTGCCGGCGCCTGCTTCCAGGTCCTTCTCGATCTTTTTCTGCGCGTCGCTGACGTACCCGCCCCCTTCCGCCAGGGCATCCCCGAGTTCGCGCGCAAGCTTCAGGCCCCAGTAAGCCTTGCGCACATTCAGCTCGACATCGAACGCGGTTCCACTCTGTTTCGCGCGCAGGGCCGCGACGGCGGCTTCGGCGGCGGCGACACCCGCCGAAATTTTTCCGAAGTCCCACAAGGGCTGGATCAGCTTCAGTTCGGTACGAGTCCAAGGCCCCGCCAGCTGGGCGACTATGCCGGGATTGTCAATTGGCAAGGCGTTGGTGGTGACGCAATCCAATTCCCGCTGTTGGACGGAAAGCGGTGGTTGATCATCGGGACCTGGTCCCCGACACTGCAGCTTGGGAACCATCGTGAACGTCGACAACAGCTCACCGGACGGGTACCAGTTGCGCCGCGCTTCGTTGACCTGCGCCTCCATCGCGGCGGTGGCGGCGCCACCGGCCATGATGCCGGGGTTTCCCTTGCGGGCCATGTCGATCAGCTCCGGCAGCGTGTACGGCTTTGCGCTCGCGGGTCGTGTCGCCCACAAAAGGCCGATCGCGACGAACGCGATTCGCATCACGGCCTTCCAAAGGATGCTGCCCGTCATCGTACATTTGACTAACACGGCCCACGCCTTCGTGACCACCCCCGTCGACGGTGTCGGGCGTTTGACCAAGCGCTCCTTGCCACGGCCTGTTGGCCATGGTCTCTTGCCGGCATGAGCACCTCTTCCCATGCGCACGAGCACACGCCGCGAGCCTCCCGCGTCGAAACCGTCCAGATCGTTTTGCCCGGTTTGACCAACGTTCACGGCACGATCTTCGGAGGCATGTTGATGCAGTGGATCGACATCGCGGCCGCCGTCGCGGCCGGGCGCCACGCAGGAGGCGCCGTCGTAACGGCATCGATGGATCGACTGCACTTCCTGACGCCGGTGCACCTGGGCGAGGTGGTGACTTTGCAGGCGCAGGTCAATTTCGCGGCCCGCACGTCGATGGAAGTGGGCGTTCGCGTCTTCGCCGAGGGGCGGCCCGGCGACCGGCGGCGCCAGGCGACGCGGGCGTATCTGACCTTCGTGGCCGTCGACGACTCCGGTCGTCCGCGCGAAGTCCCGCCGCTGGTGCTCCGGACGCCCGAGGACAAGCGCCGATTTCGAGAAGCCGGCTATCGGCGCGCCGTGCGGTTGCGCGAACGACGCGCTATGAAGACCCGACATGGATGACACGCGCGATCTCGGGTTGCTTGAGACCAGCGCGGTGGTGGTCGGTGTCGCGCGGGAGATCGTCCTGGCGACGGGAGCCGACCGCGTGCGATTTCTGCAGGGCATTGTCACCGGCAACATCGCCGGTACGCCCGTCGGCGCCGGATGTCACGCGGCCCTGCTAACGACCAAGGCGCACGTCGTGGCCGAAATGTGGGCCTTCGTGCGCGAGTCCAATATGTACCTTGCCGTTCCGAGAGGCGAGGCCGCGACCGTCTCGCAAGCTTTGTCTCGATACGCCATCATGGACGACTTCGCGGCCGCGTCGCTTGCGGATTTCACGTTGATGGCGTTCCTGGGGCCGCGGGCGGGGGCACTTCTTGCGGAAGCGGGTTATGCGACGGACGGCATTGACTCTCGGCCAGCCTGGTCGCATGCGGACGTTACCGGACCAGGGGGCGTGCTGTGGCTTGCTCGTGTGCGCCAACTGGGCGTGGATGGTTACTGGATCGGCGGATCGGCGGCGATCGCCGCTCGGCTCAGCGACACGCTTGGTACGCTGGGGGTGGCTCGCCTATCGACCGATGCCGCCGAGGCGGCTCGCGTGGCCGCGGGAGAGCCGGCCTGGGGACGCGAGATCACGGGGGACTATTTCCCCATGGAAGTGGGGCTGGACGATGCGATCGACTACACGAAGGGTTGCTTCCTCGGTCAGGAACCGATCGTCAGAATTCGCGATCGCGGGCACGTCAACTGGCGGCTGGTGCGCCTGGACCTGGGGGCGCCGGGGAAACCCGCGGCGGGCGGATACGCGCCGGTTCCAGGCGACCGCCTCGAGACCGACGCAAAAGCCAAGGCGGGTCGTTTGACCAGCGTGGCCCTCCTACCGGACGGAAAAGGTATCGCCCTGGCCCTGGCTCACGTCAGCATCGCGCCCGGGGCCGAGGTTCGCATCGTCGCCGCCGAGGGAACCGGGATCGCGATTGCGACCGTGGCGGCTTAGCGACACGCCGATAACATAGCAATGGGCGACTGCTGGGCTTTTGCGCCGCGTACGCGATTCGCAAAGAAAGTTAGCCGTCCCCGGGCCCGAAGCGGGCCTAAAGCGGGACAATCACGCATCGTCCAGCTTGCAGAAACACCTGCGCCGGCATGCCCCGGCGCTCCGCCGGGATGTCGTCGGCGGCCAGGTAGGCGGCGTCGATGCCGACCAGCTCGGCTTCTAGCCGTTGGCAATAGATACGCGCGTCGGTCGCGCCGTGAGCGCCCGCCACCGCGCGGCCGCTCAGGCGCGAATAGATGTGGATGTTTCCGTCGGCTATCAGTTGCGCGCCTGGGTTGACCGGGCCAAGCACGATCAGGTCGTTCTTCTCGGCGTACACGATTTGCCCGGAGCGAACCGGCTCTCGGATCACCATCGGTAGTCGGTGCGGCGCGCCGCTTGGCCTCGCCGCGTCGAGACCCACCAAGCGGGCCACGGGCTCGCGAGACGTCGTGGGCACCCGACCCGCGCCTATTGCGGGTGGCTGGGTTGAGGGAATCGCCGCGGGCGGGTCGGCGCCTTTGGCGCCCGCGAGATTTTTCAGACGACCGGCCCAACGTGCGCGTCGTTGGTCGTCGGCGGGCCCATCGGGCGGCTGTCGCACGGGTTGTCGCAGAAGCTGTTCGTAGATCGCCACGGCGTTCCGAATCCGACCCTGGCGCACGCACAGCTCCGCCATGGTTTCTGTGCCGAACAGGAGATCCCCGTCCGCGGGATCCGGCTCTTGCTGCTCGTCGGCGGCTTCCATGGCGTGGCTCGCTCACGCGATTCTCGAACGCGCCGCCGCCACGTCAACTTTGTCACACGCCTGGACACCTTTCGTCGCGGATTCCGGTCCGATTGCTGGTCGAGGCGGGCCTTCGTGCTTGACACCTCGGATGCAATCCGCTTATCTCCCCGCGCATGGGAAGGCACGACAACAGACTCTCGATGAAGATGCGCCGCCGCAAGAGCCAGAAGAAGCTGAAGGCGCGCCTGAAGAGGAAGTCGGCCGAGAAGCGCGTGACGAAGGCTCCGGCCGCCGCCGGCAAGGCCCGCGCGTCCAAGAAGGCCGCCGCCAAAGAGTAGGGGAGTCCCTCGTGCCCGATGCGCGCGAGGCGATGAACAAGAGCCGTCCTACGCCCGTGGTGGCGGGCGCGCAGACCGCGCTGATGCGACAGTACCAGGATGTGAAGGCCAGGTACCCCGACGCGATAGTCTTTTTTCGTCTCGGTGATTTCTACGAGATGTTCCACGAAGACGCGGTCTACGTGGCCGGCGCTTTGAATCTGACCCTGACGACGCGGGACAAGGGCAAGGAAGACCCGGTTCCGATGTGTGGGATCCCGTACCACGCGGCGCGCGGCTATCTGGCCAAGCTCACGGATCTGGGACATCGGATCGCGATTTGCGAGCAGCTGGAGGATCCGCGGGCGGCCCGCGGCATTGTCCGGCGCGACGTCGTTCGCGTCGTCACGCCGGGCGTGATCCTGGACGAGGAATCCTTGGATCCCCGAGCGCCGAGTCACGTCGCCGCCGTGGTGGGCGATGCGCGGAGCGGTTTCGGCCTCTCCTTTCTGGACGTCACCACCGGCAGCTTTCGCGCCACCGAGGCGCCGACGATGGAATCGTTGCTCGACGAGCTGGCCCGCGCGGAGCCGCGCGAGCTGGTGGTCCGCCCCGGCGACACCGATTTGGCGGCCGCCGTTCGGCGCGGCTATCCGCGCCTGGCGCAGACGATTCTCAGGGACGCGACCCTCGGCGCCGCGGGTGCGGGCACCGGAGATCGGGGCGCGCGGATCCTTGCCGACGCCGGTAAAGATGCTTGGGATCCCACGTTGCCCGAGCGCGCGCCGATGGCCGTCGCGGCGGCCGTGATCGTGCTGCTGTATGCGCGGGCGACGCAGCCTGCGGTATCCCTACCGCTTTTACCCTTGGAGGTGTTCCGGCGCGCCGATACGCTGATTATCGACGAGCAAGCCCGGGCTCACCTGGAACTGGTGGAGACGCTGCTCGACCGCAAGCGGCAGGGGTCATTGATTGACGTGATCGACGAGACCCGGTCCGCCATGGGGGGTCGCTTGCTGCGTCGGTGGTTGTTGTTTCCGCTGGTGGACGTGGCGCGCATTCGCCGCCGGCAGGACGCGGTCGAACGTCTGGTGAACGCACATGGGGAGCGGGACGCGACGCGCGCCGTGCTCGGACAGATCGGGGATTTGGAACGCCTGGTCGGGCGCGCGCGACTGGGAGTCGCCAGCCCACGCGACTTGGTTTCGCTTGGCGCCGGTCTAGCCCGATTACCCGATGTCTCCGCCGCGCTCGCCAGGGCGGCGTCGACCGAGCTTGCCTTCGCGTTGCCGACAACGACTCCGGGTGTCGCCGGCGGTCGCGCCGCCGCCGATGGTTCAGCGAACAGTCTTCTTGATGGTTCCCCCGACGATCTGGCTCAATTGGGCGCCGATCTCGGCGAGGATGTTTCCCGCCGCATCTTGGCCACGTTGCGGCCCGATGCCCCCGCGAACACGAAGCTGGGCGGCCTGGTGCGTTCCGGTGTTTCCGCGGAGCTGGACGAGCTGGTCGAGATCGCCGCCGGCGGTCGTGAAGGCCTTGTCACGATCGAGGCGCGCGAACGCGATCGGACGGGCATTGCCTCGTTGAAGGTCAAATACAACAGCGTCTTCGGCTACTACATCGAGGTGACGCGGGCGCAGTTGGAGCGCGTGCCCGCGGACTACGTCCGCAAGCAGACCGTCGCCAACGCCGAACGCTTTGTCACGCCGGAGTTGGCTGACTACGAGGCCAAGATTCTGAGCGCCGACGAAAGGCGAATCGCTCTCGAGAACGAGATCTTCTCGACCTTGCGCGATGACGTGGGCCGCGCCGCCGAGCGCCTCCTGGCGCTGGCTGGTCGGGTCGCCACGGTCGACGTCCTAGCGGCGCTAGCGGAGGTCGCGCACCGCAACGGTTACTGCCGGCCCGATGTGGACGACGGGTATGTGCTCGATCTTGCCGACGGTCGTCATCCCGTGGTCGAGCGCATCGCCGCACCGGGCGGGTTCGTCCCCAATGACATCCACCTCGATCCCGAGACCGAGCAGATCCTGATTGTCACCGGCCCCAACATGGCGGGAAAATCCACGTTGATTCGCCAGGTGGCCCTGACCGTGATTCTGGCGCAGATGGGTGGCTTCGTCCCGGCGCGCGCGGCCCGCATCGGGATCTGCGATCGGGTCTTTACCCGCGTCGGTGCCGGAGACAACCTGGCCCGCGGGGAATCCACATTTCTGGTCGAAATGAAGGAAACCGCGCACATTCTTCGCTACGCGACCGACCGAAGCCTCGTCGTCTTGGACGAGATCGGTCGCGGCACGTCTACCTACGACGGTGTCTCGATCGCGTGGGCCGTCGCCGAGTATCTGCACGACACCATTCGCGCGAAGACCTTGTTCGCGACCCACTATCATGAGCTGTGCGCGCTTGGCGACACGCATCCGCGCGTGCGAAACGTCAGTGTGGCCGCACGGGAGTGGCAGGGCGAGGTCGTGTTCTTGCGCAAGCTCATGCCGGGGGGGACCAGCCGGTCGTTCGGCATCGACGTGGCCAAGTTGGCGGGACTACCGGCGCCTGTCGTCGCGCGGGCCAGGGAGATCCTGGCGTCGCTCGAATCCGGCCCGGCTGCGGCCGACGGAGCGCATCCACGGGCCGCGTTGCCGGTGGACGCGGGCGGTCCGCAACTGGGTCTGTTCACGTTGTCGCACCCAAGCGCTGCCACCGACGCTGGCTCGTCCACGATACCGTCCCCGACATCGATGCCGTCGTCGTCGTCCGCGTCCGTGATGTCGGCCGCGTCCACGTCGTCGGCCGCGTTCGCGGTGTCGGCCGCGTCCGCGATGTCGGCCGCGTCCGCGATCGCGATCGCCGATATTCTTGCCGCACTGCGGTCTCTGGATCCGGATGGATTGACGCCCCGCCAGGCCCTGGACGTACTGGTAGACTTGAAAAATAAGTTGACCTGATGGGCCGCGGATTCAGGATTTCCTCAAGTTCTCACGTTGTGTTCACAGAGAATGGCAGAACCGGCAACATCCACCCGTCCGTCCCGGCGCTCGCTTAGACGCCGGTGCTTGTTGCTTGCGTGCCTGATGGCGCTGGGCGTTCCACGATTGGTGCAGGCGGCTGGCGCTCCATCCGTTAAGGCTGGCAAGACCGGCAAGACCGGCAAGACACAGAGCCGCAATGCTCCGGTCGAGCTCCTCGCCGTAAACAGCAAGGAAACGCTCCAGCTCCGACTGCGCGACGACCAGGGACGACCGCTGCGGGGCGTGCAAAAAAGGTTCGACGTCTTGATGCGGTGCCATCACACCAAGAAACAGCACGCGATGAATCCGCGCCTGGTGCGCATGATCTATCAGGTCGGCAAGCACTACCCGGGCCGCCGGGTGGAGATCGTCTCCGGTTACCGGCATCCATCGGTGGCGAAGAATCCCCACAGTCCCCACATGCAGGGCTTGGCTTGCGATTTCAGGATCGCCGGCGTCAAGAATACCGAGTTGCGAGACTACCTGCGCGCCGGTTTCCAAAAAGTTGGCGTCGGGTATTACCCCAACTCGGCGTTCGTGCACCTGGACGTCCGCAAGGATCGGTCCGCTTTCTGGATCGACTATTCGCGTCCCGGCGAGCGGGCAATCTATTCGGAGAACGCGCTTGGCGATCTGAAGAGCGGTCGCGCCGAGACCTACAAGCCAACGAAGATCGACAGCAAGTGGGCCCTCGAACCCGAAGAGTTCGGCGACGACGCCAAGCCCGCGGGTGACGATGGCCCTACCGAAGCGGCCGATCCCGGGAATGATCCCGGCGGTGGCTCCGTCCCATCCGGGCGGACAGCCTCGGCTGCCGCATTTGGCGCGCCCCGGCCGACTGCGCACTGACGCGGTTCTGTGCTAACTTGGGCCGCGTTTTTCCCCGAACCGCGCACCCGTTGGAGGCCTTCATGAGGAGACCGGCAGTCATCCTGTTCACGCTGGCGATTGGCATAGGCCTGACCTTGACCCGTGCCAGCATTGCCAAACCGAGCAAGGGTGGGTCGGCTAAGGGAGGGGGCGCCGCGCCCTCCGCTGCGGAGCTCGCAAAACTGAAGGCCATCAAGCTCGGCGATCCCAAAGCCGGACTCTTCACCTGGGGCATGTCGACGACCGAGGTCTTGGACAAGGCCAGCGGCGCAATCAAGGCGCGCTATCAGGAGAAGATCGAAGGTTCACGCGCCGATCCCGGCAAGCAGCAGCGCATCCGGAACGCGCGAGATAAGGAGATGGACGAGCTGAAGAGGAGCTTCACCAAGTTCGAGGGCCAAAAAACCGGCTGGGACGTGTCGATTATCGGCCCCGAATTCGCTCAGAATAACGGTGAAGCCGTGATCCAGTCGAAGGAAGAGAGCTGGACCCGCTACTTCTTTTTTTTCGAGGACCGGTTGGTCAAAATGTTCCTGGCCTTCAACAAAGAAATGATTGGCGACAAGTCGTTCCGGGACTTTGGCAAGGAGATGGCCTCCAAGTACGGCAATCCGCGCGAAGTTTACCGTGACGAAAAAATGCGCGGCAGCGTGAAGCGCGTTCTCGACCATTTCGAATGGTCGCCAAGCGGCGGGGATGCGTTGAAGCTGGTTGACAGATCCGAATTCTACGGCGTCTACTGCCTGGTGATCTCGGAGGCGTCGTCCACCGACCGCATCGCGGCCAAGAGAAAGATGACCAATCCGGATACGGTGGAGAAGGATTCCTTGGTCGAGGCGGTCGTTAGCTCGAAGAACAACCTCCCCGATTCGAACGACGACATCATCGATCGGGTGACCGGACACGAGGTCAAGAAGCCTGGTCAGGAGACTAAGCACGGCGACATCATTGTTCCGATGCCTCCCGCTCCGACCCCTGCCGACATCAACGGCCCGTCCGAAAAACCGGCCAAAAAGGGCAAGGAAGCGAGCAAAGAGGTCAAGAAGGAGAAAGTCGCGAAGGAACCTCAGGAAAAAGAGAAGAAGCCGGCCGGCAGCGGCCTGGAGTTGTAACGAGATCGCCTAGAGCGCTTCGGCTGACGCCGTCGGGCCGCACATCCCGACGGGTTGATGGGGTAACAGTGAGCGCGTAGCACTTTCACGCGTGCTACCCTCGCGGCCGATTGTCGCAGTCCCTTCATCCAATCGCTCCCCACAGCCTATTCCTGCTGCTGATTCAGCTGGCGCTGCTGATCGGCGCTGCCAGGATCGGTGCGGAGTTGTTCAAGCGCTTGGGCCTGCCAGCCGTGCTCGGCGAGCTCGGGGCCGGGATCGTGCTTGGCCCCTCGGTTTTTGGCCGGATGGCGCCGGTATCATTTTTGGCGGTCTTTCCCCGCGCGGCGGAACAGTTTCACCTCCTGGACGTGGTCGGCACCCTGGGCATGGTCTTTCTGCTTCTGATGACCGGCCTGGAGACGGACGTCAAACTCGTGCGCAATCTGGGTCGCGCCGCTCTCATCACGTCGGCGACCGGCATGTTGCTTCCGTTTGGTTTGGGCTTCGCGCTGGGGATCTTCATGCCCGACGCGTACCTGGCGGATCCCCATCACCGCGTTCTATTCAGCCTGTTTCTCGCCACCACGATGTCGATCTCGGCGATGCCCGTCATCGCCAAGATTCTGGTGGACCTGGACCTGACCAAACGCAACATCGGCCTCGTGATCCTGTCCGCGGGCGTCGTCGACGACACGGTCGGTTGGTTGATCCTTTCCCTGATTGCCGGGGCGGCGACTCACGGGTCGGTGCGGATCGGGGATCTGGGTCTGACGCTGCTCTACTTGGGCCTCTTCTTGGTGTCCGCGGTTTTCCTGTTGTACCCGTCGCTGCGTTTCCTGGTGCGCGTCACGGTCGAACGGTTCCGTGTTCCCGATTCGGACCTGGTCTTGATCGTCATGACGACGCTCCTTTGCGCGGCGCTGACGGAACACATCGGGATCCACGCCGTCTTCGGCGCCTTCGTGGCGGGCCTGGTGTTGCACCAGGTGCCGCGCCTGCGCAAGGAGACCGTCGTTCGCCTCGAGGCTTTCGTGTTGAGCGTCCTGTCCCCCGTGTTCTTCGGGATCGTCGGGTTGCGCGTGGATCTGGGGGCGCTCAGTGGGGGACGAATGTTCGGCGTGGTTCTGGGCGTCGCCTGCTTGGGAAAACTGGTCGGCTGCGGCGCGGGCGCGTTGTGGGGTGGTTTCCGCTTCTGGGAGGCGGCGTCCTTGGCCGTCGCCATGAACGCCCGTGGTGCCATGGGCATTGTCGCCGCGACCATCGGACTTGGCCTCGGAATTCTCGATCAACAGATGTTCTCGATCATCGTGATGATGGCGATCGTCACCTCGTTCATGGCCCCCTTGGGATTGCGGCTGACCATGCCGCGCGTGCGCTTGACCGCGGACGAGCAGCAGCGCATTGCCGCGTCACAGACCATGGGTCTCATCAACCGCGACCACGTCCACGTGCTGGTGCCCACCGGGGCTGGAGCGAGCGCATCCTTGGTCGCTCCCATCGCGTTCGGTCTGGCCCAAAAAAGCGACGTGCCGGTGACGTTTCTTTCCATCGAGCCGAAGACCACATGGAAGACCCGCCTGGAACAGTTGATTCGCCGATCGTCCGCGCGTGACGCGAAGCCGCAACCAGACACGCCCCAGGCATGGGCACCGGGCGGACGTCCGCCCGAAACCCGGAAAGTGGTGGCCGTTAACGTCGCGCGCGCGATCTGCGACGAGGCCAGCACGCGCGCGGCGGACATCATCTTGGTTGGCGCGACACACGAGGAGACGATGGGGGGCGCCCTCGTCGAAGAGATCGTGGCCGGCGCTCCGTGCCACGTCGCCATCGTTCGGTCGCGCGAGGCGGCGGCATCCTACAAGCGTATCTTCGTGCCCGTCGACGGCAGCGTCGCGTCGAGGCTAGCGGTGGAGTTCGCGCATCGCTACGCCGAGAACGTGGGCGCGGAGTTGACGCTCGCAGTTCTTACCGAGCGGCGACCCCAGGCGGCGGCCTACGTCGACGCGAGCGGCACGCACCCGGTGATGGACATTCGCGCGACGACGGACGAGGAGCTGGAGCGCATCTCGGTCGTCTTTCGAGCCTCGACGGTGCGGCCCAGCATTCTTCCGCTGGCCTACGATCCCACCTCTAGCGCCGTGACCAGCGAAGCACAGACCGGCAAATACGATCTCGTGATCCTGGGTGCGGAGAACCGGGCCATTCAGCATCGGTTGTTCTTTGGGTACGACAACGAACGGCTGATTCGCGCGACCCGCGGCTCGGTGATCGTCGTGGTTCCGAACCTCGGGCGCCTCGGGTGATCGCATTGCCGCGCCCAAGCGATGCGGGCTAGGCTGCCGGCAACCGTGATGCCCGCCAGCGCCGCGACCGACAAGCCCACAAAGATTGCGACATGGAACGTGAACTCCATTCGGGCGCGTCTGGACCGGCTGCTCGCCTGGCTGGATACGCGCCGCCCCGACGTCGTTTGCCTTCAGGAGACCAAGGTGGCCGACGACGACTTTCCCATCGCCGAGCTGAGGCAGGCGGGCTACGCGGCGGAGATCTTCGGGCAGCGAACCTACAACGGGGTGGCGATCTTGACCCGGAACCCTCCGGCGGGTGTCGTGCGCGGTCTTGGCGATCTGGTGCGCGGCTTCGGCGATTTGGCGGACGATCCGCAGTGTCGCTTCGTCGCGGCGACGCTGTTCACGGACGGCGAGCCCGTGCGCGTCGCATCGGTGTACGTTCCGAACGGAGGCGCTGTGGGGACGGACAAATTCGCATACAAGCTGGAATGGCTGCGTCGCTGGAGATCCTGGCTGGAAGCAACCGCCGCTTCGGGGCCGCCGCTCTTGCTGTGCGGAGACTTCAACATCGCTCCTGAGGATCGTGACGTGTGCGATCCGGTCGCCTGGGCGGGCCAGGTCATGTGCCACCCCGACGAGCGCGCCGCCCTGGCGGCGATCCGCGCGTGCGCTCCCGGCTTCGACGATCTTTTCAGGCGCTTGAATCCTGACCTGACGGCGTTTTCTTGGTGGGACTACCGGCAGCTCGCCTTCCCGCGGAATCAGGGACTGCGAATCGACCACATTTATGGGTCGCCCCCGCTCGCCGCGCGTTGTCGCGGGGTGATCATCGACCGCGAGGCGCGCAAGGGCAAGCTGCCTTCGGACCACGCCCCCGTGATCGCCGAGTTCGGGCTATAGTTCCCACGTGGCCACGGCGCCATTCGTGTTAGGGTCGGCCCCCTATGGTCGGTGAGATCGTTCACATCGAGCTTCCAAGCCGTGACTTTGCCCGTAGCGCCGCCTTCTACGCCAAGCTATTTGGTTGGAAGACCGACGGCATTCAGGCGGGTGGTCATTTGTCGTTCGAACCCCCCGGCGGCGTTGTCGGGTCGTGGATTCGTGAGGCGTTGGCCGAGGCGCCAGGCCCCGTCCCGTTCGTCGCCGTGGCCGACGTCGACAAGGCGCTGGCCGAGGCCGAGAGACAAGGCGGGCGCGTCTTGGTCCAGCGCCAGATTCTTCCAAACCGGGGCGTCTTCGGCCTTCTGGCGGACTGTGACGGCAACGTCATCGGCGTCCTGTCCGCCAAGGATTCCGGTGCGGGCGGTGCCGGAACGCCGGAGAATTCGCGCGATCGGCCCAAGGAAACAACCGGCGGCGTGAAAGGGGGCAAGGGCGCTCGGTCCGACATCGGTGGTGCGGACAGGGTCGCTGGTAAGGTTGCCGCGGAAGGCAAGCCGACTGTTGCCGCCAAATCCGATGTCGCCAAGCCTGTGGTCGCGGGGACTGGCACGAATAAGGCCGTCGCCGCTGCGGCCAAGACCAGCGTCAAGAAGCCTCCACCGCGCGGACGCTAGCGCGCGTGACAGTCGGACCTGGGCCACACGTCGGTTGGACGACGTCGCAAAACTGAATCCAAGCGAGTGCCCGAAGGGCGTTGACCGTGGTCGAGCGAGCGGTTAGGTTGTCCGCGCCCATGGGTCGTGAAGAGCATATCGAGTTTCAAGGACGCGTGATCGAGGTGCTTCCGGCGGGTAATTTCCGCATCGAGATCGAGAACGGACACCAGATATTGGCTCATCTGGGCGGAAAATTGCGCAAGCACCGCATTCGCGTGGTTCTGGGCGACAAGGTGACGGTCGCGTTGACGCCCTACGATCCCACCCGGGGCATCGTCGTCTACCGGGGCTGACTCCGTGACAGGCGGCATCCGGGCGCCGTGGCGCCGTCCATCTGGCACCAGGCCTCTCGGCCGGCGCCGTCGTTCCCTGGAGGGATTCCAGGCGGGGCACGGCTCTTGGTTGGTGACGCCGGTGAGCGCGTTTTGCTTGCTGGCCGCGGTTTGTTGCAAACCTGGCGAAGCCCAATCCGATCAGCGGAGCGCGCCCGCGCCGGTGGTTCAGGCGGCCCCTGCCGCGGTCGCGGCGCCAGTCCCGGGGATCGCCGTCGTGGCCCATCCGCCGCCGACTCCGGATCTGGCATCTCCGGACGAGATGCGCGGCTCGGTGGCGCCACTCGTGGATCGAGTCAAGGGCTCGGTCGTGACCATTCTCAGCACCAAGTTTATCCGCCAGATCTCAAGAGAGGATCCCTGGAGCCAGATGCTGCGCGAGCAGTTCGGCCTCGGGCGGGGGGCACCGCGGGTGACCCAACAACGGGCCGAAAGCCTGGGGTCGGGATTTCTTCTGGACACGACTGGCGTGGTGCTGACGAACAATCACGTCGTCGCGGGCGCGGACGAAGTTGTGGTCCGGCTGTCGGACGATCGCCAGCTCGCGGCACGGGTGCTGGGCAGCGATCCCGCCACGGACGTCGCGGTCGTGAAGATCGACAAACCACCCGCGAGCCTGGCGCCAGTCACTCTCGGCGACTCCGATCGCGTGCGCGTGGGGGACTACGTGCTCGCGATCGGCAACCCGCTCGGTCTGGGGCAAACCGTGACGATGGGTATCGTCAGCGCGAAGAATCGCGCCGTCGGCGACAAGCTCGGCGATCTTGATCCCCGGTACCAGGATTTCATCCAGACCGACGCCGCGATCAACCAGGGAAACTCGGGTGGCCCACTGTTCAATTTCGCCGGCCAGGTCATCGGTATCAATTCGGCCATCATCAATCCGGGTATCGCCATGAACGTTGGGTTCGCGATCCCGATCAACTTGGCTCGGCAGATCGCCGATCAGATCCGTCGGTCGGGCCACGTGGCCCGTGGTTATCTGGGCGTGGGAGGCGAGGATTTCAACGCGATCCGCGCCGCGGAGTTGCACGTTCCCTTCACACCTGGTGCCCTGGTCAATGTCGTCGGACGCGGGACACCGGCCGAGAGCGCCGGTCTCCGTCCGAACGATGTGATCGTGGACATTGGGGGCCGGCCCGTCGAGGGATATCGGCGGTTGCCGATGGCTGTGGCGGCGTTCGCTCCGGGTGAAAAGGTGAAGGTCACCTTCTTGCGCTCGGGCCAGCGGATGGAAACGTTCGTGACATTGGGAGGGCAGGGCGTCGGCACGGGCGGTGAGCATCTGTTCCTGGGCATTGATGTCCGGCCCCTCGACGTGCGAGAGGTTCGTGCCCTCGGCCTTGGCGCCGGGCAAGGATTGGCCGTCACGGGGGTCGACCCTCGCGGTCCCGCCAGCGGCCTGCTCGAGGAGGGCGACGTGCTCTTGCAGCTCGACGGACAGCCGGTCACCCTGGATCGCTTGCGCGCGGTCGAGCAACGGCTGGCGCAGGGAATTCGGTCCGTGCTGCTCATTCAGCGGGGTAGCACCCGTTTCGGGCTCAGGCTCTGATCTGATCAAAAGGCGCGACGACCACCTGGGCGACCCACCGGTGCCCCGGCGGACTTGAGCTGTCGCGCGGAGCTGGCAACACCGCCCGTCGCACGTTACGCTGAAGGTATGGCGATAGAGAGCAACAAGCTGACTGTCGCCGAGCCCGTTCCCGCTCGGGAGCGCTCTGGGTCCTTCCCCTTGTCGACATCCGCGCCATCCGTCTTGCCAGCGGCCCTGAAGGATCCCGTCGATCCCGCCCGCCTGGCCCACACACAGCTCCTGCAAGGGCCATTCTGGCGACGGGTTCCGGCTTACGCGGAGGTCGACGAGACGGAATTCCTGGACCATCGTTGGCAGGCCAAGCATTCGATCACGAAGATCCCGAAGCTGCTGGAAGCGTTGCGGGGCTTGGTCTCCGACGCATTCATTCAAGATGCGGCCGAGGGCTTCCGGCACGCGCCCATGTCGGTTCGCGTGTCGCCGTACCTGCTGTCCCTCATCGACTGGACGCGCCCCTACGAGGATCCGTTGCGCCTGCAGTTCATTCCGGTCGCGTCGCGACATCTTCCCGATCACCCCAAGCTGGATCTCGATTCGTTGCACGAACGCGCGGATATGCCGGTGCCGGGGCTGACCCACCGTTACTTCGATCGCGCGCTCTTCTTGCCGCTCGACACGTGCCCGGTCTATTGCCGGTTCTGCACGCGCAGCTACGCGGTCGGCATCGATACCGAGGAAGTTTCGAAGTTTCAGCTCAAGGTCAACGCGGAGCGCTGGCAACAGGCGTTCGCGTACATCCGCTCGAGGCCCGAGCTGGAAGACATCGTGATCTCGGGGGGCGACGTCTATCAGCTGCGTCCCGAGCAGATCACCGAGATCGGCGAGACGCTGCTGGCGATGCCCAACGTTCGGCGCATGCGCTACGCGACCAAGGGACCCGCGGTCATGCCGCAGAAGATCCTGACGGACGACGCGTGGACGGACGCGCTGACCCGCGTGGTCGAGCACGGGCGCAGTTTGCACAAAGAAGTGGTCGTCCACACCCACTTCAACCATCCGCGTGAGATCACCTGGATCACGCAGGCGGCCATGAACAAGCTGTTCGAGCGCGGGATCACCGTGCGCAACCAGACGGTCCTGCAGCGGGGCGTCAACGACGACGTCCAGACGATGCGCTTGCTGGTCAAGCGGCTCGGTCACCTGAACGTGCGCCCGTATTACGTCTACATGCATGATCTGGTCAGGGGGGTCGAGGACCTGCGCACGACGTTGCAGACGGGGCTCGACATCGAAAAGGGCGTCCGCGGGTTGACGGCGGGATTCAACACGCCGACCGTGATCGTGGATGCGCCGGGTGGCGGTGGTAAGCGGGACGCCCACTCGTATGAGCACTACAATCGCACCACGGGGATATCGGTGTTCGTCAGCCCCAACGTCCATCCGGGGCAGATTTATTACTACTTCGATCCGATCGATCTGCTGCCGCCGGAAGGCCGCGCGCGCTGGGCCGACCCCGCGGAGCACCCGCGCATGATAGAAGAAGCGCGCATCGCCTCCTTGGCGCACCCTCACTGAGTCGGCCCGACGGGATTACAACCAACGAGGACCACGAACATGGGCGGTTGCACGGATTGCGGAAAGAAGGGTGGATGCGACACGCGCAAGCACGGCATGTTCGCGGCCATCGATGAAGCGCTCGGGCGTCTTTATCCCACCCGCCGCTGGGACGAGCGCGACGAAACGGTGGCCCTGCAAGCGGGAATACCGCGCGAGGAGGGCGAGGCTCTGGCGACCGCGATCGCGGCGCGCATGGGCACGCTGGCTCTGTTCCGCGCGGGCGACGCCGACGAATGGTGCGACTATATCTACGTGTTGTGTCTGGGCCGCACGCCCGCGATCGTCGAGATACGCGATGGGCGCAGCCCCGCCCCGACGGACACTGCCGCGGGGACCGTCAGCCAGCCCCCTGATGGGGATTTGGGCGACACGGTGGTCATCGAGGACGGCGGCGACGTGGGTCTGGATGAGCGGTATCTGCGCGTGGCGCTGTCGGGCGTGGCCCGCTTCGCCGGTGTTCAGGAGGTCGCGATGACCCTGCGGCGACAGGGCGGGGACTGCGTGATCACCGAAAGCGCGCGCGGTGGTGTGTTCGATCCCATTTTGTTGCCCCGATTTCAAACGCTGGTGGCGGTGTTGGTCGAGTGGGACATCCGGCACATCGATTTCGGTGAAATTGTCGAAGCGCCCGAGGGATTCGAGGCGGCAAGCTACAAAGAGCGATTCGGCGTTGAGCCCGTCATCGCGAACTACCTCTTCTATCCACAACCGCCGACCACCGTCGGTACCGTGGTTCTGCCGGGCCCCGCGGCGCCGGTCAATTCATGAGTGCGAGAACCTTGGGCAGAAGGCCAACGCCCAAGGCCTTGGCCCGCCGTTCCTCCGGGGCGTCGTAACGGCCGACGGGGGCCGCCGCGACCTCGTCGAGGAGTTTCTTCGCCTCGGCCGCGCGATTGTCGTGTGCCAATGTATCGGCCAGGTAAACACGCGCCCGCAGGTTGTTCTTGTTGAGTTGGCCAAGGACGCGACGCAGGTGGGCCTCTGCCTGTTTCCGATCGCGTTTCGGCCAGGGAAGTTTTTCGTAGAATCGTCCCCAGGCCACGTCGATGCCACCGTTCTGGTAGCCGGGGGCAAGCTGTCCCGCCCGCCCGAGGCGACTCTTGAACTTGGCCTCGAGCCCCAGGGTCAGCGCCTTGACCACGCCCAGACCCAAGGCGTAGCTCCCCATGTTCACAGCCGCCCAGTAGTACCCGTCCGGCTGCCCGGCATTCGCGGATATCGCGCGCTCCGCGATGTCCCAACCCGTCTTGCCCAGCCCGGAGCGCGCCTCGGCGGCGGCGCCGGGATCGTCGCTCAGCCAGAAATAGAACCGCGCGGCACGCCAAAGGACCTCGTAGTCCTGGGGAGCGCGTCCGAGGGCCTGTTCGACCAGCCGTCGCTCGTCGGCCAGCGCGGCCGGATCGTCGCGTCTGTGGTGAAGGCCGTCAATCTGTCCCAGCGTCGCGGCGAGGTCCGGGGCCGCGGCGGGGGCAGCCGCGCCAGCCCCGTTTCCTGGTGGCACCGTCCGGCGCCCCGCCGCGTCCGGGTCTCCGGAGTCGATGGAAAACAACAGCAAAAGACACGCGGCGGGGGTGGTCACGGGCTCCACTATATAGGTTATGCTCGCACCGCTGCCCACGGAGGATTCAAGTGTCTGACCGCGCACAATTGAAGATCGGAGACAAGACCATCGACCTGCCAGTCCTTGTTGGCAGCGAGGGTGAGCTGGGGATCGACATCAGCAAGCTGCGCGCCGAGACCGGCGCCGTGACGCTGGATCCCGCCTTCGTCAACACGGCCTCAACTCGCAGTGCCATCACATTTCTGGACGGTGAGAAGGGAATTCTGCGCTATCGCGGCATCCCCATCGAGCAGCTCGCTGAAAACGCCACCTTCGTCGAGGTGGCGTATCTGCTGATCTACGGGCACTTGCCCAAGCAGACGGAACTGTCCGCGTTTTCGGAATTGCTGACGCGACACTCTATGTTGCACGAAGACATGAAGCGTTTCTTCGACGGCTATCCGGGAACCTCGCACCCCATGGCGATCCTGTCGGCGATGGTCGCGTCGCTATCCAGCTTCTATCCGGCCGCGCTCAGCGTGAAGAACAAGCAAGAGATCGATATCACCATCGGCCGCTTGATATCCAAGCTGCGGACGATCGCCTGTTACTCGTACAAGAAATCCATGGGACAGCCGTTCGTCTATCCCAAGAATTCGCTCAGCTACTGCGCCAATTTCCTGAACATGATGTTCTCGATTCCGGCCGAGACGTACGAGATGGACGAGGATCTGGTCAAGGTCCTGAACCAGTTGCTGATCCTCCACGCGGACCACGAACAGAACTGCAGCACGTCGACGGTTCGAATGGTCGGCAGCTCCCAGGCCAACCTGTTCGCTTCGGTGGCGGCCGGTATTTTGGCCCTGTGGGGACCGCTGCACGGCGGCGCCAACGAAGAGGTCCTGGAAATGCTGCAGGGAATTTCGGACGACGGCGGCGACGTGAAGAAGTACGTCGAGCTGGCCAAGAAAAAGGATTCCGGATTCCGACTGATGGGATTTGGCCACCGGGTGTACAAGAACTACGACCCACGCGCGAAGATCATTAAACGGGCGGCCGACAAGGTCACGAAGAAGATGAAGGAGCCGGATCCCTTGCTGGAGATCGCGTATCGCCTGGAGGAGGCCGCGCTGACGGATTCGTATTTCGTGGATCGCAAGTTGTATCCGAACGTCGACTTTTACAGCGGCATCATCTATCGCGCGATGGGCATTCCCACGAACATGTTCACCGTGATGTTCGCCATTGGCCGCCTGCCCGGATGGATCGCCCACTGGAAAGAGATGGTCGACGACCCAACGACGAAGATCATGCGGCCCCGGCAGATCTACACGGGGCCGACGGAGCAGCCCTTCGTGCCGCTGGCGAAGCGCGGGTAGGGCGCCGCCCGGTCGGTCCGAGGCCTTCAATTGTCGGCGGAGGCCTCCGGTTCTTCGTGGCTCATCGGGCCATGCCCAATTTAGCCAAATTGGAATTGACATCGCCACGAGGCTAAGAACCAGGTAACTTCAAATCACGGTGTTGCAGCTTCGATCGACCGACAGCCGAGGGTCAGACCCGCTCAACGCCCTTCGCGCCGGAGGGACCGAGCGCGTTGAAGGGCCGAATTGGATTAAACGCGGTCGTGTCGCGCTGCGCCCCGGAACCGTTCTGGTCGTGGGACTGCTCGTATCCCTGTTCGGTGCCTGCGGATCCAAAGGTGGTGCCACACCCGGCATGGGGAGCGGCTCATCCGGCGGTGCCGATGCGAGCTCGGGCAGCGGAGAGGCCGGCCCTCCAAGATTGGACTCGAGCGCGGACAACAGCACCGGCCCGGTAGCCACGGGTGGCTCGAACACTGGTGGCCTCGACAGTGGCGGTGCAGGCGTTGGTGGCATTGAAGGCCCCGGCGGCGGCGCAGGCCTCGGTGGCAGTACAGGCCCCGGTGGCAGTGTGGGCGGAGACCGGGGTGGTACCGGAGGTTCTGGCGGTAGCGGGGGTCGAAGCAGCGGTGGTGGTCCAGGCAGCGGTGGCTTGGTCGATGGTGGCGGACCGAGCGATGGTTCTGCGTCAAGCGACGCCGCCGCCGTGACCGAAGCCGGACGCGATCCCGGGGGGCCTTTCACATGCACTTTGCTCGTTGGTCCGTCCACGATGGCCCAGTGGTTCAATGGCGGTTTCCTCATGTACGCGGGGATCGACGCCACCAAGTACGAGCTGCTCATGGTCGCCCACCACTACAGCGACGCCTGGGCGGTCCCGGGCGATTCAGCCTGGAACACGCAAGCGGCCCACCCGTGCGCGCAGGGCTCGACCACGCCCGACCGAGTGTCCTTCATGGTGACGCAGTGGACGGAAAAATTGGAGTCGCAGTGGGTGGCGGACCTGATCGGCATCGTGAAGAACATTCAGACCAAATGGCCGATGGTCAAACGAATCGAGATCATGCCCTCCACAAGCGCACCCGGCGACGTCCCGTGCCCGGGAACCTCGGGGACCGAGACGACCATTCCAGCGGCCGGCTATGCGGCGATTGACTCGATGCCGGCGCGGTACCCGGGGCTCGTCGTGGCGCTCCCCCACTTCGAGGTCACCAAGTGCAGCGACTTCATCGGGAACGGGTCAGCGCCCCAGTACGCCCCCGATGCCAACGCGACCTCGGGCCCGGCCGTCATGGACATCGTGGGCGTCTTCGGTGCCTACTACGCCGCGCATCCTTAACCCACGACATCAACCACCCGAGGCCGCCCGCGATCACGGGAACAGGGTGGACTTCTTGGCGGTCTGGCGGATTCCGTTGGTGCCGATGAGGACGTTCTGGCCCCAGGTGGTGAGCGGTCCTTCCCAGGTTGACGCCATGTCGAGTTGCGCGTTTATGGCGTCGTTGCCCATCCAGGACCAAGCGAGGTATCCGATGTCCAGCGCCTGACAGCGCGCCAAGATCTCCTGCCAGGCGACGTTGACGCCGCCGAACTGAGGCCCGAACTCGCCGACAATGAGCGGAATTCCGGCGCTATTCGCCTGGTTCAGTATTGCATCGACCGCCGCGACGGTCGGGTACTGGTCGTACATATGCACGCTGAAAAGAAGATTGTGCTCGCTGTCGGCGGTGGTGAGCGCGCTCGCGTTGCTGAGGATGGAGCCACTGTCCTGGCCGAAACCACTGCCGTCAATGACCAGCGTGTGGGTGATGCCATTCGTTCGCAAAAGGCTAATGGCCATCTGGTAGGCGGTCGCGAAGTTACTTTGTCCACTCCACTCATTGGCGATGTTGACGAGCAGATATGCCCGAAAGTCGCTGAGCACCTGCTTCACGTCGGCGTTTGTGTAGTAGCGGGCCAAATCAAGAAGCCGGGCGGTGTCTTGGTTTCCCGTCGCGTCGTGCAACTCGACGATCGGGATCATCTTGAGCTCGACGACGCGATACAGGATCTCCGCAAGCAGCGCCGCCGAGCCGGTCGTGTTCCACACCACGCGGATGGTGTTGGTCCCGTAAACCGCGATGTTGTCCAGGGCCTGCCAGGCGAGGTATCGGCCGCCGGTGTCGTAAAATACGTGGGAGTTGTTGACCCCGCGCATGACGAAGGGCTTCCCATAGGCATCGAGGAGCTTGCCGCCCTGGGTGAAGAAACCGTCCTTCACTTTGGTTCCGGTCAACACCGGCGGCTTGTACACCGGAGCTGCCCCGTTGACGGTGCACGCAATCTTGCCTAGCGCGGTGGGAGTGCCCGGCAATACGCACGAGGCATTGTTCTCGTATCCCCAGTCGGGCGCGGTCGCCGAGCTCGGCGTCGTGGCCACCGCGCACGAAGGTACGCATTCCGCCGTGCCGTCTCCGTTGGTATCGATGCGCAGTCCGGCCCTCGGCGCTGGAGTCGGCAACGGCTGGCCCGTCATGCACGGCTGGTTGTGGGCCGTGATGGTGCCAGGAATGACACAGGAAGCGTTGTTTTCGTAGGACCAACCGTCGCCATCGGGATCGTTCGCGACGTTCGTGGTGATCGTGCACAGCGGGGCGCAACGGGTCAATCCGGTGTCGACGACCACGACCCCTGCAACCGAGACCGGCGGAGGCAACGGCTCCCCCGTCATGCAGGATTGGTTGTGGCTGGTGACTGTCGTGGGGATGACGCACGATTGGCCGTCCTCGTACGACCAGTCGTCTTTTTCCGGATCCTTGGCCGGGTCGATATTGATGCGGCAAAGTGGCGCGCACCGCTTGACCATCGCATCAACGACCACGACGCCCGGAATGTCCGCCGGTACCGATGGCGTGCTAGCGCCGCTGCCTCCGGCACCGCCCAGGGCGGGGCCACCGCCCGCGCCGGGCGCGCCTGCTTCGCCGCCCCCGGCGGTGGCGGATCGACCACCCGCGCCGCCGTTCGAACTGGAATTGCCTCCGTTGCCCGAAACGGGGCTGGTCGAGCCCGCCGTCCCGGCATCACCCGCCGGCATCGCACCGGGAGTTGGCGCACCGCCCGCCGAACAGGCGGCGATCGTGAAGATCGCCAACGCCAGCGCTGCACCCCCTGCGCGGGGGAAGCAGCGCGGAATGCACGGAAAAGGGGGGACGGGCAAGGGGCGCCTCCTCGGGAGTGAATCGCTCGGCCTCTTGGTCGAACGACATGGATCGCATCACGCCGGCAACGTGGCGGTTTGACGGTGAGCATATCGGCTCTCTTCCCCTTGTGCGCCGGAATTCTTGCACGTAGCCTCTTGGCCGTTGGGGGGACTGTTCCGCCGACTTCGGGCCGAACGGCGCCTTGTTCCGCATAGCCTCTTGGCCATTGGGGGGACCCCCTCGCTCGGTGCTTGGAAATCTCCGACTGGAGGGATTAGCGACGGTGAAACCCAAAACCCGGTTGATGTTTAGGACGACGTTTGCCGCTGTGCTGGCCATCTTCCTGGCGATCTTGGCGCCTTGTGGTTGCTCGTCGGGGGCCGGCGATGGCTCTGCTTCGGGCGCGAGAGGGGGTGGCGGGGCCGCGTCGACGGCGACGGACGGTGGCGCGGGTGCCACGAGTGTCGCCCCAGGCTCGGGTGGAAGAGGCGCGGGATCAGGTGGGGTCGGGCCGAGTGGGCCCGCATCGGGTGGCTCGATCGTGACCGGAGGCGGTGGTGTCAACTCCTCGCAAAGCGGAGGTCAGCCAGGCGCATCTAGCGGCACCGCCGGAAACCCAGCCGCCGGTGGCACCACGGGCGCGCCAGACGGCGGCCTGGCGAGCGGCAACGGGCTCTACAAGGACGGCAAGTGCTTCCCGACCTGCGGCTTTCCCACGATCACCGATCCCGATGGCGACGGGTACGGATGGGAGAGGCAGATGACCTGTCTGGTGGCAACATCGCCCGCGGCGGCGGGGACCAGCCCCTGCGTCGCGCCAGAGGTCGCGAACGCGCCCGTTCCCGGTAACGGCATCCAGGCGGGCACTATGTGCTTCCCGCTTTGCTCCAGCGACATCACCGATACGGACCACGACGGCTACGGTTACGAACATCTGAACGCGTGCATCGTCGAGAAGACTGCCGCCGCGCTTGGTGGGTTGCCCTGTACGACCAACCTTCCCGCACTTGGCATGGGCAACGGGATCAAGGTCGGCGACGGAACCTGCCATCCGTTGTGTCGAAACTTGGCGGTGGCCATGCCGGACGCCGCCGGGTTTGGCTACGAGAACATGGCGAGCTGCGTGGTGTCCACGTCGCTCGCGGCGCTACAGGGAGTTCCTTGCGACGCACCGCCGCCGCCGCCGCCGCCACCACCACCACCGGCTCCCCCGGGTGCCGGGTGGAACTCGGACTACACCGCCACCATGTTTGGTCAGGCGGACTGCGCGCCTTTCGGATTTTCAGACGCGACCAACCTCAACCAAAGCACGTGCGTCGCCCGCGGAGCCGTGCAATTGGGCGGTGCCAACACCAGTTTTTTTGGCGCCACCGGAGATCTGGCGACGCTGTGGAACGGGGCGCCCGCGTGTACGTGTACGGGGGGCGGAAACCAAAATCGCTGCTCCAGCGCACCCGCCTGCTCCGGCCAGAGCAACTGTGGCCAGTGCGTCGAGATCGCCTGCAACGGAACCGGAACTCACTCCTACATGGCGGACGGATTCACGCACGACGAATTCTGCAAGCCCAATAGCTCGGTGGTGGTCCAGCTCATTGACGCTTGCCCGCACAATCACCCCAACAATTCCTACTGGTGCACCACGGCGCGCCCGAACCACATCGATCTCAGCTGCACGGCCTTCAACGCCATCGCGCAGGGTCGCCCCATTGGTGAAATCGGAAGCATCAACGTCTACGCCCGCGCAGTGAACTGCAACGTGGGGCTGGGCACCAAGACCTTCTGAGTGGACTGGAGACGGCGCGCGGGAGCTTTTTTCACCTCAGGCGATAGTAGCCAATCCAAGCACGACGAGGTCCAGCTTTGCTCCACCCCACGCGATAGGAATCGCGTGAGGACCCCGGGCTGGACCGGCCTCGCCGTCGAGCAACTCCGTGGGGGTCTCGCAGGGGGCCTTCCCAGGCCCCTTGCGGCGGCGAAGCCGCTCTAGAAGTTGACCTGCGCTCTGCCGACGAGGACGTTCTCCGTCTTTCGGTCGCTCGGGGCGGCCATTGTTCCTGCGCCTCCCTTGAAGATGGTCTGCTCGAAGTTCAGGGCCACGTGGAAACGTCGGGCCGGAATCCAGGTGAGCCCCGCCGTCCAAGCCTGCGCGGAACGCGTGCTGCGCAGCGGGTCGGCATATTGGACGCTGCCGGTGACCTTGGCATCACCGAAGGTCGCGGGGTCCAACTTGAGCCATGCCCAGCGGACGGCGATCTCGATCGCTCCCCAGGTGCCGGCCTTGGGAGCGAACGCCGTCAGGGGCGTCACGCCGTCGAATCCCACCCGCCCGTTGAACGCATAACTAACGGTGGCGTGGGTGGAATGGTGGTTGAGCGTCGTGGTCGAGTTGCCTCGCTGTACCCCTTGGCGAAGCAAGACGTACTCTGCCAGGAGGCCAAACTCCTCGTAATAGTAGTAAAGCTGCGGGTTGAAGTGACTTTCGATTTCGTGCGAAAACGTGGTCGTTGCGCCTGTCGTGTCATTCGCCGGCGCGAAGTATTGGAAAAACGTATTTTGTCCCGCGGTCTTGAACACCGGAAGACCCGTTGTGGCCGCGGTCGTGCCGCTGGGGAGTCGCCCTTTGCGGTTACCAAAGGATGCCGCGAATCCAATTCCCAGGTTCGGAAAGCCGAGCGAGGATTTGGCGCGAAAGGGTTGAAGGAAGATCCGCCCTTCCAGATCCTTGGCGTGGTTGAAGTCAGTGTCCGGGCTGGTACCGTCCGGCGAGCCGTCGACGATCCCGAGGGCGTATTGCGCGACGCCGCCCCCGAGGTCGCCCCAGAGCTGGAGTCCCACATCGCGCACAGCCGATAGGTTCTGATCGAGTGAGCGCTCCAAGAGCGGGAGGTCCGCGTCGGATTGCAGGCGCTCAAGGCCGATCGGACCCTTGAATTTTCCGATTCGAAGACGCAGCCAAGTCCAAGGATGGATGTCCGCGTAAGCGTCCAGGATTTGGACCGTCCCCGCGAGCTCCGACAGCAGCCGGTAGTCGACCAACGAAAAGAGGGTGCCGTCCATATAGGGACGAAACTTGCGGATGAGAAAGGAATCGTTGGCTTGCAGCGCATCGTCACGAAAGAAAAAGCGCCCGTCCCCTTGAAGCAATGCCCCGATCCGGAGCGAGGATGAACCATCGAGCAGCTTCATCGTGAATCCCTTGTCGTCCACCACCACGCCAGACGTCGGTTTGGCGACCTTCGATGCCTCCTCTTCTAGAATTTCGGTTTTGCGAAGAGCGATGCGTGCGATCTGGTCAATGTCGTCGAGCCGCTTGCTGATTCCGTTCGCGGTCGGCGACGGCGTGCTTGCGGGCGCGGCGGTCGACGGGTCCTCGGCACTCGAGGCGTCCCCCTCCGGCGCGACGTCGGGTGGCCCAAGGGGCGCTTCCTGTGCGATTGCCGTCGTGGAAACGTCGGCAGCGAAGGTCGGGGTCGCCGCCCTCACCATGCCGTTGCCAACGAACACCATCGCCATCGCGACCGCAACGCCGCCCAGGATCGCCGCACCAGGAACGGCCGGTGTGCACCAGTCAGGGCGACGAAGTCCGATCCGAGAGCAATCCTCCTGATTGCGATGATGAGCTGATTGGCCACGAGACGAATACGTGCCACCTGTTCTCCTCAGTCGGAGAAAGAGGTCACCATCGACAAAGGGAGGTCTGAGCATCGGAGTCCTTTCGAGAGGACGGGGAATGAGAGTTGGCTGGTCCGTTGTCTAACATCGCGCGCGGGTGGATTTCAATTATCATGGACAATAGTCTGTCTTAATGGATGGGCGGTGTGGTAGGTCCGGTAGGCTTCTTCGGGGCCATTGGTCGCCAACACGTGTTTGCTCCTTGTCACGTGTCTTCGCGTCTGCTATCACAGACAGTCATCGGCGGCGACGAGAAACAGCGATGAAGACCTACTTGCGCCGCTCTCTCGTTGCGGATGGTGCGGACACCAATCGTAGACACTGGTCCTGGAGTGAGGCCTTACGCCCATCCTGGGAGCTTGGGATCGTTCTCGCGGGGATTCTGTCGATCTGCCGCGC
>JADGRC010000026.1 GCA_017881245.1 Pseudomonadota bacterium
CACTCGCCGCGGGCGAGCAGGGGATGGCGATCGTGCTCACCGTCCGATTCGAGGATCTGCGTCAGCGACACTCGCTCGACACTGCCGCCGACCTATCCGCGGCGACGATCCGCGCGCTCGCCCGCGCCGGCGATCGAGTCAGGCTCGTCGTGACCGCCGCCGGTCGCGATCTGATCGAGGAGGTGCACTGGGGCCTGACCCCGAACGAGCAGCGGCGAGTTTTCTGGGACATTTCGTGGATCTGGGGCCCCCCCGAGGATCACCTCGCAAAGCTGTTCAGGACAATCGGCTCGACGCGATTCGTCTACGGCACCCAATGGCCGTTGCGGCTTACACAGAACCCGCGTGCGAACCTCGATCTGTTGCCCGACGACTTGCGCGATTCGCCACTCGCCGAGCCAGCGCAGGTCCTTGCCTCTGATCACCATCCAACTCAGATTTAGCCGCCGAAGTAGCCCTTGTGAAAATGTTCACAATGCGCCGCCCCCCACCCACCCCGACAGTTTCTGATGATCGAGCGTAGGAAGTGGACCGCGATTCCTGGTCTCTTCGTCCTGGCTGCCGGCGCCGTCATGATCTCCGCGTATAGCGGCGCATCTTCCTCGCAAAATCGATCGCCCGTTCAACCGATCAAGTTTCCGCACCCCGTTCACGTGCAGAAGCTCGGGTTGAACTGTCTCTACTGCCATTACACGGCGAACAAATCGCCCGATCCCGGGCTCCCAGCCGTCGGAACGTGCATGGGGTGTCATGCCAGCGTCGGCCCCGACCGTCTCGCTTCCGACCTTGGGCCCAAGCGCACGAGCGCCGAGATCAAGAAGCTGTGGGACTACGCCGACGTGAAGACGCTGATGACACCCGGGCTCGGGCCGAATGCCAGACCGATTCCCTGGATCCGCATTCATAAAGTTCCGGAGTACGTGCACTTCCCGCACATGCGCCACGTGAATGCCGGCGTCACCTGCCAGACCTGCCACGGCCAGATTCAGAAGATGAACCAGGTCTACCAGTTCGCGTCGCTCAACATGGGGTGGTGCGTGAGCTGTCACGTGAATGGATATAGCGCGGCAGAGGGTCTCGAGGCGGCCGGCTATGCGGCGCCGGCGGGTCCACCCGCGACCGGGTCCGGCGTACCGAAGCCCGTTGTCGCCGAGCGCAAGAAGGCTCGGTATGACTGCGCCAACTGCCACTACTGAGGACGCAGTGAGTCAGAATCCCACCGCTGGGTCCCCGAACGCCGATCTGATCGACGCCCCCGTCAAGCGTCGCGACTTTCTCAAGGTCATCGGCGCGTCGACCGTCGCTGTTGCCGCGACCGCCTGCTCAGAGGAGACTGGCCATCTTATTCCGTATTTGGCGTCGCCCGACCAGACGGTGCCGGGCGTCTCGACGTACTACGCCACGACCTGCCGCGAGTGCGCGGCGGCCTGCGGCGTCATCGCGGAGACTCGTGACGGGCGCACGATCAAGCTCGAGGGCAACCCGGCCCATCCGCTGAACAAGGGTGCGTTGTGCGCGCGCGGCCAGTCGGCGCTGCAGGGGCTTTATAATCCGGATCGGCTCCGCGTCCCGCTGGTCCGCGACGGCAATACGTGGAAGCTCATCACGTGGGATGAGGGCACTCGCCTCCTGGGGCAGAAGATGAGCGAGGCGCGCGGAAAGGGCGCCCTGTTCCTCAATCAACACGAGAGCGGCAGCTTCCCAGCCTTCATTGACGAGTGGCTTGCAGCGTACGGAATGCGGCCCCACCTTAGCGTGGACTTCGAAGCCGACGAAGCGGCGTTGGCTGCGAACCGCGCGGCGTATGGCGTATCGATGCCCAGAATCAGCTTTGCCGACGCAAAGCTCATCGTCTCGTTCAGCGCCGACTTCCTCGAAACGTGGGGCGCCTCGGTTCCGCAGCAGCTCGATTTCGCTGAGGCGCGCGCGAAGCTCGATGGAGCGCCTCGCTTCATATATATCGGTCCACGGCGATCCCTCACGGGACTCAACGCCGATCAGTGGATCGCGTGCAAGCCGGGTGGTGAAGTCGCGATCGCGGCGTTCCTCCGCGGGCAGGGCAGTGCGGCAGACGCCGCGAAGCTCGCCGACGTTCCCGAAGCGACGCTCAAGGGGCTCGCCGCGGAAATTTCCGGTGCAAAGCCCGCGGTCTTCCTTGCCGGATCGCGCTCCGCAGACGCGCTGGAGCTGGCCACGTCGGTTGCCGCCCTCAATCAGGCGTCAGGAGCAGTCGGCCCGGTCATTCGCGTCGGCGAAGCGATCACCGCGTTCGACGGAGTCGCGCGCACCGATCAGGTTCTGGCCAGCATCGAGGACATGCGTGCGGGCCGCGTAGCGGTGTTGATCGTTCGGGGCACGAATCCCATGCATTCGCTTCCCAAATCGGTCAAGGTCGGCGAAGCGATCGGCAAAGTGCCATTCAAGGTGGCCTTCTCGTTGTATCCCGACGAGACGACTGAACTGTGCGATCTGATCTTCCCCGATCTGCACTCGCTCGAAACGTGGGGCGACGCCCAGCCACTCAAGGGAACGCTCGGGTTGCTGCAGCCGACCATGGATCCCGTATTCCCAGGAACGCGCGGCGCTGCGGACGTCTTGATCGCCGTCGCGAGAAAGGACGCCACCGCGGGCAGCAAGTTCGGATCGGCCACTGACTACAAGAGCCTGGTCCTCGCCCGACTCGCCGGCAATAGCGCGGCCTTCGCGGCCGCGCTCCAGAAGGGCATGATGGCCGGCACGTCCGTGGGTCGCGCGGCGACGCCGGGCGCTGCTCCCGTCAGGTCGGTCACGTCGGTCGCGCCAAAGTCGGATGAGTTCTACCTCGTCACGTATCCATCGGCGACGCTCGGCGATGGTCGCGGCGCGAACAAACCCTGGTTGCAGGAATTGCCGGATCCGGTCACGAAGGTGGTCTGGAGTTCGTGGGTTGAGATGCACCCCGACACGGGCGCCCGTCTTGGCGTGACTCGCGGGGACATCGTCGAAGTGAAGACCGCGACGGGGACGCTCCGACTTCCCGCGTACCTCTACCTCGGCGTTCGGCCTGACACACTGGCGATTCCACTTGGGCAGGGCCATCGGTCGACCACCAAGTTGCCGCCCTTCGAGCCCAAGCACGCCAGCCCGGATGTCGTGCAGTGGGGATATGGCAGATACGCTCGTGACGTTCTGGAAGGGCATCCGCTCGACATCGTTCCTGCCGCCGTCAATGCGGCGGGCGGGCTGATTGGCATTGCCACCACAGCGACCTTGTCCAAGACTGGCGATGACATCAACCTCCCGAGCACGGAGGGATCGGCCCGTCAGCACGGTCGAGGAATCGCCCAGGCGATCACCGTCGATCAATTTCTTAAGGG
>JADGRC010000243.1 GCA_017881245.1 Pseudomonadota bacterium
ACCCCGCTACCGACCCACCGCCCCCGACGGTCTTGGCTCCCGCTACCGCGTCTCCGGTGGCGGTCAAACCGATCGGGGCGGTTTCGGTGTGCGTGTATCGGCGCGCGTCGGGGTCGAAGGCGTAAAGTACGATCGCCGGGAGGGTCACCGTTCCGGGCCGCTCGGGCAACAACAAGATCTCGGCGGTCTTGGTGCCGCTGACGCCGCTCGCTGGATCCACGACGACGTTGACGCGCGGGTCGTAGCTCTTCCATCCGTTCAGCTTCGGAACAACGGGCAGGGCAAGCTTGCGCAAATTGCCGTGGCCGCCGATCTCGATGGTCAGCGTCACCGGCTCGCCGACCGCGACCTGCGTTCGATCGACATGGGCGTTCAGCGTAAAAGTTCCGACATTCGCGGCGTCGAAACCGGCCGGCTGACCGGTCTTGGGCAAGGGCAAAACCTCGACGGCGGTCGGTACGGAACGAACGTGTTGACTGCGCACCGCGTTTCCAAAGAAATCGGACCGCGAGATCTCTGCCTCCATGGGCGTGATGGTCAGGCGTCCCGCCTGCAGCGGGAACAAGGCCTTCTTCAAAACAGTGCCGACTTGATACGGGCGCCCCTGCACGGACTCCTGGGTCAACACCAATCCTCCGCGTCGGGAGGGAACCGTGATGTCCTCGGTCCAGAAACCCTCGGTGTGGGGTTCCGTCTGCGTGTCGTATTTGTCCGCCGGTTCGCTCATGTACAGGTACCAGGTCGCGGCAATGGCCTCGCCCACGAATGCCTTTTGCTTGTCGATCACCAGTCGAATGAAGCTGCCGCCCTCGGCCGCCTCGGGCGGCGCGGCGCGCTCGGCCGAACCACCTGGGGACGAAGGGGACGGCGCCGAAGGCGGGGCCGACAGCGGCGGCGGTGACCCCGCGGCCGCTTGTGACGACGAAGACACCGTCAAGGTCACGGGATTCGATCGAAACTCCTGACCGTTGACACGGACGCGCGCAGCGCCAATCGTGAGGCTTCCCTTCTGGGTCGCCGCCACCTCGTACCGCCACGAGTAACTGACCTGGACGAACATGCCCGCGCCGCCAAATTGCATCTGGGTCGACTGATTCGGAGCGCCGGGCGTGCTCAGCACGCGTAGGCCCTTGAAGTCCGGCGGACGGTAGTCGGAAACCTGGTCGTTCCCGACGCTCAACGTCACCTGGTAGACGAAAGCGTCGCCCGCAGTCACCTGGTTGCGATCTACCTCGGCCGTTAACCGCGGCGCCTCCGCACGCGCGGCGCCGCCGGATGCCAAGACGCCAATTACCGCCGCTGCCGCCGCGACGGCGAACAGCGACCGACGGCGAGTCAATAGGCGAGGGTCGTTCATCGTCATCATCATTCAAGCGTCAACGGAGATCTACCAGTCCCGCGTCGGCGGCGCGCGGCGAACCGCTCGCAACATCGCCCGCTGCTTCTCCAGATCCTTCGGGCTCTTCTCCAAGCTGTCGAGCACGGACTCCATCTCCTTCTGAGCCGCGGGCTTCTCGTCGGGCTTGTCCTCGTTCTGGTTCTGCTTGTGGTCGTCCTGCTTGTCCTTGTTGTCCTGCTTCTTCTTGTCCTGTTCGTCCTTGTCGTCTTGCTTGTCGTTGTCCTTCTTCTGGTCTTTGTCCTTCTTGTCCTTGTCGTCCTTCTTGTCCTTGTCCTTGTCCTTGTCCTTTTCCTTCTTCTTGTCGTCTTCGCGCTTCTTTTTCAGTGCGATCTCCAGGTTCCACTTGGCGCCCTCATCGCCTGGATTTAGCGCGAGCGCGCGTTTGTACGCCTCGATGGACTCCTTGAACTTGTCCTTCTTGAAAAACGAATTGCCAAGATTGTGGAAAGCCGACGCTTTGAGAGGAACTTCCCTGGCCTCCGTCGCCCGCAGAAACTCCTCGGCGGCCTCGTCGAATCGGGACAAGGCGGCTAATGCAGTGCCGCGATCGAAATGAACGGCGGGATCTGTGGGCAGCTCCGCGAGCGCTTTGTCGTAGGCCGCCAGGGCCTCGTCTGCCTTGCCCGCCTTCATCCGCGCGTTGCCTTCCTCGACCTGCGCGCTTCGGCTGCGAATCGGATCGAAGGCCGTCAGGAATGGAAACACCACCATCAGAGAAACCAGCATGTGCGAAGGTCGCATGGCCATCCTGCCGTCCTCGACGACAGGGTGGTCCCTCTGTTCTTCGTGGGGAACCGTCATCGTGCCCGCCCTGCCCCCGTGGCCAGTCGCGTCCGTCCGGCGCCAAGCCTATCGCTCATGCAAGCCTCCGCCACCAGCAACAGGAACGCGGGCAGCAAGGGAATCTCGTAGATGTCGTCGTATTCCTTGACCACACGAGCCTCGTTTTCGGTGCGCTTCAGGCCGCCGAGCGCCGCTTCGACCTGTTCGACACCGAACTGGCGTGGATCCGCGTGAAAATATTCGCCGCCGGTCCTCTGCGCGATCTTGACCAAAGTGTCTTCGCCTAGGCGGGACGTCACGTATTTCCCATCCGTGTCCTTCACATATCCCGTGACTTCGCCCCGCTCATCGAATTCCGGGATCAGCTCACCGGAACGCGAGCCGATTCCCACGGTGAACACTTTGATCCCGACCTTCGATGCGTCATCGGCGGCTTCCAGGGGCTCGCTCTCGGTGTCCTCGCCGTCGGTTAACAACAAGATCACTTGCGACCGGCTGTTGCCGTCGGCGGTCGCGCCGCCATCGCCGCTCTTGCTTCGCAAGCGCGTCAAAATTTCCGTTCCGGCCCGCAACGCCCGGCCAAGCGCCGTGCCACCGACCGGCATGTCCCACGGCGAAAGATCCCGCCAGAACAACTTCACCGCGGAATAGTCCGTCGTCGGAGGATACGTCAGGGTCTCACCGGCAAACGCGACGAGGCCCACGCGGTCACCCGCCAAATGGTCCATCAGACGCTCCAACTCGCGCTTTGCCCTCTCCAACCGCGACGGATAGACGTCCTTGGCCAGCATCGACTTGGAAAAATCGAGGGCCACCACCAGATCCATTCCGCGCTGCCGGGTCAGCTTCGCTCGCCCGCCCGCTTGCGGTCGCGCCAGCGACACAGCCATCAGCGTCAGAGACGCCACGAGCAGCGCCGCCCGCAATACTTTCCGCCGCACCGATACGCCGGCCGTCATGCGCCGGATCATCTCGGCCTGTCCCAACCGACCGAGCAGCCGGCGACGGGTCCGGAAGTAGAACCCGTACGCCAGAACCACCGCCGGGGCCACCAACAGCAGCCACAACAATCGAGCGTCGCCGAAGCGCATCACGGCAGGCGCCTCCATCGTGTCAGTCTCATCGCGATTTCGGCGAGCAGTACCGCGAAGGCTGGCCACAAGAATCGCGTGTAAAGCTCGCCGTACATGACTCCGCGATCACGCAGCCGGGACTTCTCCAGATCCTCCAAGATGCTCTGGAAATTTCGCGCCAACGCCCGGGTGTCCGTCGCCAGATACGGTGAGCCTCCCGTCATCGATGCGATCTCCTCCAGCAGCTTCGGGTTCATCGCCTGTCGCTGGTGTTGTCCCCCCATGGGATCGACGACGGTCGCGGCGCCCCCACCATTGTCGCCTGCCAGAATTGTGTAGATCTTGACGCCCATGGTCTGGGCGTAGCGAGCGGCCTGCTCGGGCGAGATGTTGCCCGCGTTGTTGTCACCGTCGGTCAGGACAATGATCACCTTGCTCTTGGCTTCCGAATGTCGCAGGCGATTCAGCGCCACGCCAATGCCGTTGCCAATGGCCGTACCGCGGCCGTCGATGATTCCGATCCGAAGCTCGGCCAACATCCGCAGAAACGTCCCGTGATCCAACGTCAAGGGAATGTGTGTGTAGGCGTCCTTGCCGAAAACCACCAGGCCAATGCGATCATTTGGCCGTCGCTGCACGAATTGTTCGATAACCATCTTCGAGGCGTCCAGGCGATTTGGAACGAGATCCGTCTCCTGCATCGATCCCGACACGTCCAGTGCGATGACGATGTCTATGCCTTCCAACTCGATATCGTTGATGGCGCGGGACGTCTGTGGGCGGGCAAGCGCCACCACCAGAAGAACCACGGACAGCAGTCGCAGGACAGTCGGCAGGTCCTTCAGACGCGCGACCAGACCCGAACGGCGCAATCCGAGCTCGGAAGTTCGCGAATACAACAACGCAGCCTCGCGATCGCCGGGACGACGAAAACCCGTCCAGGCCACCAGTGCGACGGCTATGGGACAAAGTGCCAGCGCGCCCGGGTGCGCGAACCGGAATCCTTCCTCGATTCGCAGGAGCCACAGGTACGCCGCGGTCGCGGGAACGAACAGCGCCGCGATCAGGCCAAGGGGTATCGGCCGCACGGCCGCCTTGACGGTTGAAGGACCCTGGGGCGCGGTCTTAGGCACTCGCCCTCGTTCTCGGATCGCCCGACGCGGACGCGGGGGCGGTCGCCGCACCTTGCGGTTCGGGAGGCTGCCGTGTCGACTCGACGATTCGGATCGCCGTTTCCAGAGCGCCGCGGGCTTCGTTCGCCGTCGGCGACACCTTGGCGAATTTCACGAGATCACAGGCGCAAAGCCAGCGCTCGATCTCGTCGAGCGCGATGCTGCGGCTCGCACGGCGTCGCAACTCGGACATCAGCTCGTCGGTCGTCAGCTCAAGAGAATCAAATCCGTACCGCGAGCCCACGTAGTCGCGAATGACTTCCGACACGGCGAAGTAGAAGGGACGATTGTCGGCATTTTCAAGAAAGCCGTACGCTCCCAGTCGGTCGAGGCGCTCCAAGGCAACCTCGTGCGCGGGGCGCGGCGGTGGACCCGGTCGCACGACGACTCTTTGGCGCAGCTTCCGAACAAGCAACCACGTGATGAGCGCACCCAGCGCCGCCGTCAGCAGACCGCCCGCGATGGTAACCAAGGTCAGATCGCGCTTCCACACGGTGACTGGAGGCAGGTTGTCCTTCAAGGTGGGTTCCGGCTCGTTCGCAATGAGGCTTGCGATCTTGATCGGTATTGGTTGCGTGCGCGCCTGGCGAACATCCCCTCCGGGTCCGAGGTAGGTCACCTCGATCGCCGGCAACACGAGATCTCCCGGCTCGTACGCGGCAATCTTCAACGTGTACTCGTGACGGACGTGCCCGTCGCCCAGATCTTTTTCTGCCTCGGAACGTGTACTCGCCCCATCGGCCGCCCCGGCACCGAAGCCGGCCAGCAGCGAAAATGGCGCCAGATCAACCACGTTCGGAAGGTTGACGGGAGTCCCGCGTCGGGACACGGCCGTCACGGTCAGGGTCAGAGGATCGCCCACGTGCACACCACCGGTGGCGCGATCGATGCGGGCGGCCACGGTTGGCGCGTCTGGGTCGATCGCGGCGGCGGGCGCCGCGTTCGGAGCTTGAGCGGCGGCGGTCGTCCCGGTCCCGGCGGCCGCGTCGACGTGCGCGGATGGGCCCGGGCTCGGCGGAGCCTCGACGGCAAATGCCGGCCGGATCGATGCCCCCCCCATCGCCCATCCCACGGCGCATCCGAGCGCACACCCCTGCGCCAATAGGTTGACCCATCCGATGGCCCGTGTCTTGACCGCAACGGGGACCACGCGAGCACGATCCCGGCGCCGCCCCGCTCGGGCGATCATACTGTCAGCCTCCACAAGGACACCCTGACGCCAAATCAATGCCGCAGCCTCCGGGCGCGCGCCTCGAAGAACGTCGTCAGCGCCGGCAAATATGGGCGATCGGTGCGCACCCGAATCGGGTCCATCTTCAGTCGCCGAAACAGGGCGTCACGCGCGTCCACGGCTCGCCGCGCGTCGCGTTCCCACTGCCTCGCGTCGCGTGCACCGGTGTCGAACACAACCAGCTCGCCGGTTTCGGGGTCCTCCATCTCGACGAGGCCCACCGCCGGCAGGATTTCCTCCAGCGGATCAGTGACCGCCACTGGAATAATGTCGTGCCGTCCCGCCGTGATTCGCAGGGCCCGTTCGTAGCTGTCCTGCGGAGCCAGAAAATCCGACACGACGAAGGCCACCGCGCGACGGCGCGCAATGCGTCCCAGGAATTCCAGGCCCGCCGCGATCTTGGTGCCCCGGTGCCTTGGCTGAAACGAAAGTATCTCGCTGATCACCCGAAGGACGTGTTTCTTGCCCTTCTTCGGGGGCACGAATTTCTCGACCTCGTCGGTAAAAATAATGAGGCCGACGCGATCGTTGTTCCGGATCGCCGAGAACGCGACCACCGCCGCCAGTTCCGCAGCCAGCTCGCGCTTTTCCTGGCCGTGGGTCCCAAAGCGGCCCGACGCCGACATGTCCACCAGCAGAAGAACGGTCATCTCGCGTTCCTCGGTGAACAACTTGATGTACGTGTCGTTCATCCGGGCCGACACGTTCCAGTCGATCTGGCGGATGTCGTCGCCAGGCATGTAGTGGCGCACCTCGGAGAACGCGATGCCGCTGCCCTTGAACACGGAATGGTACTGACCCGCCATCCGATCGCGCACCAATCTCTCGGTGACGATCTCGATGGTACGGATCTTGCGGAGCAGCTCGCGTGTCAGCATACGAAACCGGGACTACGGCACTTCAACGTGCTCGAAGAGCTTGCGGACGACGGTCTCGGAGGTGACATCCTCGGCCTCCGCCTCGTAGGTCAGGATCACGCGATGGCGCAAAACGTCGACGCCGATGGCCTTGATGTCCTCGGGCGTGACATAACCGCGGTGGCGCAGGAACGCGTGCGCGCGCGCCGCCATGTTCAAATAAATGGACGCGCGGGGGCTTGCCCCGAAGGAAATGAAATCGGCCAGCTCGCCGAGGCCATGGGCCTTCGGCTCGCGCGTGGCGTGAACCAGGTTGACGATGTAGTCTCGAATCTTCTCGTCGATGTAGACCTGTCCCACCACGGACCGCGCCTCCGCGATCTCCTCGGGCGTGGCGACCGCCTCGGCACGTACGGCGATGCCAGAGGTCATCCGGTCCATGATGGCGCGCTCGTCCTCGCGGGTCGGATACCCCACCTTGATCATCAACATGAACCGATCGAGTTGCGCCTCGGGCAACGCGTAGGTTCCCTCCTGTTCGATCGGGTTCTGCGTGGCCATGACCAGAAATGGCTGCGGCAGAGGGTGAGTCGTGTCGCCGATCGTCACCTGGCGTTCTTGCATGGCCTCCAGCAGCGCCGACTGCACCTTGGCCGGGGCGCGATTGATCTCGTCGGCCAGCACCAAGTTGGCGAAGATCGGACCCCTCTTCGCGATGAATTCACCTCGCGCCTGGTTGTAGATGACCGTGCCCACGATGTCCGCCGGCAACAGGTCGGGCGTGAATTGCACCCGCTGAAACTTCATCTGCAGCGCGTCGGCCAGCGTTTTGACGGTCAAGGTCTTCGCCAGACCGGGAACGCCCTCCAGCAAGACATGGCCCCCCGTCAAAAGCCCGATTAGGATGCGTTCGATCATGGCCTTCTGACCGACGATGACCTTGCCGACTTCGGCGGTCAGTCGGTCGACGAAGGCCGATTGTTTTTGAACCAGCTCGTTGATGACTCGGACGTCCATGGGGTCTCCTTTGGCGCGGCGGAGCTTACAACCGTCGAGGCGGCCCGTGTATTTCCATGTCACGAGGCTCGCGACCCGGGCGGGAGCCCGGCGGGGACCAAGTCGCGGCCCCACCCGGCTTCGATCCGATAGCGGGCGTTTCTTGAGTCTTTTGTGGGCTTTCGGTTTGGGGTTTCTGGCGGGGCGTCTCACCTCGGCTCTCGTGGGGGCTTCTTTGGACGGGCGAAATGTGTTAGCTCTTCGCCTGCCATGAGCAGCACCCGAGAAGCCGCTGACAAAGCCCACCGTCTTTTTGACGTCCGCACCATCGAGCGGAGCATCAAAAAAGGCCTGATTACACGCAAAGACTACGAGAAGCACCTGAAGGCGCTGGCCGACGCTACCGAGAAGGTCGCCCCGCCCGAGGAACACGCGGACGACGACGCGCCCGAAGGGCTAGCTTAGCTTAGCTGCAGGGCAAGCCTAGCCGAAGGGCAAGCTTAGAAGGGCATGTCTAATTGAAGAGCGGGTGAAGGGCGGGTCAAGCTCGCCCGCCGTCCCCGTCCATGCCCGGACCAAGGACGTTGAAACGCGCCCGGCGTGTGCGTAGAGTTCCCGCATGTCGGCGGTCAAACAGGAAGACGGAAAGCAGCCCGGTTTCAAGGTTTCTGATCGTCGAAGTTTCACCGAAGCCGCCGAGGCCAAAAGCGCGGAGGCAAAACCGGATGCCGGTGAGCCGACCGCGCCGGAGGCTCCGCCCCCTCCGCCCGCTTCACAGCCGCCGGCGGCTTCATCCCCCGCAGCGGAGGTCGTGCCGGACGAGCAAGATTCGGGTCCTCTGCCGCCCGTCGATTTTCACACGTTCATATTGTCGCTTGGCAGCTCAGCGTTGCTGCACCTCGGCGAGTTGGACGATCCGACCGGCCGGGAGTCGGCCCCGAACCTGCGGATGGCCAAGCACACTATCGACATCATCGGGATGCTCCAAGAAAAGACGCGCGGCAACCTGTCGCCGCCGGAGGACCGCCTGCTCGAAAGTCTGCTGTACGACCTTAGGCTGCGATACGTCGAGTGTGGCAAGAAGTGATCGCGGCCGTGTCGAGCCCGTGCGACCCACCCACCCGTCTGACCCAGACGCACGGCTGACCGACACCTGCCCCTGACCGACGCGCACGGCCGCGCATCGGAACGCCTCAGAAGTAGCTCGTGTGCAACACGTCGGCCAGGAGGTTGCACAACGCATGATAGACGGCTCCTGGGACAACCGAGCCCGATCGCGCGCGCATCCATCCGAACACCAGCGCCGGAAAAAACACCGCCAAGCGTTGCGGATTGAAGTCGACCAGGAAGTGCCCGAGAGCAAACAGGCCGGCTGATACCAACAGCGCACGCCCCACCGACGCGCCTAAAAAGCGGTGCCGCGAGGGCCACCGGTCCTCCAGGCGCCCAAGCAGATACCCGCGAAAGAACATCTCCTCTGGCAGAGCAATCACCAGAAGCTGGTTGGCGGACAAGAGAGCAAAGCTGGGGGGTAGGCGGAGGTGCGCGGCACGGTCCGCGATTCCGCCGACCGAAGGACTCGGTTGCCAACCGGACCCGGGACACAAGGGCCCGAGGACCCGCGCCACCGCGCCCGTGCCAAGCCCCGAACCGCAAACCACGTCGTAGAACGCGAAGAACCCCAGCACGAACAGTGGGAAGGTAGCCACCACGGCGACGGTCAGGACCAGCGCATTTGTTCGCAGTGGTTCGAGCCGCAGCCCGGCTTCATAAAAATAGAATGGGCGCCCCGTCAGGCGGCCGGCCACCACCGGGACGTAAAGAAACAAGGCGGCGATACACGCGTGCAGGTTTCGTTGCAGGATCGGGATAGCCTTGCCCGCCCAAAACAGCCCCGACGCCAGGGCAATCGCCGCCAGAAACGTCAGGATCGGCTCTCGCAAAGACGGGCGCACCGAAACGGATTGTACCCGCAAGGCGCCGGTCACGAGGGGGGCCGGCCTCCGATCAGACTTCTCAGACTTCCGCCAGGCGATTCATGGCCGCGCCCGCGCGCTTGGTGGCGCGCCGCAGGCGATCGGCCGCGCCGGTCTCCGGGCGTCCCGCGGGCGAACGCACGGCCGACAGCAGGGCGTCCAGCTGCCCCTGGATGTCGTTCAGGGCCTCGCGACTGGCGCGCAAGGCGTCGACCAGCCGCAATGATTTCCCCAGCGGTACAGCGGGAGAATTGGGCTTCAGGGTCAGCCGGGATAGCAGCGGCAGCGCACGCGACCTTCGTCTTCGGACAGAAGCTCGAAGCACGCGCGCGGACGGCATATGCCATCAGAATCGGCGATCGGGGGATTCTGTCAACTTTCCAACGTCGACTTTGTCCCGATGGTCGCCGCCGGCCGCCGCGCGGAGGTCCGCGGACCGGCCCGGTCCTCGGTCAGCAAAAGCCGCCGCGCGGGATCGACAACAACGCCCGCTCCCAATGCGGTCCTGCCGATGAGCAGGGGAAACAGCATGTCTCCACGGTTCGTCAAGGTGACACGTATCCGCCGTTCCAAAATGCCGAGGCGCAACGTCGTCTCTATGACCGGGCGTCGCTCCGTGCGACCGGAGGTGTCCTTGACCTGCACATGATCCCGCACGACGACTCGAACCGTCGCGGGTGGCGCGCCGCGCTTGGAACCCGCGGGCAGCGTCAGCTCAAGAATGGGACGCCGGTGTGAATCGTCGGTGGCGCCCACGACGGTCATCCGGGTCACGTGCAGCGCGGATGTCCGAGCGCCCGTGTCGATCTTGGCGCGCAGGCGTTCCACGCCCAGATTGGGCAACGACACCCGTTCTACCCAACCGACGTGCAGGGGCGCCGAGACGTCGGCGGACGGCCGCAAAGCGGCGACGGGCACCACATTCGCGACGCCATTCGTGTGATACCGGCCCTCGTCGCGTGCCCGGTTGATCGCCGCGCGCGATAGCCGGCCAACCACGAACAAGGACGCGCGCGCCCGGATCCCGGTCCGGGTCGTGGCCTGCAACACCACCCCCTCGTTCGGGGCCGCGACGTCGACCACTCGGCCGACAAACGGCGGCACGACCCGCGCCAGCAGGTTGCCCCGCCGGACCATGTCGCCGGGGGATGCGACCTGTTCCAAGAACCCTCCGATGGGAGCACGCACGACAGCCGTGCGGGTGACGACGACGGGTTGCCGCCGTGGCGATCGAAGGCCTGCGACGGGCAGCGCGCGGCTACCTGACGCCGCTAGCAGCGCGAACACGGAGGCACTCAACGATTCGTCGCCTTCGCGTGAATCCGTCGGCCCGCGCAGTTCCAGGACGACGGCGCCGATATCGGTGGCGGCCGCGGTCAAGCTGCCGGGCGCCGGTTTCACATGAACGGCGGCGGTGCCCCGCGCGTGCAACGACAGGCGGCGCACGCGCGGATCATCGAGATCCCCGTACACGGCCAGGGCGGCGCCGAACCCCGGCTCGGCCGCCGTCAACAGCAGAACCAGAGACGATCCCACCACCAGTTCCGAGAACACCGCAAAAGCCTCGCGCGCGCGACGACTGCCGCCCGGATTACCGGGAAAGCGCCACGCCGCGGCATCGCGGACGGCGTTGCCGCGCGCGGCGAAATGCCCGCCCGGACGAAGGACTGGCACCAGGACAATGCTGCCGTGAAGCGTAAGCGGATCGATCATCGATCGTAATCCGAGGGCCACGCGGGCCGCGCCCACTTCGAAGCCGCGCGGTGCCCCGAGTACCGTAACGCGCGGCCCAGATCGCGCGCCGGCCGTGACACACACCGGAATCGCGTCGCCGGCATCGGTCCGGCCGGGCAGCGGGAGCGGCACGACGCGCGTCTGGCCCGGCGGCACCAATTGGTCCCCGACGCGAATCGAGCGGGCCGTCTCGCGCACGTCCAGTGCCGTGACACGGCGGTTTCTGACCGGAGAAAGCACGACTAGGGTTGGTGTACGCTCACTTCGAGGAAGCCAACCTTTCGACCTCGGCGCGCAAGCGCGCCAGGGCTTCCTTGTCGACGTCCGCCAATCTGACGCCCACGTGCATATCTTGCTTGGCCACGACCTTCCCCTTGCCCGTGACCAGGAGGCGCGACGCGCCGTCGAGAATTTCGACCTGAAAAACGGTGCCGAGCGGCACGTCTTCGTCGGCGGGAACGAAAAAGCCGCCCGACCGCACGTTCAACAGTGGGTTCTGCGTGAAGTGCGAAACGGTGAGCGGACTCAGGACCACGCGCAAAGACCGACCATCGAACGCGATCGGACGGGGCGCGACGTCCTGCACGACGGGCATCGTATGCACCGTCGCGGCGCGCGAAAAATCGAAGGTCAGCGTCGAGTTCCGGCCCTCCTGGTTGTTGACAGCGATGATGCGCGCGATGAGATCCCGATAAGCGTCGTCGAGATCCACGAAGCGAACGCCCATCCCGTTCACGGGCCCCGCGGTCACGACGCGCACGACGTCGGCGGTTCCGCGGAGCAAGGTGAACCCGTCGTCCAGCATGAAATTGAACTCGATCCGACTGCCGACCGCGGCCGGCGTTTCGGTTTCGATGAACACGCCCGTCGGGCTGATGTTCATCGACTGCGTCGCCACGAAATCGAGCACGCTCTCATATCGGCACATCACGGGCATCGCCACCTTCGCGCGCGAAGCCGTCCGCCGTTCCGACTTCGGCGACGCGTCGGGCGCCTGCCCGCGATTCTTGTCAGGCCCTTTCGTCATTCCGGCCGCCCGTGAAGGCGGCTGGCCGACGTCGAGGCTCTTTTTTTCCCACCATGGAACATCTTCGGGGGAACTCCCTTCGGGGTCAGCACCCCGGGACTATATAGGATATGCGCGCCCGGACGTCGACGCTCGCCCGACAAGACCAGGCATGGCAGATTTCACCGCGTGAATCCGCCTCTCGCCGTAATCTTCGATCTCGATGGAACGTTGACCGAGCCGTTGCTGGATTTCGTCGAGATCCGCCGCGAAATCGGAATCGCACCCGGATTGCCAATCTTGGAGGCGCTTGAAGGCAAGGATGCGACCTTTCGCGCGCACGCGGAAGCGATCCTGCGACGGCACGAGCTGGAGGCCATCGACCACGCGACGTTGGCGGAGGGTTGCGCGGAGCTGCTGACCTTGCTGGGTGCCCGCGGCATTCCCGTCGCCATCCTGACGCGCAATATGCGCGAGGCCGTCGACGCCTTCATGCGCAGGTTCGATTTTAGGTTTCAGGCCATCTACACGCGTGAAGATGGCCCACCCAAGCCGTCGCCGCACGGCGCGCGTGTGCTGTGTGATTCGCTGGGATCCGCCCCCGCACAAACCCTAGCGGTCGGTGACTACAAATTCGACGTCATCGCGGCCCGCGGTGCCGGATGCAAGACCGCTCTCGTGCGCCATCCAGCGCCCGATGATCTCGCGGACTGGGGATCACCGGATCTGGTGGTTCCCTCGCTGCGGCACCTGTTGCGGTTGTGGCCCGATTGAACGCCACACCGGCACATCCAATCCATACCCCCCGTAGATACAACCACCCCGAATCCATCCCTCGGGGACTCCGGTGACCAAGGGTCAAGACCAGGGATTGATCACGGGAACACGTGCCTTCTCGTAGTCGCTCTTATCGCGTGAGACGACGGTCAGTCCGTGATGAAGGGCCGTCGCCGCGATGAGGAGGTCGGGCTGCGAGAACGTGTGTCCGACCTTGCGGCCCTCCTCCACCAAGAGTCGCCACTTGAACATGACGTCCTCGGTAACCTGAAGGACGCGCTGCTCGAACATCGGCCGCACTTTGCGGGCGAGCCAGTCACCCAGTTCGGCGCGGCGGTTCGCGTTGCTGACGAGTTCGATGCCGAACCTGATTTCGGCGAATGTCACTGTGCTGACGTACAGCTGTTCAAGCGTTTGCGAGGCGATGAAGGCCACGACCTTTCGTTCCGGCTTGGGTCGGCGAAGCTCGGACAGAATGTTTGTATCGAGCAGCCAGCCGGTCACGGGAGAACAACACCGCGAACAGGCAGCCGGGCACGCTTCCGATCGAGGGACAGGGCTCGATACGGCAATGCTTGCATCGCGTCGACGAGCGCCGCACCTGTCAGGTCACCGCGGAGACGGCGAAACTCATCCGCCGCGATCACGACGACCTCGTCGCGCCCGTACACGGTGACGTGCTGCGGTCCTTCGTCATGGACGCGGCGGACCAATTCACTGAAGCGCGCCTTCGCGTCCTGCAGCGGCCAGCGGGCGGCACGCTGCGCGCGCGGTCGACGGACAGGTCCTTCCCGGCGCGACTGCGGTTTGGCCGTTCTAGTCATTCCGACCAGGATATCACATTCTCCTTTACAGGCCGCCTCTGTACCGACCGCCGCAAAGGTGGGGCGGAACACATCCCCATCTTTGCCGACGCCGGCGACCCTCGACGAAATCCGCCGACCACGAGCGGCGATCCATTGAAAAGAACAGCGCGTTAGGCCGCAGTGGGCGGGAGCAGTTCCGCCAGCAACCGGGGCAACGCCGTCGAGAACTGGCCCTTCGCCATGACGCGCCCGCAACCCCGAGCGCGGGCGGCGTCCATCACCTCGGTCAGCTCGTGGTCCACGAACCCGATCGACGGCACCAAGGCGGCGACTGGGTTGGCGCCGAGCGCGCCCAATGCATCGAGCGCGACCGGCAGCCTGAGATCGACGATCACCAGCTTGGCCCCCGCAGCGGCGGCGGCAGCCAGCGCGGCCGGATCACGCAGTCCCTGGACCGTCAGACCGAGGGGCTTCGCCGTCTCGCGAATCTTCGACGAGAAGAGCATGTCCTGCACCAGGTAGACCACGTCAGCCATCCGCGAGCCCCAAGATGTCCATGCAGTCCATGCGCAGTTTGGATAATGTCCCGAGCACCCGGTTGGCCGGTTACCGTTGCTCCCTTCCGGGCCTGGCGGGGTTCGCCAGCGTTCCGCCGCTCGGGACGTGCCTCTTTTGACACACACGCCTCCCGCCGTCCAGCGATACCGGCCGGTACGTGACCGGTGCGTGGCCGGTGCGTCGTTAGGGGTTGAGGAGAGAGAGGGATTCGAACCCTCGGTACCTTTCGGTACACACGATTTCCAATCGTGCGCCTTCGACCACTCGGCCATCTCTCCAGGGTCATGCCAGAATTTTTTTTGCCAGGTCCTTGTTTTGCGCGGAGGAGAGAGTGGGAGTCGAACCCACGTTGGACTTGCGCCCAAACCTGATTTCGAATCAGGCGCCTTCGACCACTCGGCCATCTCTCCAGAATAGGCGGGATCGTTTATCACCGCGGGCGGTGCGCGTCGACAGGGAAGGCGCTTGCGCGCTTGCGGCGCGGGGGCGGTGATATGGTTGCGACAAATGAAAGGGGTGGCCTGGATCGATCGGCGCGGGGGGGCGGCGCGCGCGCGATGTCCCACGAACCGGGCGCATGGACTGCTGGTACTGGGCGTGCTGGTCGTGGCTCTGGTCGGTTGCACGCCTCACCGGCGTCGTAACGGGAACTACTGCGAGCCGGACCCGGACGCGGGCTTTGTCTGCAAGCCGCCGCAGACCTGTGATGTCAAAACGTACACATGCGTGAGCGACGCGGGCTTCGGACCGGGTGGCGGCGCCGGGGGCAACGGAGGTGCGGCGGCGGGTGGGGGAGGCGGTGCACCGATCGCGGACGGCGGATTGGGCGCGGACGCCGACGCCGGCGCGGACGCTGGAGCCGACCGTGACGCCGAGGGTGGAACAGGTGGTGCCGCAGGCGCCGGGGGCGGTGGCGGTGGCGGCGATCGCGGCGATGGCAGCGCCAGCAACCGAAGCGATGCGCCACGAACCTGCGGCGCGTGTGTCGCGGACGTGCCGGTTTGCGACACCAATACCGGCAAATGCGGACCCTGTTCCAAGCCCGAGGATTGCCAGAGTTTCAAGGGCGCGCCGTTCTGCGCATCGGGAAAATGTGTCGCCTGCAGGATGAAGGCGGACTGCGTGGATGCGACGCTTCCGATCTGCAACGCGGCTGGGGCTTGCGTCGAGTGCGTTGGCGACGGCGACTGCCCCCTGACCACCAAATCATTTTGTTCGTCCGCTGCCAGCGCGTGCGTGTCATGCACGACGGCCCCCTCGGGCGCGTGCGCAGCGAAGAGCGCCGCCCTCCCCGTCTGTGCGTCGACGGGCGCGTGCGTCGAATGCGGTGTCGATACCGACTGCCATCAACCCACGACGCCCTTCTGTTCGCCCGCTGGCACGTGCGTGCCGTGCGCGAAGGCCCCGGCGGGGACCACATGCGCGCAAAAAACCGTCGCGCCCGGCGCGGCCGCCAAACCCGTCTGCGGATCGTCGGGCGCATGCGTCGAGTGCGGTGTCGCGTCTGACTGCCACGAGCCGGCGAAGCCTTCCTGCTCGACTCAAGGCACGTGCGTCCCCTGTGGAATGGCTCCCCCGGGGTCGGGCGGGTGCGCCGCGCGAACTCCGTCCCAACCGGTCTGCGCGCCAAGCGGCGCCTGCGTGCAGTGCCTCGCCAACACCGACTGCGCCGGCACCACCCCTGTGTGCTCCACCACGAACACGTGCGGCAAGTGTGTGGCCGACACCGATTGCGCGGGACGCGCGGGGCCGACGGTCTGCATGTCGCACCAGGACGGTCGTTGCGCGACCGACGCTGAGACCATTTACGTCCAGAACGGAGCCGGCTGTTCCGACACCACCGGAACGACCGGTGGCACCAGCGCCAGGCCGTTCTGTTCACTGCTACCCGCTGTCGCAATCGTCGGGACCGCGCGAAATCTTATCGTCGTGCGCGGCTCGGTGATGGGCGCGACAGCAGTATTTCAGAGCCCCACCCGTCAGTTGTCAATCGTGGGGCAGATACCTACCGCAGGGCAAACGCTCGCGCTCATCTCTGGTGGTCTCAACCCCGCCCTCCATTTCGGAGCCGCGAACGCCTACGTTCGAAACCTTAGGCTGAGTGCCAGTTCCATCGGCTGTCAGGCGGACGCGGGATCAACCATACGCCTCGATCACGTCGTCGTGAACGGCAATTCGGGGGGCGGAATCCTCCTTGATGGCGCCGCCTTCGTCATTGCGAACACAACCATTACGAACAACGGGCCGGGCGACGTCATGGGTGTGGCCCTCGGTGGAATTCGCGCCCAGAACATCCCGATGGCGGGACCCGCCCAACTGCAAAACGTCACCGTGCAGGACAACCTCGCCCCCGGTGTCTCGTGCTCTGCCAAGGTCCAAGGGACTGAAGTCCTCGCGACCGGGAACCCCGTAATGGATGTCAGCCCCACCTGCGGTTTTCAGCCCTGCACGACGGCCGGTCCTACCTGCGGCGCCTTGCCCTAGAGCGGCTTTCGCCGCTCCAGGGCAAGGGGAGGACCCCCAGGAGGCCCCCCCGTCCCTCCCCCCCGCAACCTCGCCCGGCGCTGCCTTCACCCCACCAAGCCGTCAGTCCATCTCCAGCGTCCCTTCGCGCTCCACGGTATCCTCGCCTGACGACTCTCCTTCGACGGCAATTTCACTTGCGCAGAGAAAGTCGAGGATCGCCCCAATGACGGCCGAACCGATCATGATCGATTCCACGCCCTGATGTGACAGACCCCCCTTCCTCGCATCCACCCACGTGTTCGCCAGAGTGTCCGTCGCACCGTGAATCTGCCGCACCGTCGCCCTGGAACCACCCGCGGCACCAAGTGTGATCACGGCGCGCGCCACGCTCGCGGCTCCAAGCACCGGACTCTTGATCGCGTTCAGGCCTTCCAGTCCAGCTTGCTCCGCGACCTGCTGCGCCGCCAACCGCATGACTCGCGCGGCCGCGCTTCCGTTGGCGCTGGCTGCCGCTGCATGAGATGCCGCGAGAACCACCGGGCCGTGGCTGAACATCCGTGATGCCATCGGGCGCCCGGCCACAAAGCGGAAGACAGTGGTGAATCTCGTGCCTACCCGGACCACCAGCGACTGCCCGGACGCGGCCGAACCGCCCGGTGCCCCCTTCTGTGGGCGTCGCGCGTCCTCCCCGCTCGCCGTGGCTTCAGGGGCCGGGCCTCCATGGGGAACGTCCTTCGTTGCTTCAAGCATCACGGCAAAAGCCTCGTCAGGTGCGGATCGCTGGATCTCATCCAGGGCCGAACTGGACCGGAGCAAGGGCGATGCCATCGACTGGACCCGTTGGAAGGACCGGTCGGTATCGAGAGCCGAGTGGGACGTCGGGCCCCACCTTCACGATCTGCGCAAGGGGTGGCTGGTCGTGCGCAATCTGCGAAGTTTCGGAGGGTCGGCGTCCAGCACGACCGTGGGCCGCGGCGCATCCACCGGACCTTGATCTCAGGGGACTCGAACTTGATGGATTTGCCGACCAGCGTTATCGTCGCCGCCGGAAACTGGGGGCGGGGCCGTGATTACAGAAACAACGATTACGGACGACAGCGACAGTTTCGGTGGGGGAACACAGGGATTCCACCTGTTGGTCATGTCCCTGGAGGTCTTTTGGTCGCAGCCCTTGCCGGCGTCGGGCGTGGTCACGGTGGGTCGATCTTCTCGGTGCATCGTCCAGATCGAGGACGTGATGGCCTCGCGCGAGCACGCCAGGATCCACCTCGGGTCGGAGGGGGGCGTGTCCGTCGTGACCATTGAGGACGTCGGCAGCGCCAACGGAACCCGCGTTCGGGACGCGGTGATAAAACCCGGAGAGCCGGCGGCCGTTCTTCCGGGCGAGGCGATCATGATCGGTTCCACCGTCCTGATGGTGCTGCAGGATCGGCCCTCGGTGGGACACCGGCGCATCTGGTCACACGCATATTTTGAGACGCGCGTCGACGAAGAGTGCGCTCGCGCGGCTAGGGGTCGTACCTCGTTCGCCCTCGCGCGAATCCATTTTAGCGGGCCCGCGTCGTGGGCCAAGGTGACTCCGGTGCTGGCGCGAGATTTGACGGCTCCGCACGTGTTTGCCAGCTACGGTCCCCGGGACTACGAAATCCTGTTTGTGGATACGCGGCCGGGCGAAGCGGAAGGGCCGGTCCAGAAACTGATCGAGGCCTTCGGCGCCATGGGGCTTGACGCACGAGCGGCCATCGCGTGGTACCCGAAGGACGGGCGGACGGGTGACGCGTTGTTGGCGGCGGCCAACGCTTCATTGAAGGCGGCGCCTGGGCGGAGAGTCACGGGCGAGTTCCCCCCCACCGACGCCAGCGGAATGCAGCGCGTGCGCGCCATGGCTACCCGGGCGGCGCCTTCGAACATCAACGTTCTGATCCTGGGGGAATCCGGCGTGGGCAAGGATGTCCTGGCCCGCATGATCCACCAGATGTCGCCGCGCGCCAGCAAGCCATTCGTCGCGCTCAATTGCGCCAGCCTGACGGAAAGCCTCATGGAGAGCGAGCTTTTCGGCCACGAGAAGAACGCGTTCACGGGCGCGTCCACCGCCAAGGTCGGCCTTCTGGAGTCCGCCAACGGCGGGACCGTGTTCCTGGACGAGATCGGGGAAATGCCCTTGTCCATGCAGGCCACGCTGCTGCAGACGATCGAGATGCGCGAGGTCAGGCCCGTGGGATCGGTGCGTTCACGCCCCATTGACGTGCGTTTTGTGTCGGCGACCAACGTGAATATCGAAACCGCGGTCGGCAAGGGAACGTTTCGGGGTGACCTGATGTATCGCCTGAACACGTTGACGCTGGCCGTGCCGCCGCTGCGCGAGAGACGAGACGAGATTGGACCGCTGGTCGCGACGTTCGTCGCGCAAGCATGCCGCGAAATGGGACGCGAGGAACCGCTGACCGTCAGCGCGGAAGCCATGGAATGCCTGCTCGGATACACCTGGCCGGGCAACATTCGCGAGCTGAAGAACGTGATCGAACGCGCGGCGGTGCTGTGCGACGGGACC
>JADGRC010000244.1 GCA_017881245.1 Pseudomonadota bacterium
ATGGCCCTGGTTCACACTGTTCTCGGGGTGCCCGCATTGTCCATCGGCCCTTCCTTCGGTCGTTCCTTGGGCGCATACGAACCGGGCGCGGGAAACTGTGTTAATCACGAGCGAGTGCCCGCGCGCCATCCCGAGGAGTTTTCGGCCGAACGGGGCCCGGAATTCTGAGTCGTCATGAGCTACCCGCGTGTCACACGTCTGGATCTCGGCATTTTCCTGGTCAGCTTTGCCGTGCTCCTGACGGAGTTGCTGCTGACGCGAATCTTCTCAGTGACGATGTTTTACCACCTGTCGTTTCTGGTGGTGTCGCTCGCCATGCTCGGGTTCGGAGCCAGCGGCTTGATCGTCAACCTGGCGCCTGGCTGGTTCCCGCAAGAGAAGCTGTTCGCGCACGCCGCTCTCGGAGCCGTCCTGTTCGCGACCACGAGCGTCGCGGCGATCGGGTTTTCCTTTCAGCTCCCAATCTCGCTCGATTCGTCGACGGCGAACTGGGCGCGAATTGGCGCCACCTATGTGATGTGCGCCATTCCCTTCCTGTTCGGTGGCCTGGTCGTATCCCTGATCCTGACCCACCGGCCGGCCCAGGCCAACCGGCTGTATTTCGCCGATCTGGTCGGGGCGGCTCTTGGATGCGTGGCTCTCATACCCGCGACCAACTGGTTGGGCGCGCCCTCCGCCGTCTTGCTGGCCGCGATGATCGCGGCGACGGCCGGCGTGGTGTTGGCGCCGCCGTCCGCGGTTCGGTTGCGCCGGACGGCCCTGATCGTGGTGGGTCTGCTGGTCGTCTCGGTATTCACGAACGGCCGCCTGCACTGGTACGACGTCAGGTTCGTCAAGGGGGCGCGCCAGCCGCCGACGCTCGCCTTGAGATGGAATTCCTTTTCACGCGTGGACGTGGTGGGAACTCCGCAAACCCTGTGGAGGGCGCATGCTTTGACGTTCCCGGGCTTCAGCGCGCGGCTCGACCCGGACTTCGCCATCCCCGAGGTCGGACTCCGCTACGATGCCGACGCCTCGACGCAGATCACCTACTTCGACGGGGATCCGAGGAGGATCGAGTACCTGCGGTACGACGTGACATCCAGCCCCTACCAAATCCGTCACTACCGGAATGCCTTGATTATCGGGCCGGGGGGTGGCCGGGACATCCTGACGGCGCTGTCGTTTGGAACCAGAGCCATCACAGGGGTCGAGATCAATCCGATCACGGTCGATCTGATGCGGACTCGATTTTCCACTTTCACTCACGGCCTCTACAACGGATTTCCAGGCGTCACGATTTTCACCGACGACGGACGTTCATTCCTTCGGCATGGGGAGGCACGCTACGACCTGATTGAAGCGTCCCTGGTAGACACCTGGGCCGCATCCTCCGCGGGAGCCTACGCGCTCACGGAGAACAGCCTCTATACGGTAGACGCGTTTTCTGACTACTTTGACCACCTGACCCCAGACGGAGTGGTCTGCTTCAATAGGTGGTTCGAGAGTCCGCCGGTCCAACCCCTGCGCGTCGTTGTACTCGCGCGAGAGGCCTTGGCGCGTCGGGGCATCAAGGATCCCGCCAACCACGTGATCGTCGTGCGCACTGATCCAGACGAGACCGGACTGGTTTCGCTCGGATCGATTTTGGTCAAGCTGTCTCCCTTTTCGCCGCCGGAGATTGCCCGGGCCCGCGCTTTTGCGACCGACATGGGTTTCTTGCTGCCCTACGTCCCAGGGCAGGAGGGAAACGACTTCAGCGATCTGCTCGGCGCTCGCGCGGCGGAGATGGTCGCAAACACCCCCTTCGATCTTTCGGCCGTGACCGACGACCGTCCGTTCTTCTTCAGCCGCGTTCCCATCTTGCCTCGGCTCCTCAGTCAGCTCCACATCTCCCGATCCCGGCTCGGAAGCCTGCCTCTCGATCTTGGCGGGCGAACCTTGCTCGGCGCGGTACTAGCAACGGCTTTCGCAACGGCCGTCCTCTTGCTCTTGCCTCTTTGGGGTCGACGGCGCCGCGTAACGCAGACCCAGACCCGGACGAAGGACGGAAAGGACGGGGGCCTGTGGGCTCTCTACTTCGCGGCCTTGGGACTTGGGTTCATCCTGATTGAGATCGTCTTGATCCAAAGGTTCAGCCTTTTCCTCGGGTATCCGGTCTACTCATTGTCGGTCGTTCTCTTCACCATGCTGCTCTCGAGCGCGCTTGGCAGCCTGATTTCCGGCCGTTTCACGGCGCCTCGTTCGTTGTCCCTCGTCCTCGCCATTCTGGCCGTGGTTCTGGTTCTGTACGCGGTCGCGCTGCCGTTGGTGCTGGCCATGGCGCGGGGGGCGGCGATCGCGGCGCGCATCGGCGTGGCGATCGCGGTCATCGCGCCGATTGGTTTTCTGATGGGCATGCCCTTCCCATCTGGAATCAGACGTGCCGGCGTACAGTCGAAGGAACTCGTGTCCTGGGCGTGGGCCGCCAACGGCGGCGCCTCTGTCTTCGGCTCGACACTGTCGGTGCTGATCTCGATGGCTCAAGGGTTCACCGCTAGCTTCTTGGCGGGAACCATCGCCTACGCGGTCGCGCTCGTCGTCATCACCGTCCTTGGAAGGCACGAACCGCGCGTGGCGTCTCAGGGGGCACGGTGAGGGTCGGCGAAACCGTGATCCGGGCAATCCTGCTGGAGGTAACATTGATGGCTGCGTCGTGCGCTGGCTCGCAGGATGCCGATTTGCAACCGCCATCCGACTTCGCACCTCCGCCGCTGCTTCCGCTCAGAAAGGGCCCGCCTGGAAGCCGTCTTGGTTTCGGGCGAGGATTTTTTGCCACCGAATGGGGTGCGGACACCCGATCGTGGCACTGGATGGGAGAGCGCGGCGAGATTCGCCTGCAAAACGACCGTCGCCCGCGGAGGCTGCGAATCGTGGGTGGGGTTCCGCTCGAGTTACTCAAGGAGCCACCGACGATTCGTATTCGCCTCGAAGACCATCTCCTCGACACCTTCGTCGCGCGCGACCGAACGCTCAAGAAGGAGTATGCCGTCGGCGCGGACCTCCTGGGCTCGGCGCAATCGGTCCGTCTGGTCATTGAAACGAGCGCCACCGCCCGTGCACCGGGTGACGACCGAGAGCTCGGGGTATCGATCGAGCAGGTGGGCTGGCGGTGAATAGCGGTGATGGCGGATATCATTGTGTCGGGGCCTGGCGTACCATTCCTGTGAGACCGGACCGCTAGCGGGTCACGACCTCGGGTACAGAGTGACGGCGTGGAGGGCACACACGGATGACGAATCGGTTGAACCTCCTAATCGTGGAGGACGACGAAAACGACGCGGACCTCGTGCGGCTTGAGCTGGAACGCGGGGGGTTCGAGCTCCAATGGGAGCGGGTGGACTCGGAGGCCGCCCTGACGCAGGCCCTGCTCAAGAAGTGGGACATCATCATCTCTGATTTCGCGATGCCGGGATTCAGCGGCCTCCAAGCGTTCGAGATCTACAAGAAGCAGGCGGCCGATGCTCCGTTCATCTTCGTTTCCGGGGCCTTGGGCGAGGAGCGGGCCGTGCAGGCTATGCGCGCGGGTGCCAAGGACTACCTGGTCAAGGGCAACCTCGGGCGCCTGAATGCGGTGGTCCGCCGCGAGTTGCAGGAGGCGAAAAATAGACGCGAGCGGCAACTGGCCGACGCCACCGCTCTGCGCGTGCAACGCCGCCTGGCCCTGGCGATCGAGGCCAGCGACGCGGGGGTTTTCGAGATCGGCCTCGACGATCAAACACCGCTCGAATACACCGGCGCCTGGGATCTCATCCTCGGGTTGAGTCCGAGCGCCCTGCCCTCGCGAACCGAAGGCTTGCGGACTTGGCTCGGCAAGAACATTCACCCCGGCGACCGGCGCGTGGCGACCGAGGGTCTCGACGATTTCCTCAGCGGCAAGCGGTCGCGTTACGCGGCGGAGTTTCGCCTCAGGCACAAGACCGGCCGATGGGTGGACGTGGCGGCCTTCGCTCGGGTCGTTTCGCACGGTCCGGACGGTCGGGCGCAGCAGGTGGCAGGCGTTCTTCTCGACGTATCCGTGCGAAAAAGCCTGGAAGCTCAACTGCGCCAGGCCCAGAAGATGGAGGCTGTGGGACAGCTGGCGGGAGGCGTCGCGCACGACTTCAACAATCTGCTCACGGCGATCCTCAGCTTCGGCAACTTTGCGCTCGAAGGGGTGTCCGCGACTAGCCCGGAACACGACGACATCGAGGAGATTCTGAAGGCCGCAGAGCGCGCCCAGAGTCTCACCAGTCAGTTGCTGGCGTTCTCGCGCCGAAAGCCCGTCGCGCCCCGCGTTCTTTCGGTAAACGCCGTCGTGGCCTCCGCGGAAAAAATCCTGCGCCGACTCCTGGGCGCGGACATCGACCTGCAATCCCAGCTGGTGCCAGATGTGTGGAACGTCAAGGTCGACGAGGACGAGCTGGAACAGGTCCTTCTGAATTTGGCCGTCAATGCACGCGACGCCATGCCCGAAGGCGGACGGTTGACGATCGAAACGGACAACGTCGCCGTGGAAGACGGTTACGGAGCGATGCACGGGGCGGAGGTGCCACCCGGCGACTACGTGGTGATCGCCGTGTCGGATTCCGGGATCGGGATGGATGCGGCGACGCAGGCCCGCATCTTCGAGCCGTTCTTCACCACCAAGGACGTCGGGCGCGGAACCGGGCTTGGTCTTTCGACCTGTTACGGAATCATCAAACAGGCCGAAGGCTTCATTTGGGTCTACAGCGAGGTCGGGCAGGGCACAACCTTCAAAGTCTACCTGCCCCGGGTTACTGGTCCCACGGACACCGTCGTGCCCAGGTCGGAACCGAGCGACCTGCGGGGCTCCGAGGTGATCATGATCGTGGAGGACAGCGAACAGGTCCGGCAACTGGCGACCCGCGCGCTTGGCCGGTTGGGATATTCCATCCTGGAGGCCACGAACGGCGAAGAGGCTTTGCGTATGCTCGAATCCACCGACCAGCGCATTGATCTGCTGATCACGGACTTGGTGATGCCGATTCTGGGCGGCAAGCAACTGGTCGAGCGATTGCGCGTGCGGCGTCCGTCGCTCTGCGTCCTGTACATGTCCGGCTACGCGCCGTCGGCAATCACCCACCAGAGCCTGATCGATCCCGGAGCGCCGATGCTGCCAAAGCCGTTTACGCCTCGCATCCTGGCACGCCAGGTTCGGCAAGTGCTGGACGAGCAGGCGGCGGTTCGTGCACCCGGAGCGGCCTGAGTGGACCGCGGGCGGGTGGCCGGAGGCGCATTTTGACGAACCGCCCGAGCGCGCCGGCTACGTCGCCGCTGACGGGCGCGATGCGGGCTGAGCAGATATTCGCCGGCAAAGGCGAAATGGCTCGTCTCATTCGCACCACGAATTGGTCCCAAACGCCCCTCGGCGCGGTCGATGGGTGGCCGCAGAGCCTTCGGACGGCGGTGAGCATCTGTCTGGGCTCGCGCTACCCGATCGCACTGTGGTGGGGACCGGAGCGCTGGATGTTCTACAACGACAGCTATCGGCCGTTCCTGGGCGAGAGCAAACACCCGCAGTTCCTCGGGCGCCCGGGTCAGGAATGCTGGGCCGAGATCTGGGACATTATCGGACCGATGATGGAGCAAGTGATCGAAACCGGCGAGGCCACATGGTCCGAGGACCTCTTCCTGCTGATGCGGCGGTCCGGTTATCTGGAGGAAACGTACTATACGTTTTCGTACAGCCCGATCCGCGACGAGGCGGGTCGGCCGTGTGGCATCTTCAACGTCTGTTCCGAAGGCACCGGTCGGGTGCTGGGCGACCGGCGCATGAAAACCCTGCGCCAAATGGCGGTGGCGGCGCGCACGACCGACGCCGCCGCCCACCAGTGCGCCGAGATCCTCGGACAAGACTCTCGCGACATGCCGTTTGCCCTCGTCTACCTCCTTGACGACCAGGGCAAGCAACTGCGGCTGGTCTCCCAGGCGGGCCTGAACCCGGGGACGCCCGCTAGTCCCCTTGCGGTGGACGTGGGAGAGCATGAGGCCTCGGGTTGGCCGCTGGCCCGCGTGGCCGGCGGAGGGCCAGCGGAGATCGTGGAGGATCTGGATCAGCGGTTCGACTGCTTGCCCCAGGCGCCGTGGGACGAGCCCTCGCATCAGGCGATGCTGTTGCCCATCCCCCGCCCCGGCTGGCACCAAGCGGCCGGCGTACTCGTCCTGGGCATCAGCCCGCGGCGGGCCTTCGACAGCGACTACCGCGGTTTCTTCGACTTGGTCGCCGGGCACGTCGCCAAGGCGTTGTCCGACGCGCGCGCCTTCGAGGAAGAACGCGCGCGCGCCGAGAAGCTCGCGGCGCTGGACCGCGCGAAGACTGCGTTCTTCAGCAACGTCAGTCATGAGTTTCGTACGCCGCTGACCTTGATCCTCGGGCCGCTCGAGGATGCGCTCGGGGATCCGGCGCGATCGCTGCGGGGCGAGAACCTAGAAGCCGTCAATCGAAACGCGCGGAGGCTCTTGCGGCTCGTCAACAACCTTCTCGACTTCTCTCGCGTCGAGGCGGGTCGCCTGCAGTCACGTTTCCAGGCGACTGACCTCTCGGTGCTGACGGGTGGCCTAGCGGGTTCCTTCCAGTCGCTTGTCGAATCCGCGGGGCTGAAGTTGCGGGTGGCCTGTCCTCCTCTGGCCGAACCCGTGTACGTCGATCGCGCCCAGTGGGAGAAGATTGTGCTCAACCTGGTCTCGAACGCCTTCAAATTCACGTTTGAAGGGACGATCGAGGTTCGACTATCCGCGACGACCGACCGGCAGGTCGAGCTTTCGGTCAAGGACACCGGCACGGGGATCCCCGCCGAGGAGCTGCCCCACATCTTCGACCGATTCCACCGGGTCGATGGCGCGCGCGGCCGAAGCTTCGAAGGGACGGGGATCGGCCTCGCCCTGGTCCAGGAGCTGGTCAAGCAACACGGAGGCTCCGTCCGCGTCGAGAGCGTCGTCGGCCAGGGAAGTCGATTCGTGGTGGCGATTCCGATGGGCACCGACCACCTTCCACCGGATCGAATTGCGTCTGGCGGCGATAGCGCCGGCGCGGCGGCGGATCCAGCCCCGTTCCTCCTCGAAGCCACGCACTGGGGCACCCAGGGAGGTGTGAGCCCGACTGATGGGGGCTCGAATGGAGGTCCAGCCACGCTGGCAGCGTCCGCGCTTTCCATTTCCACCACGCCTCAAGCGCGGATCCTCGTCGCCGACGACAACGCGGACATGCGCGAGTACTTGGTCCGGCTGCTCGCCCCCCGCTTTACGGTGGACGCCGTTGAAGACGGACAGGCCGCTTTGGAATCGGCGCTCCGCCAGCCACCCGATCTGATCCTCAGCGACGTGATGATGCCGCGCATGGACGGAGGCGGCCTTCTGCGGGCCCTGCGGGCGAATGAAAAGACCAACACCATCCCCGTGATTCTGCTCTCCGCCCGAGCGGGGGAGGAAGAGATCGTCAGCGGACTCGAAACGGGTGCCGACGACTATCTCGTCAAGCCATTTTCCGCGCGCGAGCTCCTGAGCCGCGTGGGGACCCACCTGGAAATGGCCCGGATTCGTCGCGCGGCTACCCAGGCCGCGACGGAGCTGGCCGAAACCCGGGCGTTGCTGGTCGCGGATCTGGATCGGAAGAACAAGGAACTTGAGACATTCAGCTACACCGTCTCCCACGACCTGCGGGCCCCCCTGCGCACCATTGACGGCTTCAGCCAGGCTCTGCTCGATCACCACGCCGATCAGCTGGGACCGCAGGGCCAGGACTATCTGCGGCGCGTGCGCTCAGCGGCGCAGCGGATGGGTGATCTCATCGACGATCTTCTCAAGCTCTCGCGCCTGGAACGGACGGAGCTAAATCCTCAGTCGGTGGATCTTTCCGCGATCGGCCGGCGCGTGGGAGACGTGCTCGCGAAGGCCCATCCGCAACGCACGATTGAGCTCGCCGTCCAGGACGGCCTCGTCGCCCAGGCCGACGCCCGCCTCGTCGAGATCCTCTTGGAAAACCTCCTGGGCAATGCCTGGAAATTCACGGCCAAGATCGCCTCCGCACGGGTGGAGTTTGGTTCGCTCGTCAAGGACGGTCACCCCGTCTTCTTCGTGAGGGACAACGGGGCCGGTTTCGATCAAGCGCAGGCGGACAGCTTGTTCGCCCCGTTTCAAAGACTCCACGGAGCGAACGAATTTCCGGGAACCGGAATTGGGCTTGCAACGGTGAGTCGGATCGTGGACCGCCACGCCGGACGCGTTTGGATCGAAGGCAAGGTGGGCCACGGCGCGACCGTCTACTGGACGCTGCCCGGCGTTCTCACCGTTTCGGGCAAGGCATGAATCCCGTGGGCCGCGGTCGCACAGCGTCGCTCAAGCGACTTGGCAAAGATGCCGATGCTTCGCGGTGATGTCGGTGTCCGACGGGTCACAACAAACGATCTCGGTACCCGGGCGCAACCCGGGCGCCGCGCGAGGAACGGTGCTGCTGGTGGACGATGACCAGGCCGTGGCCCGTGCCTATGAGCGCCTCTTGAAAAAGGCCGGCTATGCGGTCGAAGTGTCCCACGACGCGCAACAAGCCGTCGCACTGTTCGGCCAGAGACCCTTCGATGTCGTGGTCAGCGACGTCCGGATGCCCGGGATGAGCGGGTTGGACCTGTTGCGAGCGATCCGGCAGGTCGATTTGGACGTGCCCGTGATCATCATGACCGGCAGCCCGGACGTTCAAAGCGCGTCCGAGGCGATCGAATTTGGGGCCTTTCGCTACTTGGTTAAGCCCATCAACCTGGGACAGTTCCTGGTTTTCGTTGCGCGTGCCCAGCGGCTCCACGTGATGGCCCGGGTCCGGCGGGAAGCCATGGCGGAATATGGGTCCGAAGGCCGGTACCTCAGCGACAAGGCCGGACTCGAAGCGCCCTTCGCCAGCGCCCTTGGAAAACTGTGGATGGCTTATCAACCCATCGTTTCATGGTCGCAACGATCGCTGTTCGCCTACGAGGCCTTGGTTCGCACGGACGAGCCCCTGCTGCGCAGCCCCGCAGCTCTCTTCGACGCCGCGGAACGGCTCGATCGGTTGACCGAGCTCGGCCAAGCCATCCGCAGACACGTGGCGGACACCCTGTCCCGCGATCCCCTCGGCTGCCCAATCTTCGTCAACGTTCATCCATCGGACCTGCAAGATGAATCGCTTTTCGCACCAGAGTCGCCCTTGTCGCGGTTTGCACCTCGGGTGGTTCTGGAGATCACGGAACGCGCGAGCTTGGACCAAGTCGCCGATCTGATGCCGCGCCTGGTCCGGCTGCGGTCCATGGGCTATCGCATCGCCTTGGACGATCTGGGCGCGGGGTATGCCGGGTTGGCCAGCTTCGCGCAACTCGAGCCCGAAATCGTAAAGGTCGACATGTCGATCGTGCGCGGGATTGACGTATCGCTCACCAAGCAGAAACTGCTGGGATCGATCGTCAGCGTGTGTCGCGATCTCGAGATTTCGTTGGTGGCCGAAGGAATCGAAACGGTGGGTGAGCGGGATACCCTCGGCCGTCTGGGAGCGGATCTGTGTCAGGGCTACCTGTTCGCGCGCCCCGGCAAGCCGTTCCCGGCACCCATCTTCGACGACAGCCCCATCCAGACGGCGATTCCGACAAGCGCCACCCCGGCCGCCTGATCGGGAGCGCGCGCGGGCCGGAGTGCAGTGACATCGAACGGGCCGTCATGCGAGCGATCGGCATTCCCATCTGATCAAATAGATGTCGTTAACCGCGGCTATTCGTGCCTCTCGTCGTGCGGCGGCGGACCACCGTCGAGAGCGCGAGGCCGATGGCCATCAAGAGACCGAACGTTCCGGGCCCACCCGTGTTGCCCACACTGCAAGCGCAGCCCTGCCCGTTGCCACTCGCCGCCGGACCGTGGTCGGCGACGTGCTGCCCACCCGAGCCTCCCGTCCCCACCGCGCCAACGCCCGTGCCGCCCGTGCCTCCGATCCCTGGCGCGCCGCCACCTGAACCACCTGAGCCACCCACATCCGTCGTGCCCCCGGTGCCGGGGCCGGCGCCTCCGGGCCCCCCCGCGGTAACCGCGCTCGTGGGCGTCGGAAACATCGCTTCCTCTTTCGCGTAGGCGCGGTTATTCGCGACCATTCCCGCCTGAATCATGGCGGTATTGTCGACGACGCGAGTGCCCTCCCCGGTCGTCTCTCGATCCCACGCGAATTCGAGAGCGGGAAGGGACGCGAGCGGCGCCAGGTCAAACCCACGGTTCTGGCACGTCGTGGTCGACGTCGACCCAGCCCGGACCCAGGCCATGCGTCCATCGGTCAATTCCAAACGGACCGGGGCGTTGCACTGCATGAAATCCATGTTGCCGCACATGGTTCGAAACGTGGCGGTGTGGATGTTCGCCACATCCGGCAGATCCTCGTTGACGAAGAACAACGGGTCCTTGTCCATTTCCTCGGGCGAGATGAACGTGTTCAGCCGAGTCAGATACGGATGCGCGTCGATCATCATCTGGGCGTCCTGTCGAGGCTTGATGATCGATGTCGAGATGGCCGTGGTCAGCCCCGCCAGGTCGTACGGTGGGAAGGCGAACTGAGCCCAGTACAGTGACAGGTTGCCGTAGAACTGAGACTCGGTGACGCCCATTGCCCGCACCGCGTCCGGCATCGGAATGTACTGCGACAGCAGCGGCAACATCTGAGCGTCGCTCGAAAGACCCATCGAGATCACTTGCTGCACGTAGGCTGGTGGCGTCATCGCTGCCTGCAACGTCGCCAGATTGTACTGTCCATTGACGTACACGGAGCCGCGTGCAATGGCCGAGGTCCCCGCGTATTCGGCCACGAAGGCATCGCCCCCGGCTTCGTTCGCCGCCTGGCTGACGAGTCCGTTGGGCCCGAAGTAGTTGGACCCGCGATTCGCCCAATCAACGCGGGCCTCGTCGATCTTGATCTCGAAGAATCCCTTGGGCACCGCGCGCCGATCGCCGAGAACCCACAACGTGACCGGCATGTCCGGGTTCGCGGCGATGGCGGTCAATCGCAGGGGAACGCATGGTTCCGTGCCCCGGAAGGTAAGGACGATGGGCTGGATCGAACGAACGCCGACGCCGTTCAAGAGCTTCAACGCGACGAAGAACTTTCCTTCTCGAACGTAGACATCGATCAGCGCCGCGGCCGCATCGCTGACGACGTAACCGTTATCTGAGAGCCACATCTTCAGCGCGACCGGATCGTCGGACTTGATCACGGCAGCGTCGAAGGGACCGACAGCGCCCTGAAAGCTGACCGTCACGCCGCTGCCCATCGCCCCGCCGGGTCCACCCGAAGCGGAAGCGCCACCCGTTCCAGCGGGAAAAGCCCCGACCGACCCGCCTGATCCGAAACCCTGGGGAGGAGGCAGGCAGGAGCCGTCTGTAATGTACGTGGGCTGAAACTGTGGTTGCGTCACCCTCGCCAAACTGGAAAACAGACTGTCGGTCCCAACGCCGAGATCAGGTGCCGCATCCACGGGCACGACCCAGGAGAACTTCGCCGCGTCGCCCGTGTACATGATTTGGATGTGCGCCACCAGCGTCGGCGCTCCGCCCGCGGGGTCCTTGGTGATCGAGAAGACGACGTTCTCGCCATTCTGGGCCACTGGAAGTGGCGCGAAGGGATCGGGAGGCCGGGAATTGCAGAACAGCCCTCCGCAGGCGCGGGCTTCGTGATGTCCGGCGAGTAGCGCCAGCAGCGCCACTGCCGAGCAAATGCTACGGGACGCCGGACGACCCAGGTACTTGGCATGCACGAAGGGGCTTTGTCGCATAGCTGCTTCTCCTGGGCTTGTCGAGTGACGGACTATAACTCGACGAAACCTAAAGCAAGCCGCGCGCCATGCATTTCATCGGGATCGGCCATTGGGGAGGCCTGCTAGCCCCCCGTGATGGCGCGCGGCACGACATTTCGATCCCGGTTGATCACAAAATCGAATGGCGGCGCCGGAACTCCGACGCCGACGCCGCGAACACTGGTTTCAGACCGGCCCCGCGGCCCGGGATGAATCAGTGCGCCTTGACGGTGGTCACCGTCACCCGCGCGGCACTCCCCCCGGCTGATTTCAGCGTCAGGATATTTGGCGAGCTGGGTTTGCCTTCAGCGGCGGCTACCGCGCCATGGCTATCCCGCACCTCGACGTAGTACTGTAGGTTCTTTCCCGTCACGCGATTCCCGGGGATCATGGCGGCCCGCCATCCTTTCTTTGACGGCTCCAGCGCCAACGAGTTGTACAGACTGCCGCCGCTCGCCCGGTAAAAGAAGGCGATTTCCTTGTCCTTGAAGTTCGCCTGCGCGACACAATGGACGAAGAGATCGTTGCCAGCCTGGGCCTCGTCCGGAATCGCGCAATAGATTGGGCGCTCGAAGTGCGAAGGCAGGTCAGGCCCATCCGCCAGCTTCTCACGGTTGACGCGTTCCTTTTCCTCGTTGCTCTTGCGTTCCTTCTCTTTCGCCTCCGCCAATTGTTTTTCCTTCTCGAGCTTCTCCTTGGCGTCGCGTTCGTTCTTCTCCCTGACCGCCGCGTCGGCCAGTTGCTTGTCCTTGTCGGCCTTCTCTTTCTGTAGTTGGAGAATCGAAGCCTTCGCTTCCGCCAGTTGCTTCTCTTTGTCCGCCTTCTCCGCCGCCAGCTTTTCCTTTGCCGCGCGCTCTTTCGCTTCGCTGTCCTTGGCCAGCGCCAGGTCCTTGGCCAGCTTGTCCTTCTCTGTCTGCGCCAACTTCTCCTTCTCCTTCACCTCTTTTTGCAACCGTTCATGCGAAGCCTTGGTTTCCGCCAGTTGCTTCTCTTTGTCCGCCTTCTCCGCCGCCAGCTTCTCCTTCGCGGCGCGCTCCTTGGCCTCGTTGCCCTGGGCCTGCGCCTTCTCCTTGGACAGCTTCTCCTTCTCCTTATTGTCAACGGCCGCTCGCTTCTCCTCCTCGGCCGCGGCTTTCTTCTCCTCGGCCGCGGCTTTCTTCTTTTCCGCGGCGGTCATCTTCGTTGCGGGCTTTTCTTCCGCGCCCTCGTCGTCCGCAGCCACCGCCTCTTTCTTCGCGGCGGGGGAACTGGCAGGTGCCGCCTCCCCTGACGCCGCCGCGCCCGCCTGCCCCCTCGCCTCGTCGAAGGCGCTCTTGACGGACTTGGTCGCCAGTGCCTGCGATACTTCGATGTCCGGACGAATCTTCAACGCCTTGACGAAGTAGGCGATGCCTCCCGGATTGTCCTCGAAGCCGTCGACATAGAGCACCCCGAGGTGCAGCAACGTCCGGGCCATCACGGGATGCGTCTGAAGCTCGCTGTCCTTCTTGGCAAGGGCCACGGCCTGCAAGAGCTGGCTCTTGGCCTTGTCGAAGTCCCCGGCGCTGTAGGCGGCGATCGCGGCCTTGTTCAGGGAGGTTATCTGCTGCAAGATCGCTTCCTGGTCGGCGGCCGCACTGATGCGCGCGGCGCCAATCCAGAACAGCAACCCTCCGATAGACGCGACGACTCTGGCGCGAATGGTCATGGGCGTGTCCTCTGGGGTTGTTTCGATTCGTATACTACACCGGGGTGTGTGTGCGCGCGGGCGGCCTTTTTCGTCGAATTCTTCGACCGCGGCTCCCTATCGATTTCGCCTTCCTTTGATTTCGCCGTCCCTGCCAGGCATTCTCCCGCTTCGTGAGGATCCTTGTAACCGGTGGCGCCGGGTTTATCGGTTCGTGTTATCTGCGCATGATTCGGCGCCTGCGCCCGGACGATCTTGTGGTGAATGTCGATGTATTGACGTACGCGGGAAACCTGGAAAATCTTCAGGCGATCTCCACCACGCCTGGCTACCATTTCGTGCGCGCGGACATTCGCGACCAAGAACGTGTGACTGCCGTGCTGCGGCAGCACGGGATCGAGGTGATCGTCAACTTCGCCGCCGAGAGTCACGTTGACCGCAGCGTGACGTCGGCGGAACCGTTTTTGGACACGAATGTCGGGGGCACCCTGCGTTTGCTCGAGGCGGCCCGGACGGCGAACGTCAAACGCTTCGTTCAGATCTCCACCGACGAAGTATACGGATCGCTCGGCTCCACGGGTGCGTTCGAAGAGACGACGCCCATGGCCCCGCGTAGCCCCTACGCCGCCAGCAAAGCCGCGGCGGACCATTTTGTGGCCGCGTTTCACCACACTCACGGGCTCGACACCGTCATCACGCGCTGCTCGAACAACTACGGCCCGTATCAATTCCCCGAAAAACTGATCCCCCTCATGATCTTGAATGCGTTCGACGGCAACGCGTTGCCGGTGTACGGCGACGGCATGCAGGTTCGCGATTGGATTCACGTCGAAGATCATTGCGAGGCCATCGATCTGGCGGTGACCCGCGCACCGTCGGGCGCCGTTTACAATATCGGGGCCGAAAATGAACGGCCCAATTTGGACGTCGTGCGCGCGATTTTGAACCTCACCGGCCGCGACGAATCCTTGATTCGCCACGTGACGGATCGTCCTGGACACGACCGCCGCTACGCCATGAATGCGGCCCGGATTCGTCGCGAGTTGGGATGGTCGCCCAGGCACGATTTCGAACGTGGCTTGGCCGACACCGTTGCCTGGTACCGCGCCAACGGCCCCTGGTGCGAGCGCGTGCGCAGCGGCGCCTACCGTTCCTACTACAGTGAACAATACGCCGCGCGGTTGCGCGTCGCAGGAATCGACAGCGAGGACGTCCGATGAGCGAGACCGATCGATTGCGTGGCGTGGTGTTGGCTGGCGGCACCGGGTCGAGGCTATTTCCGCTGACCAAGGTCACGAACAAACATTTGCTGCCCGTCGGCCGCGAGCCCATGATCTTCCACCCGGTCAAGAAGCTAGTGGAAGCCGGCGTCCGCGAAATCCTGATTGTTACCGGAACCGAGCACATGGGCGCCGTCGTGGGGTTGCTCGGCAGTGGAAAGGATTTTGGCTGCGAGCTCACCTACCGGGTTCAGGACGAGGCGGGAGGGATCGCCCAGGCGTTGGGTCTCGCCCGCGGGTTCGGTCGAGACGGCGGCCTCGTCGTGGTGCTGGGCGACAACGTGTTTCAGGCGTCGTTGCTGCCCTTCGCGGAGGCTTTCCGCAGGCAGGGACGTGGAGCGAAGATTCTGTTGAAGGAGGTCCCCGATCCCGGTCGTTACGGAGTGGCCGTCACGGCGGGAGATCGCGTGGTGCGCATCATCGAGAAACCGAAAGATCCACCAAGCGCCCTGGCGGTCACGGGGATCTATTTTTATGATCAGGAGGTCTTCCACGTCATCGAGGGGCTGCGGCCATCCGCCCGCGGCGAGCTTGAAATCACGGACGTGAACAACGCGTACATCCAGCGCGGGGAATTGACTTTCGATGCCTTACCGGGCTGGTGGACCGACGCCGGCACCTTCGAATCGTTGAAACACGCGAACGATCTGGTCACGCAGGGTCCGTAGCGCAGAGAGCGGGCCCAACCGGCGGGCGGACGGACCCATCAGGGCGGGAGATGGTCGCGCGCGATGTTCGCGATGCGTGGATTGCCCCGATCGCGATCCGAGAGGCTGGGACTGCTCGTAGCACTCCAGTCGACCCCCAACGCGGGATCGTTCCATAGAATGCCCAGCTCGTCGCTGTTGTCGTAAAACTCGTCGACTAGATACGTCATGTAGGAATCACGCACCGCGAGGAATCCGTGCGCGACGCCCCGCGGAATGTAGAGCGCGACACGATTGCCCTCGCCCATCTCCACGATTTCGGCCGCGCCTCGGGTCGGCGAGCTCTGGCGAAAGTCGTAAAGGACGGCCCGTACGTGACCAACGGGAACATTCCACAGATCGGCCTGCTTTAGGTGGTAGTGCAGCCCCCGCAAAACGCCCGCGCTCGAAAACGAACAATTCCCCTGCACCATCTCGCGCGCCTCGGGGATCCAACTGCGACGGAAAGTCTCGAAGAAGAAGCCGCGCGGATCTCCGAACGTCTTTAGCGCGATGGTGTAGACCCCGCGGATCACCGACGAGGGTCGAGCCGGACCTGGAATACCCGCCGACGATTGGTTCTGCGACATGCTGGGGATCAGAGTACCGGGCCGCGGACGCGGAGGAAAGCCCTGGCCGCGATCTGCCAGTCCGGCATCGTGTCGAGCCCGCGCAAACGCAGCATCCGGTTCTCGAGGATCGCCCTGCGCGGTCGCGGGGCCCGCATCATGGGCAGGGCCGCGGTTGGAAGGGCATCGACGCGCTCGGCGGGCAACCCGAGTTCCGTCGCCATGAAACGCGCGTAGTCGGCCCAGCTGGTTTGCCCGGCGGATGTGCAGTGGTAAAGGCCGAAGTGCTCAGTGTGAGCCAGGGCGCCGGAGACCACCGCCACGTCACGTACCCAGGTCGGCGAACCAAGACGATCCCGATCTGCGCGAACGGTCTCTCCGGCCAACAGGCGGCGCGAAATCGTCGACGGAAAATTTCGCCCGTCATGCCCGTACAGGCACCCGACCCGAACGATGAAGACCCGACGGGACGCGGCAGTCGCCAGACGCTCGCCGGCCAGCTTCGATCGCGCGTAAAGGCCCTGTGGGGAAGGCTCGTCGAACTCGTCATAGGGACGTTCGAGCTCGCCATCGAAAACGAAGTCCGTGGAATAGTGGATGAGCTTGACCCCGAGCCCAGCGGTCACGCGGGCAAGCGCTTCGGGACCGAGCGCGTTCACCTGATAGGCCACGTCCGGCTCTTCTTCCGCGCGATCGACGTTGGTGTAGGCCGCGGCGTTGAACACCACGTCCGCCTCGGCCTCCGTGACAGCGCGGGCCAAAGCGTTCTCGTTTGTCAGGTCACAGTCTGCCCTGCCCCGCGCCTCCACCTCGAACCCCCCGCCCTCGTTCGTCGGCAGAAGCTCCGTCAACGCCCGACCGAGCGTCCCGTTCGCTCCCAATACCAGCGCCTTCATGACGACGGCGCACGACCGGCGAGAGCCGACCTCACGTCCTCTTCATCGGCGCGAACCATCATCTCGATCAACTCCTTGAATCGCACGCGAGGCTCCCAGTCGAGCAGCCGTCGAGCCTTGGCGGGATTGCCTTGCAAGTGATCGACCTCGGTGGGTCTCAAGTATCGCGGATCGATCTCTACGTACTCGTGCCAGTCGAGTCCCAACGTTTCAAAGGCGACATCAAGCAACTCACGGATGCTGTGGGATTCGCCGGTGGCCACGACGAAGTCATCGGGCTTGTCCTGCTGGAGCATCCGCCACATTGCTTCGACGTAATCGCCCGCGAACCCCCAATCGCGACGGGCGTCAAGGTTTCCGAGATACAGCTTGCGATCGAGCCCGTGCTTGATCCGGGCCGCCGCCCGGGTGACCTTCCGGGTGACGAACGGGACGCCGCGACGGGGCGATTCATGGTTGAACAGAATGCCACAGCTGATGAACATCCCGTAGGCCTCGCGGTAGTTCTGGCAAAGCTGGTGAGCGAAAACCTTTGCGCAGGCGTAAGGGCTACGCGGTTGAAACACGGTATCTTCGTCCTGTGGCGGCGGCGCTCCCCCGAACATCTCGCTCGACGAAGCTTGATAGAATTTCGCCTTCAGGCCGGCGTCGCGGATTGCCTCCAGCAGGCGGAGTGTTCCCATCGCAACAGTGGACGCCGTGTATTCGGGGACATCGAAGCTGACGCGCACGTGGCTCTGCGCGCCCAGATTGTAAATCTCGTCCGGCTTCACCTGGTGCAAGATCCGGCCAAGCGAGCTGGCGTCGTCCAAGTCGCCGTAGGTCAGCCGCAACCGGTAGCTGGCCGCGTGCGGGTCCTGGTACACCGGGTCGAGCCGCTCGGTGTTGAACGAGCTGGAACGGCGAATGATGCCGGTGACCTCGTACCCTTTGGCAAGCAACAGCTCGGCCAGATAGGAGCCATCCTGCCCCGTAATGCCCGTGATGAGCGCTTTCTTCATGGCACAACCCTCTTGATGCCGTCGCCGATCGCGGGGGCGCCTGTTTCCGTAGTCAGTTGGTCGATCCTCAGCCGATTTTCTTCGTAGTAGGTCAAGGTTGCTTTCAGTCCTTTCTCAAATGGTGTCCCCGCGACAAATCCGAACCGCTCGCGCGCCCGAGACACATCCAGGCGTCTGCGGGGTTGTCCGTTTGGTTTCGACGTGTCCCAGACGAACTTTCCCTCGAACCCCGTGAGCCGAGCGATGAGGATCGCCAGATCTCGAATGGCGATTTCGGTGCCGCTGCCGAGGTTGACCGGATCGCTCGAGTCGTATTTCTCCGCGGCGAGTAGGATGCCTTCCACGGCGTCCTCCACATACAGGAACTCCCGGGTCGGCGATCCATCCCCCCACAACACCACCTCATCGCGTCCCTCGACGCGTGCCGCGACACACTTTCGAATCAGCGCGGGGATTACGTGCGACGAGTCGAGAGCGAAATTATCGCGTGGCCCATACAAGTTGACCGGATAGACCACGACGCTGTTCATGCCGTACTGCGCTCGATATGCCTCCGACATCACGCTCATGACCTTCTTCGCGATGCCGTAGGGGGCGTTCGTTTCCTCGGGATATCCGTTCCAGATGTCGGCTTCCTTGAACGGAATCGGTGCGAACTTCGGATAGGCGCAGATGGTTCCGGTCGCGACCAGCTTCGGGATTCGTGCCAGCCGGCATTCCTCGAAGACGTGGGCTCCCATCATCAGGTTCTCGAACAGGAATCGCCCGGGATTGTCCTGATTGGCGCCGATACCCCCGACGCGGGCGGCCAGATGGATGACCATGTCCGGACGTACCTCGGCCAACAGGCGCGCGACCGCCTGCCGGTCGACGAGATCGGTGGTCGCGGTGCGAGGAACCACCACACTGGCGCCGGCGGCTTGCAACCGCTCCACCACGAAGCTACCTAGGAATCCGGCACCGCCAGTCACTATGACCCGACGCGCGTTCCAAAATGTGGTGGGGGACATCGCGGCACTTTAACCAAGCGGCCTGGGGCTGGCCACAGGACTTCGGCTAAATAAGCCAGGGTGCAACGGTGCCGGTTCTCGGGAAGCAACCGGGCACGTTCCGCAAGATCACTCGGCCACGCCGGCCCGGAGCGATCTCCGGCCGGCGGTGATCTCCGCCGACAGGGCGGTGAGCTCCGCGAGAGCTTGGGTGGCGTGAGCGGGCTTCGGTGAAACGCCCCCGGGTTTCACGGTGGCGCCGTAAGTGGTGACCACGAAAATCCGATACAGGTCGGCGCGCTCGCCGGGCAGCGCCTCGGCATAGGCCGCGATCAGATCGACCAAGTCGCGCGGTGGGCGGCCGGCGAGGATCGCCCCCGCCCAGGCACAGAGCAGCTTCACTTGGAAATTTCGGATAGGACCAAGCACGGCCGCCGGGCTGATACCAGGGGGAACCCGATCGCCGACGAAGGGCGCGTAGACTTCGGGCGGGGCGACCTTGCGCCCCACGCCCGTGGCCTGGGCCATCCGGTGAATGACGGCGGCGATCACGCCGGGATCCGTCAACATCTCGGCGGCCGGGCGCAGGATCCCCGAGTCACCCGGCACCATTACGAACGCATTGCTTCGGACGCCGGCGAAACGTTCCCGCTGGGTGCCCGTGCCAGCGCTCGGAGGCAAGGTACCCTGGGGCCCCTCGCCCACCCTCCACTCGCGTCCGATCACCTCCATCGCAAGCGCGTATCCGTCGACGAGGGCGCGGGACGGCGAAGCGCCTGAAGGCGCGCCTGGAACATCCGCGGCGCTCGCCAGTCGTGCCGCGATAAGGCGGGCGACCCGGCCCGACGCCGTCTGAACAAACGCGGGATCCGCCAGCGGATCGTCGCCGGCTTCAATCCACAATACATGGGGGTGCTGCTGCAAGCCCCCGAACAGTCCGCCCGCGGTAACGAAGCCAACGCTCAACCTGGCCTCGTCCGGGCGGGAGATCCGGCTGCCGGCGAGAACCAGCGCCGTCGGCTCGTTGGCCCGCGCGCGCGCAATGTTCGAGAACGATTTGCCGTGCCAGCCATCGCGGATGAGTTGCTTGGCCAGGTAGTCCGTTCTCAATAGCTCGCCGAGGAAGCCCTCCGTCGCGATGCGATGAATGGGCGCCGCCCGCGGATCATCGAGGCGTGCTTCGCGAAACAGGGGAAGCGCGGCGGGATTCGACGAAGCGTCGGACGAAGCATCGGACGAACCGTTCGACGAGGGGTTGGCTGTGCCGTGAGCGGTGACGCCAACCGGTTCGTAAACCACGTATGAATCGGCCGCACCGAGAGGCTCACCAACCCGATGACAGGCACCGGTGGCCAAGAACGCAGCCGTCACAGCCATGACCGGCACGGATGTTCGCGGCCTTGTCATGCCTTCAATGTAGCCAGACGCGCCTCCGGTGTCGATGTGGCGAGGCTCGCTTGACGGCGTTCCCCGAAGGGGTCGAGACTCCACAGTATGACTATATCCACTATGCTGAATTTCAAGGCTGTGATCGTATTCGTGGCGGCGCTCGCGGCGGGCTGTGGCAGCGGTGGCGGCACCACCATGACCCAGAGCGATTTTTGCGCGAAGAAGGCCGAGAATGAGTGCAAGGCCGTCGCCGACCGCTGTCTGGCTTCTGCCAGCGCCTGCGAGGCCAAACGGGTGAAGGCTTGCAACGACTTCGCGGCCGCGCAACAGGCGGCGCCGAGTAGCGCGGTAACCCGTCCGTTCCGTCCGGACTTGGCCAAGGCCTGTTTGGACAAGGCCACGGAGGTGTATGCCAAGGCAACCATCACGCCGGCGGATCTTGCAGCCCTCAACGATGTTTGCGCTCGCGTCTTTTCCGGAAAGAAGAAGAGCACGGACCCCGACAAAACTTGCAGCAGCAACTACGAGTGCGAAGCCAGCCAGATCTGCGATACGGGATTCATGACGTGCGGCCCCAAGAGGACGGTCAGCGCGGGGGCGGGTTGCAACAACCCAGGTGAGATCTGTCCGACCGGGCAGTACTGCACCGGATCGCCCCGCGAGTGCATGCCGAAAATAGCGGCCGGGGAAACTTGCGACGACACCAGCCCGTGCCTCGAAGCACTGCGCTGCTCGGCCGGTACCTGCGCCGAGCGCGTCGACTTCGCCGCTTCCTGCACGTCGAACGACGACTGTTTGCCGGCCCATCCCTATTGCGACACGTACAACGGCAGCGTCTGCACCGCTGGGTTCACGCCCTCGACCGGCAACGCCGAGTGCATCGGCGCTTTCGGCGCGGTGAGTACGAGCGGTGGCGGCGGAGCGGACGGCGGGGTGTAGGCCCCCTCGTCCGGGCGGTGACAGCCAGGTGGGTTGACGAAACCTGGAGAAGTCACGTTGTCGCTCCGTCTGTGGTTAAGTCGCGGCGGTGTCATTCCACAACTTGATGTTGGTCGCGATTCTCGGCGCGCTCGCGTGCGGTCGCGGCCAGTCCGCGGGTGCGGACGTCACGCATCGCAGGCCGTTTGAGGCACCCACTCACGCGACCGCGCGGCCGGCATCCCGGGAAGGAGGTGGAGCACCGGGAAGAGGTGGAGCACCAGCGGGAGGAGACGGAGTTCAAGGAGGGGGTGGACCGGAACGAGGAGCAGGAGGCGGAAGTGCTGGAGGAGGAGCAGGCGGAGGAGGTGGTGGTGGTGCGCCAGGGCGAGCCGAGACGTATCTGCCCGCGCGGGATCGTCTGGATTTCGTGCCCTTGTGCGGTCCCTGTCACGGCCCCGAAGGACGCGGCTACGCCGCGGACCATGCGCCTTCGTTGGTGAATCCGACGTTCTTGGAAAGCGCGTCGGACGAGTTTCTGAAGCGCGCGATCGCTTCGGGACGCCCGGGAACGTCGATGGGGGCGTATGGGAAGGCCTATGGAGGGCCACTCGACGACCTTGCGATCGCCCGGCTCGTGGCCTTCCTTCGTCGCCAGGGACCGCCGCCACGGAGACTGGCGGCACCGCCCGCCGGTGATCCGGCCCACGGGGAAGTGATCTACGTGAGCGTCTGCAAACCCTGTCATGGGGATGCGCAGGCCCGCGGCGAGGCGGTCCACCTCGCCAACGCCCAATTCTTGAAACAGGCAAGCGACGCCTTCATCAGCCACGCGGTCGTGAACGGCCGTCCCGGCACCAAGATGCTCTCTTTCGCTGGTACGTTGACGAAAGCCCAAATCGCCGATGTTGTGACATTCGTGCGGTCGCTCGAGAAAAATCAAATCGGCGTGGACCTTCTCCCCCCACCCACTGGACACGAGCCCCTGGTGTTGAACCCACGCGGCAAAGATCCGGTGTTCAAGATAGTCAATGAACGCTTCGTCGGAGTGGAAGAGGTCAACAAAGCCCTGATGGCGCGACAACGGCTCATCGTAATCGATGCGCGGCCAGCTTCGGACTGGATGCGCGTGCACGTGACCGGCGCGGTGTCGATTCCGTACCACGATCTGAAGCGGCTCGAAGAGGTTCCGGACGACGTGTGGGCCGTCGCCTACTGCGCCTGTCCGCATCATCTCTCCGGAGAGGTTGTCGACGCGTTGATCCAACGCGGACACAAACGGGCGTTGATCCTCGACGAGGGGATCAACGAGTGGCACCGGCGGGGGTTCCCGGTCAAGGCCGCGCGCGGCGTGACCGTTCCCGCGCAAGAAACTCCGTCGGTTACACCAACCTCCCCCCGTCCGCCCACTCCGGTCCCGCCCGCCGGGCCGAGACGAGAGGCACCAAAGACAGCCGGTGCCGTGGGTCGGTAAATCGACGCGGCTGGTGACGCTCAAGCTCGCGCTGTTTCCCAAGCGGGTACCAAAGGACCGTCCAACCCCAGAGGGGGCAATTCACCCTTCGCCCTCGCGCAGCGGTTGCGGCGACCGGGGCAAAACGATCCCTCCTCGGTCACAAACCTGACGCGACCCAAGCGACGACACGCGACAAGGTTCCGAATTCGCGAACTCTTCCTCACCGGAGGTCGCGAATTATGGCACCCATACTGGCCCAACACTTGCTGCGCTCAGCCACATGGTGCCGCCTGTGTCCGATTCTGACACCTCCGCCCTCCGGCCATCGTCACCGGCTCCGCTGCCGGCTATTCTTCCCCAGCACACGACTGCCGCCATGGAGCAGTTCGAATGCCTCGCCGAACGCTGCGACGATACGTGCTGCCGTGATTGGGCCGTACCTATCAGCAGGGAAGATCTGAGCGCCATCAAGGCAACCATGTCATCGACCGAGGAGGGACGGGAACGCCTCACTCGCCTCGTGGTGATTGGGAACAACGGACGCCCCCAGAACGGCCCGGCTCAGCTTCGCATGAACGAGACTGGGGCGTGCCCCATGCTGGAGGACGACAACCGCTGCGGGCTTCACTCCGAGTTTGGAGAGCAAGCGCTGACCACTCCTTGCTCGGTGTTTCCCCGAACCGCGCTGGCCTTATCCGATCGCGTGGAGGTCGGTGGCTCGCTCGGATGTCCGGAGGTGGCCCGCCTCACGTTGTTACCCGACGCGACGCCCTTTGTTCGACCAGCGACGAAGCCCATGTTGCCGCGAGCGTATGTTGGCAAGACGATCTCTGACGTTTCCGGAGACCCCTACACGTCCCACTTCTTGACCGTTCGAGGGGCCTTGCTTCGTTGTTTTCAGCAGGATCTTGCCCTTGGCACGCAGTTCGTCTTGGCCGCCGATCTCGCCGAGCGCTTACAGCCGTTCTTCCACGCTGGCACGTCCGAGTTCCTTGGCGCTCGGCGTTCATTCTCGGAGCAGAGGCTTCAAGCGGAGATCGGCCACACGGAATCAGCGGAACTGCACCTGGCCCTGGACGGCGATCTGGCGGGGCTGAAGGTCTCGGGCGCGCCTGTGACCGCCTTCGTGAGGTCTCTGCTGTTCGAACGCAAGCGTCTTCCACACAGCGCGAGGTACGCGACTTTGGTTGACCAGGTATTCGCCTCCCTGGGCAACGCATCCTCCGGCCCTCGAGCCCTCCCCCCGGGACCGCAATCCGCTGACGAGGCATGGGAGAGCTATGCCCGGCGCCGCGGCGCGCTTCGCGATCGGATTGGAAGCAGATTCGACTCGCTTTTCAGAAACTATTGCCACCATTTTCTGATGCGCAATCCCTACACCGACGCAATCACGCTGTCCGACTATCTGTACAAACTGGGAATACAACTGGCCGCCCTGCGCCTTCTGACCGTGGGTCATCCTGATCTCGCCGAACGTCTTGCCGCCAATCCGAATCCCACATTAGACCGTACGGGCTTTGACGCCGTGGCTGTCCACGCGGTGCAGACCTTTACCAAGGCCATCAGTCACCATCCCGAATACCTGGAGGCAGCAATTGTCCGGTCCGCCACCAATAGTGGTGGGATCAGTTTCGGCCAACACGTGCTAATCGCGACGTTTCTTTAACTGGACCGGCGGTGCTGCACACTCCGCCTCCTCCTTCGGTTCGCGGCTGGGGGAGCGCGTATTTCGCCATCGTTTTCGGGTCGATTCGAGCTGCAATGATTCCTCTCCACCCTGGACAACGCCCGTGACACTCATCAGGGGAGGCAGACGATCGGAGACAACCCGTAGGCGGAGATCTTGACGTCGTCGTACGGCTTCACCGACTTGCAGTAGTTCCACCCCGCCAGCGTCGCGATGTCCGCCTCGAATGTGTACCCTTCCTTCTCGAACGCGTTCGTCCCTTCCCCGCCATGGCGGACCTCGTAGTCGATCGTGCTCAAGAGGTAGCTCACGAGGAAGCCGTCCTGGCCGAGGTTCCGGTACTGCTTCACGTGGACAAGCTCGTGAGCGATCTTGTCGACGGCGTCCAGGAAGTTGGGGGCGTGTGTACTCTCGGTGGCGCGCACATCGACCATCGGCTGGGTCAGCAGAAGATCTGGCGGCCCATGCGGATCGCGGTACAATGACACGTGCGCAATGTATTCTGTTTCGCAACGCTTAGCTTTCTCGTCTCCTGCGTCGACCTTTCCACCATCTGCCCGCACAAGCCGATCACTCAGGGCGTGTTCGGTGAGATCGTGGACTCGAACAATACGCTCGAGGAGAACATTCAGGTCGACCTTTACACGGTGCTCAACGGGGCCAAGGACATGCTGGCAGTCAGCCACCCGACAACCCGTGGCGGGTATGTGTTCGGCGTCAACGCATCGACGTACATCCTGTGCGCGAAAAACGTTTGTGGGATGGTCACGGTCCCGACCGGCCTCGTTGAATTCTCAGCGCTCGACGCCCCGTCCGGTCTGACGTGGGACGCTCCGGTCGCGGTCCCGCCGGCTCAGACGATCGGTCCGTGCACGTTCGGCAACTAGTGCCGCCCCCAGTGCACGATGTCGTGAGGTTGGCCGGAATTTGCAACCGCGAGGTCGGCCCTGCCGTCGCCGTTCAAGTCCGCGATCGCGCGACCGAGGATGAACTCGTGCCGGCGACATAGGACATTCCGGGCGCGTAGGCTCCGTCTCCGTTGCTGGGAAGCACGCTCGCGTCTGTACCGCCCGCAACCGCCAGGTCCGTCTGGCGGTCGCCATTCAAGTCTCCAAACGCGATCGCGGTGGAACCGACCGGGAAGCCGAAGCGGACGTTGAAGTTGGTCTTTCCATCGTTCGTGAGAACGTTGCCGCCATCTCTGTCTCGACGATCAGGTCGGGCTTGCCGTCGCCGGTCAGGTCCCCAATCGCAATCGATATTGGTTCGGGCCAGCTTGAAACGTGTTATGTGTGGGGCCTCGACGAGAAAGGAACGGCGTGACTCTTCGGCCCTTGGCATGGATGGCGTCGATCGGCTTCGTGCTCACCTTGGGCATCGCGGCGTGCGGCAGCAGCTCGCCGAGCACAGGTGGAACCGGCAGCGGCACCGGCGGCGCGGCGGGTGCGTTAGGCGGGGCGATGGGAACTGCCGGCGCCCGCGGAACCGGAGGGACGGGCGGCGGCGCGGTGAGCTGTGGCGATCTGCCAGCATGTGTCGCCTCGGTGGTGGCGACCTGCCCACTGGCAAGCACATCGTGCCTGGTCGCGGCCTCGGCCGCGGGCAATAGCAGCATGCACGACATCTGCTTCGGCAACGGCGTCAAGGTGGTCGACGCCGTCACGAACGACCCGAACACCGGAGCCGGAAGCACCAGCATCAGCGTCAGCAAGAGCGGCGTCGTCTGTTACACCCTCAATGGCACGTTCAATTCGCAGGACCCGGTGACGACTCCGAGGATGCTCTCCTTCAAGAGTGCGAGCGGCGTCGAGGTGGCCACCTTCGCAATCGACATCAGCACCTTCCCCAATACGACCGCGGTCACCTGCACCGACGGGCAACCGGTGACTGTCGCCGACTTCGGAGATTGCGGCATGCCCAACAATCCCGAGCCCAACCAATGCACCGGGGGCGCCTGCACCGCGCCCTGACGTCCGCGGGGCGGACGTGCGTTGACCCTCAAAAGAAAGAAGCGTTGGGCCAGCAGCGCCACCGACCCCGGAGTCGAAGCGTCCCGACCGAGACGCAACGCGACAGGTGCCGTTGGCCTCGAGGTCGCGGGTTCTCGCGAGACCCAGGGGAAGGCCTTGTGTATGAACTCGCGCGGGGTTCGACCGTTTATTACTTTTCGTCGGCATTTCCAGTCGATTACCGACGTATTGTTATACGGTTATTCGGCCGTATCCAGCCCCAGGAGCCCTCGCGGAGACGGATCGGAGTAACTTCCGCGCAAGTAGGATGAGGGGATCACGCGGCGAGGCCCCGAAAGGCCAACGGCGTCGGGCGCGGGAGCAGCTTGACGAGGAGATGGAGTCGCTGTTTGCGGCACTGACGATCGCCGAAAAGCGCGCGGCTCTAGAATCGCTCGGCGGCACGGCTAAGGGTCGGTCGACTAGGGCCTGGAGCACCTCACGGCAAGCCATTTCGATCTTCGAGCTGACCGGGGACGGAGCCGCCGTCGGCGACGGAGCGGCGGCAACCAGTTGCTACTTCATCTTTTCGCTGTTCCCCTTTCTACCCTTCGTCGTCGCGCTGATCGCTTACCTCCCGCTCCAGAGGCCCATCGAGCACTTCAGAATGACGTTGTCTGGCTTCAGGTCGCTGTGCACGATCCCACGCGTCTGGGCTGCGGTCGGTCCCGCTGCTATTTCCCGATGATTCCGACCACGGTCTCGAGAGGAAGCGGCCCATCTCGAAATAACCGCTCGCGAGACTCTCTCCCGCAAGGTATTCCATGACCAGGTCCGCGGTGCCGCCGGGAGCAGTATCGGAATCGATCACCTGGACGACGGTGGAGATGTTGCAAGAGCGAAGCAATCACGCGCCTCCCGACGAAAACCCGGGCGAGCGCCTTCGGGCTGCTCGACACCGCCTGAAGCAGCACATTGATCGCTCACCGACCAGCCAAGCGAGCGTGCATGGCCTCATAGACCACGCCCATCCCCCCTTCTCTCACCTTCCGGACCACCTTAATAGGTCAGCAACGGTCCGAGAGCACAATCAGTAGCCGCCCTTCAAAATCGACGACTCGTCTGGCGGCCTCTGACGCCGGCTATGCCGCCACGGCCGCTCGATCAGCGAAGACTCTACGCGGACCTGGGCCTTGCTCGTGCAGCTCTGGGCGGAAGCCGATCGCGGCACTCTCCCTGACGAGCGCCATCTCCGGCTTTGCGTTGTGCATAGTCTCATCGGCAGCGGCGAGGAGCTGCTCGATGGTGGTTGACCCCTGCACAGGGGAGGACGCGAAGCCGATGCTGACCTCCATGGCGGCCCCGCGCGTACTCGCGGCCGGATCCCACCGCCGAGCCAGACGCTCGGCCACATCACGGCATTCCGCCGCGCCTTTAGCAGGCAAGATCAGGAGAAACTCGTCGCTGCGGAGTTGGCAGCATAGGTCCTGCCTACCCAAGTCCTGCGTCAAGACACTTGTCACCGTCTGCAAGGGGTCATTCTCGACAGCTTCACCAAGGCAGTTCGCGGACTCGCTTAGACCTTGGAACTCGATCATCAGGATCGAGAACTGGTAACCGTTGTCGTTGCTGCTGCGATTGAGCTCGGCGGTCAAACGCTCAAATGCTTGGTACCGCGTCCCCACCGTCAGGCGTTCTCGCCGCTCCCTATGATTGCCTGAACTCGTATCCGTCGTCATTCTGGGTGGTTCAGCAAGTCCTGGGCCACGTGAAATTTCCGGATCACTCCTCGGATCACCCAGCGAATAGGCGACCGGCTCGATCGCCGCGCCACGTCTAGAGCGACTGTCACTCGCAGAACTTACGTGCGCGATGGTGATCGGCGCACCGGTCGCGCATTCCGAACCAAAGAATGTCCAGGAGCCCAGGGCCCGTCCCTACTAGACCGCGGGGGTCGAGCGGAAACAACGAATCACGCGAAGGTCATGGGGCCACGAACCAATCTCTTTGGCACCAACGACAGCGCGAACGGATTCACGCGCAGGCGTTCGATCGAGACTCTTCGGCCGAGCCATCGCCCGAGCCGTTGTTCTGCGAGGTGACGTAAGAAGACCGGCCCGGCGAGAACCCCGCCGATTGTGACGAGGGTCAGGGCCGTCGCGACGGCGACGAGCATCCGCTGGCGGATTTCCACGACTCCGTAGCGGTCGTATCAAATCAACGCTGGCGCGAGTATGGCGATCTCTCAGGGATGAAAAACCGTGGTTCGGAGGAGCCACACCGCCGGTGCAACAAACAGGATTGCGTCGATCCGATCGAGGATCCCGCCATGACCCGGAAAGAGCCGGCCTGTGTCCTTGACGTGATAGGCGCGCTTGAGCATGGATTTGCAGAGATCCCCCAAGGGACCGAGAAGACCGCTCAGCGCCCCGAGCGCGACGCACGCGTCGATTCCCAGGTATCGCGGTAGGAAGTGCCTCATGAGGAGCATCGCTGAAATGCCTGCGCACAATCCCGCCAGGAATCCCTCCCATGTCTTGCCGGGGCTGACGGCAACGCAGAGCTTGAACCTGCCGATTGCGCGACCAACGAAGTAAGCGGCGCTATCGTTTGCCCAACACGACACGAGAACGACGGCGGTCCAGGCAACACCGTCCTTCCCGGTTCGGAGGGCCGAGAGCGCCGCCAGGCCGACGGAGCAGAAGAGCAGTCCGGCCGTGATGTGGCCTGCGCGCTCGGGCGCAATGGGCCGTGGTCCTCCGAAAAGGTGAGTGGTCCAGGTCAGCATCGACGTTGCGCCCACGATGGCAAACAGCACGGCGCCGACCTGGTCAGGCGCAACGAGCGCCGGAACCAACGGAATCGCCGCCGCGGCCACGAGCCCTAACCACGCGGCAAGCGGCATGGTGCCGAACACGAGCCGGTAGTACTCCCAGCAGCCAATGGCCGCGGCCGCCGAGAACAACACGGCGCTGGCCCCCGCGTCCCAAACAAGGATCAATGCCACGAGCGGGAGCATGAGCACCGCGACCGCAATGCGCTTGCCGATCTCGCCGGGACGACGACGAACCTCGGTGGACTCTTCGGAAGCCACGTCCTCCTACTGTGCAAGAGATTCTTTGGTCAGATTACACCAACTTGGTGGTCGGTTCGAAATCAAGCGGAGACATGAGCATTACCGTTGTCCTTTTCTACGTATCGTCGCTCGGGGGGCTACCGGAACACGCAAGAATGGCGTACGCGATTCCGGCAAGCGCAAGCAATGCCAGCTCTCTTGCCCTTCATGCCGAGGATGGCATGCGACATAGAAGGTGCTTCGCCTGCGAGCACGGGTCGAGAGCGGCTCTCGATCACGAAACATGCTATCGAACCGAGGAGAAAAGGCATGAACGCTACCAGCGATGGGATCAGAGGCGACGCGGACGGGATCGGGGATAAGTCCAGGCCGAAGGGCTCTGGGGAGTATCGACGCTCCGAAGATGGTGGGCGAGGGAATGGTTCGGCTCAAGACACGTTCGGGGATTGTCCTTCTTGCCGGCCTACGAGGCCGTGATCATCGTGGAGCCGCGCTCGGTCCTGCGGTACCGGCACTTTTCCGCCTCTGCGATCACGATGGCGCTCTCGCTCTTCGGCGTCGAGGGCGCGTCGGTGGTCCAGGTGCGGCGCCGCGTGAGCCCGTGGCGCACGGTCGGCCACGTCGCTTGCCCCGGCTGGGTGACGCTGCACCGCTGGATCGATGTGGCCCGACAGGGCCGGCTGCTTCCCGGCATGCGCCATCCCGTAGCCGGCGACGATCGAGGTCCACGAGAAATGCGTGGACGACCTGTCCGAGCGTGAGGGCGCTCATCGACGCACCTGCTCGACGAGCGGGCGCGCGAAGACTTGGAAACGATAACCAGCCTCGGCGAGCAGGTCGCTAGTGATCGTGAGATAGACCGCGGTGGACTCCGGCTGCACGTGCCCCAAGAAGGTCGACAGTTGGAGGAGTCGCTGCGCGGGATCGACTCCCGCACGGTACCCATCGCAACAGCGTCCGCACGCGAAGCTGTGACCGAGGTCGCGGAGGCGCGGCGGTGAGGTGCCGCAAGGGAAGCTATCCCTGACGGCCGATTTCTCGTAACCTAAACCCGAGGCGGAGCCGAACTTCGTGGGAGGCGACTTGCACATGACGACGACTCAACAACGCGGGTTACGAATGGTCATGTTTGCGGCAAGCGCTGGTATCGCGTTGTCGTGCGGCAGTAGCACACGCGACACTCTCCCTGCCGGTTGGGCCGGAGCCAGCCCGTTGACGGTTCAGCAATCGACGTGCAACGGCGACATCATGTCCGCAAAGCCGAGCCTGGATGTCACCGAAACCGGGGGGACGTTCTCGG
>JADGRC010000245.1 GCA_017881245.1 Pseudomonadota bacterium
CCATAGAACGCCCCAATGAAATGGCGGCGGGCGCCCACGGCCAAGGTCTGCGCCTTGGCGTTCACCAGTTGCGCCATCATGAAATCACCCGTGCTGCCGATCAGGTTGAGCATCAATACCGACAGCGCGATTAGGATGAGGTAACGATCGCCCAGCACCAAGGTGAAGCCGCCGCGGTGGTCCCAGTCATCGCGTATCCCATCGGGCACGCGTTCGCGGTGACGGGTCCCGGCCCCGTGGGTCACGTGCGTCAGCAGGGCGCAACCCGCCAACATCGCGGCCGCCAACAACATAAGAGGCAAAGGGTGTCCGTCGATCATTCGGGTGGCGATCCGCGCCCCCCCGATGCCACCGATGGTTCCACCAGCGGCGACCATCGGAAAAAGACGCTTGCCTTCGTCTCCGCTCATCACGTCGTTCGCGAGAGACCAGAACTGCGCGATGGACAGGGTGCTGAAGATTCCCAACCAAACGAAGAAGGCGAACCCCACCGGCAGACCGCATTTCCCCAATATGAAAAACACGATCAAACAAACGACAAACGAACCCATGATCCATTTGACCAGGCGGGCTGGCTCGAACCAGTTGGCGAGCTTGCTGTAGATGGGGATAAGCAGCACCATCAAGCCGGCCTGCATGCCTTGCGCGTAGCTCCGTCTCACCGCGCCTCCGCCGAGCAGGATGAGAGGCTCCCGGATGATTTTCAAAATGTAGTAGGCCGCAAGGAGCAGGAAAAGGTTGGCGAAGAACAACAGAACCAGGTGCCACTCCCCCTCGCGCACGTCCGCGCCAATCAAGCGCTCAATGGCACGCCCAGCCCTGCTCAGAAGTTTCGCCACAGATCACCAAACATACCGCGTCGTCCTCCCCCCAACAGGGATTCGCAGCCGCCTGAACCAGGAGCACCCGAAGGGGACCCGCAGCGTCAAAAGAACGCTGCCACGCCGAGGTCCAGATTGACCATCTGCTCCAGGGCCCCGCCGGCCACATAGGTTCTGGGGCCCGTCAACGATGGATTCAACGACGCCCAGAAGCGAACATAGTTCAAGACGACGCGTGCTTCGAAGCCCTTCGTGAACTGAAACGCCGCCCCGATTTTGCCGTCCAATCCCGCTATTGATGCGTTCGGAAAATGCTTGCCCACGATGTCGCCGTTGCTGAGCAGGTGGCGGAACGCGGCCTCGACCATTACGTCGACTCGGCCCACGGGAACACGACCGTCCGCGCCGATGCGTAAAAAGCGGTAGTTGACGCCAGGAAGCACGTCGATCGTCTGGGTCGCGCCCTTGAATGCAAAGACCTGCTGACCGAGACCCGCCTGCAAACCGACGACAGGCGACGAGCCACCGCGCTCGCCGAGGAACATGCGACCTCGAAGGTTCAAGTCCCACGAGTACCACTTTGTGTCGAGCGTCGTGGTGCCCAACTTGGCCTTGGCCAAGTTGTACCTGCCGCCGGCCGTGACTCCGACGTCCCTCGCCCAGGTCCCTGAGCTCGTGGCGAACGGATAAAATTCCGCGGACAGCGCGCCCCCAGGGCTGACGGGCAACAACGCGCTCTGGGGAAGGTCGAAGGGGCGAATGGTGTCGTTCGTCAGCCTCTGGTTGTAGTGAAACTGGCGTCCCCCGAGATCCAACCCGCCGAAGATCACCAGAAAAGCATTCGCCGGGGATACACCTTCACGCGTCGGACCTTGTTCCTCCGCTTCTTCCGACTCGGCCGATTCTTTCGATCCTTTCGCGTGCTTGCGTTGCTTCCCTTCTTGTTCCTCTTGCCGTTCTTGCCCTTCCCCTGCTTCCCTCGACGACTCCGCCGCCGAGGAGCCTTTCCCTTCCTCGTCGTTCTTTGCAGTTTCCTCCTCGTCCTTGACTTCCTCGACTGCTACGGGAGCGGCTCCCACGCGAAGATCGTCCAGGGCATCACCGAGAAGCTTTCTCCAGCGAGCGGCGCGACTTTCACCTCTGGCAAAGCGAACGGTCTCGTCGATGACCGCCCCTTTTTGAGAAGTGCGAACGGTGACCAGCTGCACCTCGAGGCCGCCTTTGTTTCGTCGGACCGGGACCGCGCCCACGATGACGGCCTCGACCCCGAGAGCACGCGCGATCTTGTGCAGCTTGGCGATCACGGCCTTGCGACGTCTTGGCGCGCCGAGCGCCGCAGAAACGTTGCCAATTCGCTGCCGCGAAAGAGCGGGCCCGAGCTTCGCTTCATCGAGCACTTCGATCCCCGCCGGCAACGCGGACACAAGCTCGGTCCGCAGCCGGTCGCCGTTGAGGCCGTCGACGGAGATCGCCACCCGTCCGCTCGCGCCTGCCTGCGCTGTTGATGTGACGCAACAGATCAGGGCACAGGAAAGCAGCCGAAGCACTCCCGGTACAGACCTTCGTTGTCGGGCAAGGGCTTCACTGAAACGAACTGGACAGTCGATCACGATTCCTCCGTCGGTTTGTGGGCCGGGCCCCCGGCAAGGCCCACAGGATACGCGCCGGGAGATTTGTGCATCAAATCAAAACCGCTGATCTAAACTGGGAAAAGATGAGTTCGGCCGTTCGCTGCCCTGCGGGTCCTTGACGCCGCCACCGCGAGGGCACACGGCACGCTCGGCTCACCTTCTCCTCGCAAGATGCCCGACAAGATGCCTCAGTCAGCCTTTCAACCCGCCGGGACACCTCCCATGGACACGGGATCTCCTGATCGACGGTTGAAGCGGGCGGCGAAGATCCAACCCCCCGGGGGATCCGGGTTCTGGGTGCACGCGATGGCCACATTGGTCTTGTTCGACGGGTGCTTGAGCGACATCGCCTCGAAGCCATCCTTGGATTGCGTGGGTGGTGGGACATGTGACGCGGGCTGCGCTCAGCAAGGAGACGCCTGCGCTCAAGTGACCGTCGACCTGCCCCCTGTGCCGAGAATTCGTTTCCAATTGCAGACGCCTCGAGACGATGGCGACTATCCGTACGCACCGACGATACCGCCGCTCGATGCTCCGACGCCCCGGTCGACCGTGTACTTGTCGGCGGCGGACAGCTCCGACCCGGAGGGCAAGGCCATATCGGTCTTCTGGAACGTCCAGGATTCGACCGGAAGATATCTGAGCCTGGACCCGAACCCCGGCGCATTTCGTGTCTCCTTCTCGCCCTCGTTCGTGGGTTCGTATGCCATCACACTCGAGGTTTTGGAGCAAGGAGGCCTTCGGCAGATCGCGCAGGCGATGTTCACGCTTGTCGTCTTGGCGCATCCTTGCGCCGCCGATGGGTACTCGCCTCCATGTTCCGACGAGAGTGCCGTTCCGGGCGGCACCTTCATGGCTGGGTCGGCCGACGACATGGGCTTTGCCAACGAACGCCCCAGACACAGCGCGACGGTCGCGCCGTTCCTGATGGATAAGTACGAGGTCACCGTGGGACGATTTCGCAGATTTCTCGACGCGTACGCGGACGCCGGTTTTGCTGAAGGGGCGGGAGCGCATCCCTTGATTTCGGGAAGCGGTTGGCAATCGGCGTGGGACGGTGAAAGAAGCTCTGATATCAGGTTCTCGATCAGCGAATGCGGAGGGGCATGGACGCCCGACGTCGGAGATTCGGAGGCTCGTCCCATCGGCTGCGTGACCTGGTATCAGGCGTTCGCGTTCTGCATCTGGGAAGGCAAGCGTTTGCCGACCGAGGCGGAATGGGAGTACGCCGCGTCGGGAGGCGATGAACAACGCACCTACCCGTGGGGCAACGATCCGCCATCGCAGGAGCGGGCCGTCTACGGCTGTCTGTTTGATGGACTGATGCAGTGTTCGGACGCGGACCTGCCGCCGGTTGGTAGCGTGCCTGCGGGAGCCGGCCGCTTTGGACATCTCGATCTCGCCGGAAGTTTGTGGGAATGGACACTGGATGTGAGCGGCACATACACGGGCGAGGCTTGCGACAACTGCGCCAACTTGGCGGTCGCCGCAGACGAGGCTCGCGTTTTTCGGGGGGGGGACTTCAAGTTCGACGATCCGAGCTCCCTGCGCTCCGCGTTCCGCTATGGCTTCGATGCGAAGTTTCCCGATCAGGTTCGCGGCTTCCGCTGTGCCCGGACACCGACGCCGAGCGCCCAATAGCAGCGCCAAGGCGGACGGCGAGGTCCCCTCTCCAAACCTACGCCATCAGTTCCGGCAGTGGGCCGCCGGTTGCCAAGCCAAACGAGTCGACCATCATGCCATGAGCCTGAAGAATGGAAATGAGTACCCGCCCGGTGTGTGGGCCTCCCTGAGGACCCACGAGCGGCCTCGGGAAGGTCATCTGGGGAATGTAGTTGATGTGTCG
>JADGRC010000246.1 GCA_017881245.1 Pseudomonadota bacterium
CAGGACGCGGACATGATTTTGTTCATCCACCGCGAGGACGCTGGCGACGCCGCCATGGATTCCAGCCCGACGACCGTGTCGGAGATCATCGTTGGAAAGCACCGCAATGGGGGCACCGGTTCGGTCAAGTTGACTTTCTTCAAGGCGTTCACGAAATTCGAAAACTACGCCGAGGATCCGCAATACTACTGAGATGTTTCGCGACATGCCGCAGGTGCGAGAACCAAGGCCGCCTCGAGGCAACTTTTCCGAATGGCGATTGCAACGCTCTTCCGAGCACCGGCAGGCGCGGCAAAGCCGCACCCCACGCAGGAAGACCTGCGTGGGGACCCCGCGCCATGCTGGCGTTGACGGCCTGCGGGGAGGCTATGAGGGGGGACACCCCCTCATGGCGGTGGAGGCGATTGAGCCCGTGAATGAGGATCGTTCGTGAGTGCCCGCGCCCGAGCGTCCCGCGCCCGAACTTCCCGCAGCCGAACGAGCAAGAAGCGCGGGCGCCCCGCCGAGCGGAATGGGCCGCTACCAATGCCGACATGGATCGCCTGCAAGCGCGACGGCGGTGAATTGGACGACGGCGCATTGCGGACGATCGTCGACGGCGCAAGCCGGGGCGTGATCCCGGACTACCAGATCTCCGCGCTGTTGATGGCCATCGTCTGGCGGGGACTTTCGCCGCGCGAGCTCGCCACCTGGCTGGACGCCATGGTCGCGTCGGGTGACCGCCTTCGGCTCGACCGCATCCCCGGCATCAAGGTGGACAAACACTCGACCGGCGGTGTCGGTGACAAGATCTCCCTATGCTTGGCGCCGCTCGTCGCCGCCTGTGATGTCCCCGTACCGATGATGTCGGGACGATCGCTAGGACATACGGGCGGCACCCTGGACAAGTTGGAGTCGATTCCGGGATTCAGAACCGCGCTCGAGCCCCGCGAATTCGAGCGCGTGTTGGCAAAGGCCGGCTTGGTTCTGGCCGGGCAAAGCGCGCGGCTCGCCCCGGCGGACCGCTTGCTGTACGCGCTGCGGGACGCGACGGCGACGGTGGAATCCATCCCGCTCATCGCATCGTCCATCCTTGCAAAGAAGATCGCCGAGGGCGCGGATGCATTGGTCATGGACGTCAAGGTGGGCTGCGGCGCGTTCTTACCCGAGCGTGGCCGCGCGCGCGCGCTGGCCCGAACGATCGTCGATCTCGGCGGACGCGCTGGGCTACGCGTCATCGCCTTGCTGACCGCGATGGATCAACCCATCGGTCGGGCCGTGGGAAACGCCTGTGAGCTCCGCGAGGCGATCGAGGTCCTGCGCGGCGACGGGCCCGCGGATACCCGCGCTCTTACCGTGCGCCTCGGCGCCGAGATGCTGGTGCTTGGTGGCCGCGTCCCCGATAGGAGAAACGGCGCCACACTGATCGAGGCTGCCATCGCGTCGGGCGCGGGACTTGAGCGTCTGCGAAAGTGTGTCGCGCTCCAGGGCGGCGACTTGCGCGTCATAGACGACCCGAGCCGACTTCCGCAGGCGCCCCGGGTCAAGATCATTCGAGCGCGGACATCCGGCTGGCTCGCGCGTCTGGACGCCGGCCTTTTGGGCCGAGGCACCACAATCTTGGGTGCCGGCCGGCTGCGCAAGGAGGATCTCGTGAACCCGGGGGTGGGAATCGAGTTGGATCGAAAAGTCGGGGATCGGGTCGAACGGGGTGATCCTCTGGCCACCGTGCGCTTCGCCGATGACGCCCGCTGGTCAGCCGCCCGCCCGTTGCTGGAACCGGCCTTCGTGGTCGGCCCCAAGAGGGTGCCGGTGCATCCGACATCGTTGGTGTTGGAGACCATCAGCTGAGTGTCGGCTCGATGTAGGCTCGGCGCCGACTGCTCGTAGCGCGAGTTCTGGCGTAGAATCCGAAGCGTGCAGAGGCAAGAACGAATCGGCGATGTTCATATCGCGTTCGACGATCAGGGGGCGGGCGCGGCCGTCTTGATGCTGCATCCCTTTCCCTTCGATGGCCGGATCTGGGCGGACAATATCCAGCCCGTGATCAACGCGGGCTATCGCGTAATTACCCTCGATTACCCTGGTTTTGGTGACTCGCCAGCCCCGCCGAACATTCTGTCCATCGAACAGCTTGGCGACCTGGCCGCCGAGCTGATCGAGGCGTTGAAGATCGAGACCGCCGCGTTGGTCGGACTGTCGATGGGCGGCTACGTCGCGCTGGCCCTTGCCCACCGCTTTCCCGAACGAATCTGGGCGCTGGCCCTGGCCGACACCCGGGCCGACGCCGACGGCCCCGAATCCCGCCGGGGCCGCGCCGTCGCGCTCGACACCATTGCCGAAAGAGGCGTCGACGCCTACCTGCGGCAGTCCTTGCCCAGGCTGGTGAGCCCGCAGGCATCCCCGCAGTTGCTGGAGCGCCTGTTCGGGCTGGCCGAAAGGCGCGAGCACACGCTGACGACGGCGATCGCGGCTTTGCGCGACCGGCCCGATCGCACCCACGAGCTGACGCAGATCGCTTGTCCCACCCTAGTCTTGGTCGGCGCCGAGGACCAGGTATCACCTCCCGGCCAGATGCGCGAGATCGCCGGGGCAATTCCTCGAGCGCGATTCACCGAGATCGAGCGGGCCGGTCACCTGTCAAACATCGAAGCCCCGGCTGATTTCAACCACGCCGTGGTCGATTTTCTGCGCGGGGTCTCGGCCGCGACGCGAGGATCGGGGACGCGATGAACCTCTCGACCACCTTTGTCGATCGCGTACGCGCGGGCGCGGCGGCGCTGTCGGAACGCCTGGACGCCGACGGCGCGGAGGTCGCGTTGATTCTGGGTTCGGGGCTGGCCGCCATCGCCGACGGCATCGAGGGGCCGCGCCAGGCGCCCTTCGCGACGCTGCCGGGATTTCCCCGAACGACGGTCGCCGGACATCCCGGACGCGTAGTGGCCGGACGCGTCCACGGCCGGAAGACGTTGATTCTCTGCGGACGGGTTCACGGATACGAAGGCTACGACGCAAGCGAGGTGGGCTTTGGCGTGCGCGTGGCGGCAGCGCTCGGCGCGCGGACCCTGATTGTCACGAACGCCTCGGGGGGCATCGATCCCGCCATGCGTCCGGGCGAAATCGTCGCCATTTCGGATCATCTGAACCTCACGGGCACCTCCCCGCTTTCGGGACCGAATGACGAACGGCTGGGCCCGCGTTTCGTGGACATGACGGCCGCCTATTCTCCGGGGCTGCGCCACATCGCGATGGCGGCGGCCGGCGACATTCTGGGGTATCCGTTGCAGGAAGCCGTTTACGCGGGAATGGCGGGGCCGTCATATGAGACTCCGGCGGAGGTCCGCATGTTGCGGACCCTGGGAGCGGGTCTGGTGGGCATGTCGACCGTCCATGAGGTGATCACGGCGCGGCACGCGGGCATGGCGGTGCTCGGATTCTCGATCGTCGCCAATCACGCCGCCGGGGTCGTCGACCAGACGCTGCGGCACGACGACGTAACCCGGGCCGCGAACGCTGCGGCGAGCGCCCTTGGCCGTTTGGTATTCGACGTGATCCGGCGACTGCCGACCGGCCCGGGTGACCGATGAAAGCTGCACGCCGCGCGGTCGCGGGGCGACCCAGCATCGGCGCTCCGGCTCGACAGACCCTAGTTGCCGCGGCACGCGCCGCGCGCCGCCACGCACACGCGCCCTACTCCCACTTTCGCGTCGGCGCCGCGATCCTGGACGACCAGGACCGTGTGCATGTCGGGTGCAACGTCGAGAATGTTTCCTATGGTCTAACCGTTTGCGCGGAAAGAAACGCCATCGCGGCCGCGGTCGTGGGAGGCGCGAGACGCATTCGAGCGATCGCCGTCGTGACCTCGACAAAACCACCGGCGACTCCCTGTGGTGCCTGCCGTCAGGTGTTGGCCGAGTTTGGCGACGAACAAACCCTGGTCGTATTGGCGTCACCGACAGGCACCGCCACCAATCATCGCCTGGGGGCCCTGTTGCCCGAGTCGTTTCGACTGCGTCCGACCTGACGACCAACCTGCGACCCCATCGCGCGCTTTCGCGTTGAAGGGATCGAGTACCCGCGGGCGGGGGCGACGGGCAAGGATCGGCATCCGATGTGTTGCCGCTCCGGCCGCTCGCCGTCTCGTGACCGAGGTCCTCGCGGCGGGAGCTCTATTGGTTGCCACCCCGTTGGCCCGAGTGCGGCACACGCCTCTGGGTCTTGCGTAGTTGGCGCGCGACGATGGCACGTTCTACCCAGGCGTAGGCACCGCGGTAGGGAACCCGAGCCCCGGCAGGACTGCCCTCCTGGATGTCTCGGGCGATGGCGTCCTCGACCTCCCGAGCGAAACGTCGGTCGTGACAGTAAAGGTTGACCTCTTCATACCCGCCGTGAGACAGCGGCGTGAAGTTCGTCGAGCCAATGTCGACCCATTCGCCGTCAATTACGATGGCTTTCCCGTGCACCATGCGAGGGTGCAGGATGATTCGCAGGTTGTCGGCGTTTCGCGTTCGCTGCAAAAGCTGATCACAGGTGTAAAGGTTCAGATCGGCGATCACGCTCGCGCGGGCCGAGGTCAGGATGGTGACCAAGACGCCGCGCCTCACGGCGCTCACCAAAGCGTCGGTGCAGCGGTCATCGCCCAGATACGCCATTTCGACGGTCAACCTGTTACGCGCGCTGTCGATCAGTCTCAGGCGCTGGTCGGCTAGCGAATCGCCGTCGCCGTCCAATGCCGTTCCTTGAAACGAATGCAACAAGTAATCGAACGACCGACCTGGATCGAAGGGCACGCGCCCCGCGTAACGATCGGCGAGCCGCGCGGCGGCATCCGCCCCCGACACCTCGACCATGAAGTCGACGTTGACGAGCCGAAAATCGTCGCCTATGCCCATCCCGCCGACGATGACCCGCTCGTCGTCAAACACGAACAGCTTCGCGTGATCGAAGCGCTTTTCGTCACGGGCAACGCTCACGTTCTTGTGCGCGACCAACGCATCGGCCAACGGACTGTGGCGCTGCCGCAGCGACCCCCAGCGGCCGTAGCCGGTCATCAGGAACCACGTCGACAGGCGCGGGACCAGCGCGACCTTCTTGTGGAAAAAGCTCTGGTGGGTCGCCTCCAGATACTCGTAATGCATGGCGACTCGATCCTTTAGGATCGTTATCGCGACCCCCCGGTCCGCCGCGCGCAACAGAGCGTGGGCCGTCTTTTGCCCGGTCTCGTCGTCGCGCCAGTCAAAGCAGCGGACATGGATGCTTCGCCGCGCTTCATCAATGCGACGCCAGATGCGTTCAAACGCGAGCTGCCCTCCCGCGAGCAAATCTAGGGTCGCGGCAGGCTCCGGAGCCGGCCGCTCCATGGAAACTGGCGACGTGGACATCGAAGGGTCGAAACTATCACAGCGACTGGCGCCGCTCAAAGAGGCCCAGGCCATGGAATCGAGGTTATGGAGGGTCATCGGGGTGTGGGTGGCCGCGCGCATCAGCCGCAGTTTGGCTAGGCACGACTGACTTCCGTGGCCCATTCCCGATAGCGGACGAAGAAAGCCTTCCGCTCATCGGCGCGAAGCGGTACCCACCCCAATGTCACGTAGCCCATCAACCAGAAGAACAGCACGTCAAACGCGTATTCGCGCTTCACGGCGAAGGCCAGAACGGACGTAGCCAGCGTGCAGCCGACCAACACCTTGACGTAGGCCTGCATTCGGCGCGCGCCCCGGTGGGTCATGTAGGGAATCGGTAAAAGGCCCATGATTGACAGTGCGCTGATGACGAGCGAGCCGGCGGCGAAAGATGCGTCATTCTGGCGGAAGAAGAAACGCGACAACACGAATGCCATGGAGGCGTAGCCGCTGATCGTTCGCGGCAACCCACAATACATCAAGGGATCGCCCATCTTGGCCACCGAGAACAGCGCTTGACGCACAGTGGCGCAGGTCACGACAATCGCGAGCAACGCGAACCCGGCGCCCCGGTGTCCCCCGTGCGTGTAGACGGCGAAGACGATCAGCCCTGGAACGATGGCCTGAACGAAATGATCGGTCGCGGTGTCGAGCTCGCTGCCGAACCTGTTCGAGGTGTTGGTCAGGCGGGCGACGATCCCGTCCAGGGTGTCCCCGAACAGGTAGCCGACAAGCAACGCCGCGCCCGCCAGATCGGGACGCTGGTCGAATACGAACTGAATTCCGGCCACACCCCCAAGCAGATTGACGAGAGTGAAGAGGTCCTTGACCCCAAACGGTCCAACGCTCCAGCGCACGCGCGGCAGCGTATCAGCATGGTCCAAGATCCAGCAACCAGCGTTGGAGCCCGACATCCCCGCCCCCTTACTAACTAGGGGTCAAGTCCGGCAGCCCGGCTGGAGTCCGGCAGGAGCCCGGCTGACATCAGCTTAAGGGGCGTGAGTTCGCGAGCGCAGGGCGATTCTTACGCCATCAACTTTTGCGGGGCGATCGTCACGGGTTTGCCGGGATCCTGCAAGACGATATTCAGTTCGAGGACCTCGAACGCGCCGGTCTTGTCCAGGTTTACGGACACGTGTTGCAGGTCGATATTCTCGTACTTGGCCAACACCGCCAGCAATTCCTGCTGCAGCTGGGGCAAGTAGTCGGGGCCCCCGCGCGTCGTGGCGCGTTCGCGCGCGACGATGACCGACAGGCGGTCTTTTGCCAGGGAGGCAGTTTTGGGGGATCGGCGGAAGTAGCTCAGGAACGCCATCGTGACCTCTGCGGCTCGGTGTTTTCCTCGCGCTTAACCAAAGATGCGGCGTAAGAATCCGCGCTTCTCTTCCTCGATGAAACGATGTTGCCGCTCCTCCCCGAGGAACCGGGATACGACATCCAGATAAGCCTGCGCGACGTCCGTCAGCTCGTCGAGGATCGCGGGGGTGCCCTTGTTGGAGGATTGCAAGACGACGTTCGATTCTGGAATCACGCCCAAAAGCGGGATGCCGAGCAGCTCCAAGACATCGCCGACGCTCAACATCTCGCCGCGCTTCACCATGGCCGGCGAATAGCGGGTCAGTAAGAGATGCGTCTTGATGGGGGTTCCACCCACCTCGGCGCGGCTCGTCTTGGCCGCGAGCAAGCCGAGCACCCGATCCGAGTCGCGCACGGATGACACCTCGGGGTTCGCAACAACGATGGCCTCGTCCGCGAAGTACATGGCCATCTGCGCGCCCTTTTCGATGCCCGCAGGCGAATCGCAGATAATGTACTCGAATCCCATCTCTTTGAGCTCCGCGATGACACGGCCCACGCCCTCGGCATCGAGCGCATCCTTGTCCCTAGTCTGGGACGCGGGCAACACGAACAGATTGTCGATCCGGCGGTCTCGCACCAGCGCGATACCCAACTTGGCTTCGCCCTTGAGGACGTTGACGAAGTCGTAGACGACGCGCCGCTCGCAACCGAGCACCAAGTCCAGGTTCCGCAGCCCCACATCGAAATCGATGGCAACGGTCTTGTGACCGAGCATCGCGATCCCGGCCGCGACGTTCGCGCTGGTCGTAGTTTTTCCGACCCCACCCTTGCCGGAGGTCACGACGACAACTTTCGAGGGCTTCGAGTTTTGCGGCTCTTGCGACACTTGCTCCTCCGTTTTCAGAACCATCTCATCAAGCGCCCAAATGCCGGCGCACACAAATTTTTTGCCGATCTTCTTTGAAATTCATGCCACGCGGTCGCTGCGGTCGCATTTCGCGCGCTCACAGGGCTCCCACCCGGCATTCTCCCGCCTCGTCCAGATACACCTGAACGGGCTGACCACGTCGCTCCTTGGGGATGTCGTCGGCCAGTAGGTACGCGCCGGCGATCGACAGGATTTCGGCTTCCATACGCTGACAGAAGATGCGCGCCGCCGCGAACCCTTGCGCGCCGGCGATCGCACGGCCCCGCAATGTGGCGTAGATGTGAACGTGTCCGTCCGCGATAACCTCGGCGCCGGGGTTCACAGGTGCGAGCACCACGAGATCGCCCCGCCGCGCGTAGATGACCTGACCGCTGCGCACTGGCTGCCGCACCACGAGGGGTGGCCAATGGGCAGCAACATTCGGCGCGGACGCCTGCGCGGCAGCAAGCGCCATGATCTGCGTATTCGGGGCTCTGCCCGCCAGATTATCGGTGGCCGCGCCCCCAAGGGAGGACGCGTCACCATGTGTGTCTTCATCGCCGGGTGCCATGCCCACGCTGGCGCGACCCGCCACGAGGCCATCGACATCCCGTTCCCGCGAACGGCCCGTTCCGAGTTGCATGATTGGCAACCGGGCAACGGCGATCGCTGCACGGTGTTCGTCCGACACGTTGGTCACCCCGACCGGAACCAAGTGCAGCATGCGCAACACCGTGGACAGTCCCGCCCATGCGAGGCCATCGCCCCCACCCTTGAGTGCCGAGGGATCGATGACCACGGGGGCTTCCCGGAAGAACTGCGGTAAGGGTTCCACCTTGGCCCGCAGTTGCTGTTCAATCAGGCCAAGATCCGTCGTTCGCAACCGCAGAACAGTCAGCGACGACATCACACCCTTGAGCTCGAAAGCCGGGCGCGCGATCGGCACCGCGCGCGTTTTGCCTTCGGACCCGGTCAGAGCGGGGGTCAACACAGTGAAGCCATTGTCGGCCCACCTTCGCCCTGGTCAATTTATTGAGTAGTTCGACTCGCCGCCAAGGCGGTGAGCCCGAAAACACGCGACGACCATCTATGCTAGGCGCGTTTGGCCGAGGCGGTCTTCCGCTTGGAACCCGCGGCGGCGGCGGTTGCGGCGGCGGCGGCGGCCGCGGACGCGCGCTTCGCCTTGCCGGCGGCCGCGCCCTTCTCGGCAATCGCCTTGGCGGCGCCCTTGCGCTGGTTGCGACGTCGCGCGCTTTGCAGGATGTCGACCAGCTTTCCCGACGAGAACGTGCCTAGCTTGGCCACGTAGTCCTTGTCCTTGCCGCGACCCAATTCCTGCGCGGCTGCATCGGCCAGTTTGTCATGGCCTCCCAGTTCCTTGACCTGGGTCGCCACCCCGTGCAATCGCACCAGTTTGCTGTTGGCGGCGCCAAGCAATCGGCGGCGCATGTCGTCCTTGGGCTCGTCACCGGAACCCAACAAAGCGACGATCTTGTCGACCAGCTTGTCCTTGCCACCGAACGCTTCCTTGACCCGCGCCAGCGGGCTTCTGAGTGCCATCACGAGATCTCCTTGCCTCTAATAAAGGGCGCCGGTTCTACCCTAAATGGCGCCAAAAGAAAACCATGCCATGCAACCTCAAGCGACTACAACGGACCTGGGGCCACCCATGACCACACAGGGGTGCCCCTGCCGCCTCGCCGCGGCGCGTGGACCCGCCGGGCCCCGGTCGAGCAGGTTCAAGGGTGCGGAAACCCGGGCACGGGCGCCTGCCGGGCGAGCGTTAGAAATGCCCGCAGGCGTTCGACGCCGTCGGCGATCTGCGCATCGGACAACCTGATCTCGATCTCCGATGTGACGTCGACCGCCCGCGCGCTGATACCGTCCAAGTAGGGCCCGATACCCATCAGTAAGACCTGCGGGCTTTGCTTCGCGGCCTGGATGGCTCGGGTGAGCTCGGTCGCCATCGCGTCGGCTTGTTGTCGAGTGGCCAGATCCGCAAAGAGTTTTGCTCGAAACCCCGAACTGACATCGATGCCAAGCCCCAGCCGATTAATGCCGCCGCCACTCTGCAAGCGGGAGTCCGCTGCTAAAAGGGCGCGGGTGGCGGCCGGTACGACGGCGGCGGCCCACACCGGATTCGTCACGCCGGCCCGCTCGACGAGATGCACGAGTTGCGGGTTCTGTTCGGCCCCCGACAGGGCAAGGCGACCGAGTTCGGCCATCTTCTCGGCCCAACCCCCCGCCCCAAACACGAAGGTTCGGTCGTCGGCGAAAAACCCGGCGGCCGTCGGCTGCTTATGTGTCGCCCACAGCGTCCGTCCGTCCCGACGGAAAGAAAAGAGATCGTCGCCCTGTTTGGCCACCTGATCGCGCACATAAGCGATCAGGCGCGCTTGGTCGAAACCGTGTCCCCGCAGCACGAAGCCCATCGCGCCACCGTTCCGCGCCTCCTCGGGAAAAGCCACGATCAGGGAATCGATCTGTCGCAAAGGGTCGAAGCCCGTCCGCCGCGTGATTTCGTCGATCTGTGCCTGGTCGTCGGGATTGGACCGCGCCAGCGCCGCCAGCCGCGCCCACAGCGGCGTCGCGCGCAGCCGCGCGAAGTCGAGCGCGACCACTATTTGGGCCTCGGGGGGAAACCAGGCCAGGCCACCCTCGACAGGCCGCAACACCTTCCTATCCCGAGAACAGCCACCCCGACAGGAGACTGCCCCCCCTAGCAGCGCCAGAACCAAAAATACAGCGACGCCGGCCCCGATGCCGGCGCGTGATCGCGGACGAACCATGCCACCGCTCTATCACGAATCGCCTCCCACGACGCCCTGCTAACATGCGCGGCCGATGCCTTGGCGGAAGATGCAGTTTCGGAACGACGCGGTGTGGGTCCTGGTCGACGACGACGGCCGTCCCGTGCTCGACGGCGGCGGCCGCGCCGAGATGAAGTACCGCGAGAAAGACGCGAAGTCGTACCGGCCGGGTCCCGCCAACCTGACGCCCATCGACGGATCCGATTTGCGTGGTCAATTGGCCGATTCACGCAACAGAACACGCGAGCCATCCGAGCAGGCGAACGCGGGCCAAAACGGCATCGAGTTGGCTCGCGATCCGACCGCGCTCGAGGTTTGGACCGACGGCGCGTGTTCAGGGAACCCGGGGCCCATGGGCATCGGCATCGTGGTCATTGACGGCGAGTGGCGGGGAGAGATCGCCGAATACCTGGGAATTGGGACCAACAACATCGCCGAGCTGGTGGCAATCGAAAGAGGCGTCGAGGCGTCCTTGAAGCGCATCGCGACTACGGCCCGTCGGGTCCGTGTCCATACGGATTCGAGCTACGCCATCGGCCTGTTGAGCAAGGGATGGAAGGCGAAGGCCAATCAGGACCTGGTCGCGCGTATTCGCCGGCAGTTGGCGACGTTCCCCGCGGCATTGGATTTCGTCAAGGTGGCCGGCCATGCCGGCATTCCCGAAAACGAACGTTGCGACGAGCTGGCCCGGATCGCGGTCGAGCGAAGACACTAGCTGGCACTGGGCACACCCGGTTCAGGTAGGTCAGGTAGGTGAATCACTTGTGGATACACGGGCCCGAGTCAACTATTGTCCCGCTCTTCCGGCCGGACGGTTGAAGGCGGGCCGCCCAGTACAAACGCGTTTCACTTACTTCCCTTCGAGGAGAAACCATGAGAGCGCCCCGACGATTTGGCTTCTTCAGGTTGGTCTACTTGAGTCTTGTGATCTTGCCGGCTTCGGCCTTGGCCGCCGCACCTACGAAACAAGACACAAACGCGGCCGAGCCAACAGAGTACCGGTTCGAGTTCGGCTTGACGGCCGGCGCGCACTTCTTCAATAAAAGTAGCGGCCTCGGTCGAACGACGGCGGACATCGAGGGCATCTCTCCCGCCACCAACGTCGCATTTGGCGGTCGCCTGGCTCTGAACTTCAACCGTTGGGTCTCGGTGGAAGGAGAGGCCCTGGGCATTCCCACCCACACCCGCGATAACCGCACCAAGCTGTGGGCGTTCGCGTATCGCGGAAGCCTCAACATCCACCTAGTTTCAACGGGGCCATTCCGTCCGTTCATCACCCTCGGATACGGTGCGATGTCGACGATCGTGAACGACACCTCCGTCGTTCCCGCGGACACCGACGGGGTGCTGCACGCCGGCGTGGGATTCAAGATATCGATGGGTGAACACGCCGGGCTGCGGTTCGATGGTCGTATCCTGGTGCCGCCCGCGATCATCGGCGACAAGGTTCCCGTCGGCAATGAAGTGGGTTACGGAGGTCCCGACTGGGAAGTGTTGGGGGGTCTGTATTTGAACTTCGGCGAGGTCGAACGCACCAGCCAGACCATCGTCCAGCGCGAAGTGGTGAACGTCCTGCCGCCGCCGCCGTCAGATCCCGATGGGGACGGCATCGCGGGCGCGAACGACAAATGCCCCAACGTGGCCGAGGACAAGGACGGATTCGAGGACGCGGACGGCTGTCCCGATCCAGACAACGACAAGGACGGCATCCCGGACGCACAGGACAAGTGCCCGAACAAGCCTGAAAACTTCAACGGCATTGATGACGACGACGGCTGTCCCGAGGAGGACACCGACGGAGACGGCATCCTCGGATCGCGCGACAAATGCCCCGACGAGCCGGAGACGAAGAACGGGTACAAGGACGAGGACGGCTGCCCCGACGAGGTCCCGATGGCCGTCAAGAAGTTCACGGGAGTCATCGAGGGAATCAACTTCAAGACAGGATCCGCGAGCATCCTGCCTGGTTCCTACGCGATCCTGGATCGCGCGGTCGCGGTGCTGAAGGAGTACTCGGACATTCGCATGGAGATCTCGGGGCACACCGATTCGCGCGGCAAGGCCGACTACAACCGCGATCTGTCGCAGCACCGGGCCGACTCGGTGAAGATGTACTTCATCGCCAACGGCATTGACGCCGGTCGACTCACCTCCGTCGGGTACGGCCTCGACCGGCCTGTCGCGGACAACCAGACGGAGTCGGGGCGATCCAAGAACCGCCGCACCGAGTTCCGTTTGTTGATGGGTGACGAGGGCAAAGCCGCTCCACGCGGAGACTCGGGACCACCGCCACCCGCGGGCGATTCCGGACCGCCGCCCCCGATGAAACCGTAACGCCTACGGGCCTCGCGGGATACGGGTCGCGCCCTTTTGCCACCCGCGCCTCCCGCGAGCCCACAACGGCGGTCGATGAATCGTCATCACCGCCGTTGTGTGAGGCATTGGGGGCGTGCCCGGCACGAGCCTGACCTCGACCGCCCTATCTGCGCCGCACCCAAGCTGTCCGAACCGCCAGCGACGGGTTCAGCCTCGGCCACCCTGGCGTCGCCGCGCCCATGCTGCCCGGGCCGCCGGCCAATTCTTCGCGACCTTGACCGCCAAGACCACGCCCGCCAACCCCCAGGCGAGCCAGATCAGTGCGCGCCAGAAGGGGAAGTGAAAATGATGAGCGGAGGTTGCCGTCCACGCGGTGGGCAGCTGTCCCTTGTGGTCGAGCGCCAATACGTCCATGAGGATGGCGACGGTGACGTGAACGGCGACGCCGGCCCAGATGCTGCGCGTGCGAATGGACAGCGATCCCAGCACCACCCCCGCTATCAGCGCCGCGCATGCCTCCAGGTAGGGTTTGCCGAAATGAATCATGCAATACGGCACAATCATGGAAAAAATGGCCCCGGTCCCGAAGATGCGCGTGGTGCGAATCCACCATCCGCGAAAGAACATTTCGAGTCCTACGAACTGACCGATGTAGACCGCTTCCCACGTCAGGAAATCGATCCAGGAACGACCCGCCTTCGAGTAGATTGGGTAATACGTTCCAAAATCGGGTTGACGGGACACGATCAACAGGATTGGCACCATGACCACGACGAACAACGCGTACAACCAGGCGTGCTGGCGAAATCCCGCGAACCGCAAGCCCAGATCGCGGAGGCTGTCGCGCGGGAAGGCGAACCGCCACACCAAGTAGGGGGTCACATAGCCGCCGATGCGCGCCAAACCCCACCAGATCCGACCGTACAACTCGGCGTAGAGGTCGAAGTTCGCGCGCATCGCCGGATGTCGATCCGCCTGCAGACCGCTGGCGATCAACGGCGCCACTTTCTGCGAGTAGAAACTGAGGTGCCCGTAGTACTCCTGCATCGTCAAGATGAGCGCTCCGAGGGTCAGCGTCACGAGTGGTCGATAGTCGAACCGCCCCTCGGCCGCCAAGCGCTGGCGCAACTCCAGCGCCTCTGATTCCAGGGCGCGCCAACTGCCCCGGAAAACCAAGTAGATGAG
>JADGRC010000247.1 GCA_017881245.1 Pseudomonadota bacterium
GCCACTCTCGCTTTGTCGTTCTCGGCCGCGCCCGCGCTCGCCGCATCCACATACAGCGCAATCTATTCGTTCGGCGACAGCCTTTCGGACGTGGGGAATTATTTCATCATCAGCTCGCTGCAGGGCCACCCGGAGCCGCTCTACCCCTATTCGTTAGGCCGCTTCACTAATGGCAATGTGTGGGTGCAGGATCTTTCGGCGGGGCTGGGCCTAGGGGCGGTGACGCCGAGCCTGGCGTGCTGGCCCTCGTGCCGCAATCCCGACTACGCGGTCGGCGGCGCCACCACGGGCACGACCTTCTGGGGCGCGACCTTGCTGCACTCAGCCACTGGGATCGACCTTCCTTCGCAGATCAGCGCCTTCGAACGCACACATCCGATCGCGCCTTCGACCGGGCTCTACACGCTCTCGATCGGCGCCAACGATGTGTTCTCCGTGCTCGGAGCGTTCGCGGCGGACCCAAACCTGACCAAGGCGAAAGCGGCGCTCAGCATCGCCGCTTACAATGTGGCGTCGGAGGCGGAGGACCTGCACAGACGCGGCGCCCAAAACCTCGTGCTGTTCGACGTGCCTGATTTGGGGGTGATACCCCTCTTCAACACGAGCCCGTTAAAGAACGATGCCACCGCGTTCGCCGGCATATTCGATTCCGACGTAATGCTTGATCTCGCGTCGATCGCGCCGGGGCTGAGGGTGTACGACTTGCACACTTTCGCGCTCATTGATCAGGCGGTCGGCCCTCCTCCGGGGTTTGGGTTCACGAACGTCACCGCCCCGTGCTGGACCGGGAAAACGCTTTGCTCCAACACATTTGATGGGCAAAATCAGTATCTGTTCTGGGACGGCGTCCATCCGACCGCCAAGGGGCATACGATCATCGCGGGAGACGCGCTGATCGAGATCACTGGGGGGCATCTGTTCGCCGCTGAAAATACGCCAACAGCCATCCCCGAGCCCTCGACCTGGGCCTTGATGCTGCTCGGCTTCGCGGGCCTAGGCTTCGCGGGATATCGCAGGGCAAGAGCGGGCCACGCAACGGTCGCTGCCTAGCCCGTCAATAGACGGGCCCGCCACGTCCGGCGGGCTCGGACGCAAGGGCCGGTTAGGCGGCCTCGGCATCCGAACGAGCGCGCTCACCGCTCACGGCACTAACATGGACGCGATGTCTTCGCCGCGAACGGCTTGCCGCGCTGGACAAGCTCGGCGGAGATCGCGCGCGAACTGGTTCAATCCGCATAAGTCCGGCGGTGTCTAAGGGCCTTGACGGGAGAGCAGGGAAAGGCGATCCGCTAGTATTTGCTGCGGGGCCATCAAACCTCGGGGAACCCACATGAAAACAACACTGCTAGCAGGCGCATTGGCCGCGTGCGCTTTTTTGAATTTGGCTCCCTCCGGGAGCTTGGCCAACGTCCTTGGTGCCGGCGATACAGGGGTTGCGCCTGACACGTTCACTGTTCCTCCCGACTTCACCCTTCTCACTTTTATCAGCGACGATGCGTTCTCAAGCGATGGGCGCGATGCCGCACTCTTTCTTGAAGCTGTCATCAGCGATCCGACCAACGTTTTTGGCGCAGGCGATCTCGATTTCGTTATCGTGGTCGAGAATGAAGGCTTTCACAGCCTTGAGCGGGTCACCACGTCATCGTTCGCCGGCTTCAAAACCGATGTGGGTTACCTCCCGGATTTTCCCGGGATCCCACCTAGCACCGTGGATTCGACCGACGGCGGCGACGATCGGTTTCAACTTCTTTGACGGTGTCCCGAGGCTCTCAGATACTGCTCAGTTGGTTATCGAGACGAACGCTACGCGATTCACGTCCGGTTTCTTGACGGCGGCGTTCAGTGCGGGCAGCACGGGCAGTGCAACGATTACCGCCTTTGCCCCTTCCGTACCGGAAGCCTCGACTTGGGCGATGCTGATCGCGGGATTCGCTGGCCTCGGCCTCCTCGGCTATCGCAAGACACGGAGCGTTTCGGCGTAAGCTGGCAGAAACGTCGAGGGAGGGCATAGTGACTCAGGGCGCGGGGCCGGCGGACATCACCACACGCTTCCAAGAGGCGTGGAACACGCACGACATGGATGCCTTTGGACGGCTGTTCCATTCCGACGCGACGTTCGTGAACCGGTTCGCAACGTATTGGCGCGGGGTCGACCAGATCGTCGCCGGCCACGCAGGCATCCATGCCTCAATCTATCGCGACTCGACGCTTGCAATCGACGCGCCTGATGTCGATCCGATCTCCGACGATGCGGCGATCCTGCATTTCTGGACGCGGCTCAGCGCCAGCGACGCGCACCCAGCTGGGCGACATCAGGTCGACACGTTGATCCTCGCAGTGGCGAGGCGCCGCGATGGCGAATGGCGCATCCAGGCGGCAGAAAATGTGACCCTGGCCAATCCGATGACCGGGGCCGCGATCCTGCGCCCCTGAAGCCGATGGATGCGAGGCGCGCCCTCACGATGCCGGCATCGACGATCAGCCCTGCCGACAATGAAGCACTTGTCAGACCTCTTTGCATGCTGCCAAGAGGTTCCAGGTCGGTCCTTGCGCCTTGCGCTCTTTCAAGTTGTTTGGACAACCCTCCCGCCTTGTGCTCGGCTCACAATCTAATCTCACAAGAGCCCGCTTCGCGGCGCAACGCCCATCAACAAACCAGTCAGTTCAGCCGGCAGGCCTGTTGGCGGCGCGCACCAGCGCGACTCTGGTTGGGGCAGCGGCGGCGATTGTTTTGAGGATGACGGGCAAGGGGGCGCGGCCATAAACCGCCAGCGCCAGATCGAGCGTGGCGGTGACGTCCTGCGCTTTCATCGTTGTGCAGAGCTTCCAGGCGACAATGAAGCGCGAGAAGTCGTCCAGCACGGTGGAGAGATAGTACCAGCCCCACCCCGTGATCTTGAGATAGGTGAAGTCGGTCTGCCAGAGCTGGTTGGGCGCCGTGGTCTTGTCCTTGAATTCCTCGGCCGCTTTGA
>JADGRC010000027.1 GCA_017881245.1 Pseudomonadota bacterium
CCCGGATCGCCGAGCCGGCAGTAGGCACCAAGGGGGCAGTTCGCACGGTGTTGGCAAGGATCGCCGATGTGCGCGCTCTTGGCGTAGCAAGTTCGGTGCACCGGATCGCAGGTGTCGCCGCCCATTTCGTCGATGCTGATCTGCCCGGTGCAATTGTCGTCGGTGGTACACCCGCCGCCCTGCGCGGGTGCGTCAAGTGTCGTGCAAATACCCGCGACGACATCGTCGCTCGGATCGTCGGAGGTACCGTTGTTGTTCCGTACCACGCGCTGGCAGATCTGCCCGGCGCCACAGTCGCTGTTCTTGAGACAGGTTCCAGCGCACGTCGTTCGGTTCGCGCCCGTCGGGGAGTGAAGATCGCGATCGACACATTCCCCACTGCGACATTCGCTTGCGGTGGAGCAGATCTCGCCAACCCATTTCGTCCCCGCCGTGGACTGACAGATCGTCCGTACCGAGCGCGCGCCGACCGGCAGGCATGCCTCCGTGGCGGCGCAATCCCTCTCGGTCCGACAGGAGACGCCGGGAACCAGAGCGCGCGGTGTACACATGCCCAACCGCGCCAGGGAGCCATTGGGCAGAGGCGAAGATGGGTAATCATCGATACAGATAGCCTCGGCCGGACAATCCGCGTCGACCCGACAAAGCGCGCTGCAAAATTTGGTACCGGTGCGCTCGACGCACAAGCTGTCATCCGCGCACCGCATGTCCTGCGCGGGATCCTTCGAGCATGCCGCGCCAAACGCCAACGCGCCCGGTCGAGCGGGAACGCATGACAGATACTGCGTGTCGCCCGTCGCGCCGACGGCGATCGTGGGAACACACGATTCGCCCGCCACGCACAGCGAGTCCGCCCCCTGCTGTCCCACTTGTCCGAACATCTGGCCCGCCTCGCCGTGTACCTGTCCGCAAAACCGACCGAGGCAGATTCCCGGACCGGCCAGGGAAAGAAACGACACCGCTCCGCCCACCTTCGGCGAGTACGGAGCTGCCTGACACTGCATGCCAATCGGACAGTCGTTGCTGTGCGCGCAGGCCCGGGTGCAGCGGTGGAAAAGACATCCCGTGCCCAAATAGCCACCTTGGTTCTCGCAAGCGTACGGTCCGGCTTCGGGCTGGCAGACGCTGCCGGCCGGCAGATAGTCGTTCGCCATCAGACGCGCCAAGCACAATCCACCATAGGCCGTGGCGACGGTCGCCTGGGTCGCCATGGGCTTCAAGCCAAGCCCGCAGTCTTCGCCCGCGGGACACCCCGCACCACCGGTCGTCGTGCAATCGCGCAGCGATCCGGGCAGGCAGTAACTAAAAGAATCGCCCAACATATTGGGCGCGCACGCGAGCGGAGTACCGACGGGCAGTGGGGACGGGGCGACCGCCGGACCGCAATCCGACGTGGTCGCGCACGTTTTCGTGCAGAAGCCATTCCAGCAGACGCCGCCCGCGCAGTCGCCTGCGGCTGCACAGCAGGCCCCGAGTCCCCGCGTCTGCCCCGCGCTCGTTGCCGGGCACATGACGCCGGGTGGTCGGACCGCGTCCATCGCTGCGTCCGGGTGGCCGTCCGGTCCCCCGTCCGTCGTCACCCGAACGGTGCTCCCGCCACACCCCGCTCCGGCAAGCGCTACCACACCAATCCCCAAAATGAAGAAACGCATCAGCCGCATCGGTGTAGCATGAGTTGCCAGGACAGTTCGAGTTTCTGCCGCAAGCTTTCCCATGATGGATGTGAAACCGCCCACCGCCGCCATCCTGCTGATCGGCAACGAAATTCTCTCGGGAAAGGTGGATGACGAAAATGCCCGTTACCTGGTGCGCGAGCTGCGCGCCCTGGGGGTCACCGTGGGCAGGATAGAGGTCGTGCCGGACGATCAGGCGGACATCGCGACGACGGTCCGAGCCCTGTCGGCGCGCTTCGATCTCGTCTTCACCTCGGGCGGGATCGGCCCCACCCACGACGATGTCACCCTGCCAGCCATCGCGGCAGCGTTCGATCGCCGGATCGTCCGGCAGCCGGAATTGGAACAGCTGATGCGGGCGGCCTTCGGTGATCGATTGCATCCACGGGATCTACGCATGGCCGACGTCCCCGACGGCGCCCGCCTGGAACGCGGCTCGGCCAACATCGGCAACACTTGGCCAGTGGTGGTGGTCGGGAACGTATGGGTTTTGCCTGGTGTTCCAAGCATTTTCCGGCGGAAATTTGAAGCAATTCGTGAGCTTTTCAGGGCCCGTCCCATTTTCGCGCGCGTGGTCTACTCCCGGGAAGGAGAGAGTCCCATCGCCGACGCGCTGGACGTCGTCGTCGCGGCTTGGCCGACTGTCGAGGTCGGCTCGTATCCACACGTCGACGCGCCAGACTACAAGGTCAAAATTACGCTCGACGGGCGTGATCGGGGCCTCGTCGACGCGGCGACTGCGGACCTGGTCGAGCGGCTGGGCCCGGCGGTGGTCAGGACCGAGTAATTGCGGTAGGAGTCCCCGCATATGTCCGATGTGCCCGCCTCCGTCAAGGGAATGAACGACACCCTGCCCCCCGAGGTGTCCAAGTGGCATTTTCTGGAAGAAAAGGCCCGCTCGGTTCTGGAGGCGTTCGCGTACCGGGAGGTGCGAACCCCCATCCTGGAATACACGCCCCTGTTCGTGAGGTCGGTGGGTGAGGTGACGGACGTGGTGGAAAAGCAGATGTATACGTTCGACGATCGCGACGGTCGGTCTGTCTCCATGCGCCCCGAGGGCACCGCCCCGGCCGTTCGGGCGTACATCGGCGCTTCGCAGTGGACCAAGGAACCCGTCACGCGTTGGTACTACATGGGGCCGATGTTCCGGCACGAGCGCGCTCAGCGGGGGCGCCTACGGCAGTTCCATCAGATCGGAGCCGAGGTGTTCGGCATCGACCAGCCCACGGTCGACGCCGAGATGATCGCCATGCTGGCGTCACTAATGGGCGAGCTGGGGATTCCGGCGAGTGCCTTCACCATCACGCTCAACACGCTCGGTGAGCCGGAGGAGCGTCCTGCCTACCGGGAGGCGCTGGTCCGCTACCTGCGCGCTCACCAGGACCAGCTGGACGAGGATTCGATTCGACGGTTGGACCTGAATCCCCTGCGCGTCCTCGATTCGAAGAGTCCCTCCGTTCAAGCCCTCGTGGCGCAGGCCCCGGTCATCCTCGACCATCTGGGTGATGAATCGCGGCAGCGCTTCGCCCGCGTGCGTGAAGCGCTCGGTTCCCTCTCGGTGCCGCATGAAGTGGATCCCCGGCTGGTCCGGGGTCTGGACTACTACACCGGAACGATCTTCGAGATCAAAGTGACCGCAGGGGATCTCGGCGCCCAAAACACCGTCTGCGGCGGGGGGCGATATGATCGCTTGATCGAGTCCTTGGGTGGACCCAAGATCCCCGCGCTCGGATTCGGGTTCGGCGTGGAGCGGGCGTTGCTGGCCATGTCGGAGGCGGCGAGTAGTTTCGAGCCCGTACTCGGAGTCTTCGTCGCGGCGCTCGATGCCGCGGCGCTCGGCTACGTTCTGCCCCTGGCGCACCGCCTGCGGAGCGCGGGGATCCGCGTGGAGGTCGAACACCGCGGCGGCAGCCTAAAGTCCCAGCTCAAGCGCGCCGACAAGATGAGGGCCCGCCTCGGCTTGATCGTCGGCGAGGACGAAGTTGTCTCGCGCCGCGTTCAGCTTAAGCACTTCGGGACCGGCCAGCAGTTCGAGGTTTCGGAACCCGACCTCGAGTCCAAGGTCCGCCAGCTCCTCGACTGAGCGCTGTCTCTCAGGCGATCGAGGTGCCAATCCCAGCACGGGGAGGTCCAGCTTTGCTCCACCCCACGCGATAGGAATCGCGTGAGGACCCCGGGCTGGACCGGCCTCGCCGTCGAGCAACTCCGTGGGGGTCTCGCAGGGGGCCTTCCGAGGCCCCTTGCGGCGGCGAAGCCGCGTTACGTCTCCGCTTCGATCTCGTCGCCTCGCTTCGGCCTGCGCACCTCGCGCCCCGGACGGACCACAACCTTACGCTGGCTGACCAGGTATTTTTCGTTCAACAAAATCAGGATGGGGCTGGCGATGAAGATCGACGAATACGTCCCCACGATAACCCCGACGTTCATCGCGAAGGCGAAATCGCGAATGACACCGACGCCGAAGATGTTCATCGCGAGGGTTACGAAGAAGACCGTGGCGCTGGTCCAGATGGTGCGGGACAGCGTTTCGTTGATCGACTGATTGACGACCCGATCGAACTTTCGATCGCGCAACCGCGTCGCGTTCTCCCGGATTCGGTCGAACACCACGATCGTGTCGTTCATCGAAAACCCAATGATCGTCAGAATCGCAGCGACGGTGGTCAGCGAGAATTCCTTATAGGTCACCGCGAAGGCTCCCACGGCGATCGCAGCGTCGTGCAGCAAGGCCACCGCCGTTCCCGGCGCGTAGCGAAAGTCGAACCGGAAGAGGATGTAGACCATGATGAGCAGGATCGCGGCCAGCAGCGAACGCACGCCGTCGAACTGCAGTTGTTTGCCCGCCTTGGCACCGACCGATTCGACCTGCGGAATCCCCGTAATGGTTCCGGCCCCCATCTTCTCGTCCAGGTGTTGCCAGATCTCCTTTTCCAGGCTGACCAGCGTCACCTCGTATGTGTTCTCCTCCAGTCGCCCGAACGGCTGGACTTGATTGGCGCTGATTCCCACGGCTTTCAACGAGGTCGACAAGGTCGTTGATTCCACAGCCTTGTCGTATCGCAAGTAGATCTTGTCGCCGCCCTCGGACCATTCGAATTTCTTCAGAGTCGCTTCGCCCAGCTTGGCCAGCGCCTCTTGCGCCTGCCGGGCCTGCGTCGCCGACAGGACCGACACGGCCCCGAGGCGCACCATGTAAACGTTCTTGTTCTTGCCGCTCGGATCCTCATAACGAACAACGTCGGGATTTTCGTGGCCGATCTCCCCCAACGTCCGCCGCAACTCACCCGCGTCGACGGGTCGAGAGAATTCGATCACCAACTCGGTGCCACCCCGGAAATCGACCCCCCAGTTCAGGAAGTGTCCCCGGCCCTTGATGACGAACGCGTTCAAGGGCAGCATGATCGCCGTCAGCACAAGCAGCACGATCGACGTTCCAATCCAGTATTTCTGGTTGCCGATGAACTCGTAGGTCGAGTGTGGCTTGATGATCTCTAGAAACTTCTGCTGCTTCGGGGAAGCCATTTTCGCCTTTGTTTCGCGTCCTCTAATGATCGGAGCATCAGATCGATAAGGTCGCCGGCGTGCCGCCGCGGCGACCAACCAGCAACTCGAACATCCAACGTGAAAGCCAATACGACGTGACCAGATTGGTGATGATGCCCACGAGGAGGGTCACCGCGAATCCTCGGATGGGGCCCGATCCGTATGAATAAAGGACCACGCCCGCCACGAAATTGGTGACGTGGGCATCGAATACGGTCCAGAACGCCCGCGAGAACCCCGCGTCGACCGCGCTGCGCGGCGACTTTCCGTTGCGCAACTCTTCCCGAATGCGCTCGTAAATGATGATGTTCGCGTCGACGGCCATGCCGATCGTCAACACCAATCCCGCGATTCCCGGAAGGGTCAGAGACGCCTCGAACGCCGCCAGGATGGCCACCATGAACAGCATGTTCACGACCATCGCCAAGTTGGCCATGATTCCGGCCAGGCGATAGTAGATCAGCATGAAGAGGATGACGGCGGCGGCGCCGATGTACATCGAGAACTTGGCCTTGTCGATCGAATCGCGGCCCATGGTCGGACCCACCTGGGTCTCGAACGTCTTGCGCAACGGGGCTGGCAAGGCGCCCGACCTCAGAACGGCCACCAGATCCTTGGCCTCCTGCTGCATCTGGAACGGATCGCCGAAGCTGCCGAGCGTAATCCGACCCCTCGAGCTGATGACACCCTCAATGACAGGCGCGCTCGTGATCTTGTCGTCCAGCATGATGGCCATCTTTCGGCCCATGTTCTCGCGGGTCATGCGCTCTGAAAGGATCGCGCCCTGGTGATCGAACTCGAAGCTCACCTCCGGCCGGCCTGTCTGCTGATCCCACGTCTGGTCCGCGTTCGAAAGATACTCCCCCGTCAGAACCGCGCGCCTCTTGAGAAACAGCGTACGCCAGCTGCGATCTTGGGTCGCCTCGCCCGCGTCGTTGCGCATGGAGGTTTCCTCGTAGCCGATCTCGTGGTCCGCGGGAACGGCGTTGTCCCCCGTGAGGCCCGCGAAGAACTTCTCCAACGCGTCGCGTGTTTTCGCCCGCAGGTACACATCCTCGTGGGGTTTGCCCGAATCTTTCTCGGTCCAGGATTCCGGCAACACGTCGATGCCGCTGCCCTTCGCGACCAAAGCGGCCGCTTTCCGCATGTAGTCCGAGCCGTCGTCGACGATCTTGAATTCGAGCTGAGCCGTCCGGCCGATGATGGTCTTGATGCGCTCGAAATCTGCCGTCTTCAGACCCGGCAATTCGACGATGATGTCCGTGCCTTTTCTAATAATGGTCGGCTCGGCCACTCCGAATTTGTCGACGCGGCCCCGAATCGTCTCGATACCCTGCCGCAAAGCCGAGTCCCGCACTTCCTCGATCTGGTCGGGGTCGAGCCGCAGATGCACCGTTCCCGTGACCGAGTCGCGCTTGATGAGGTCCAGCTGCCGCCGGAATTCCCGGAGCAATTCCTCGTCAATCATGACCTGCTCGGTCGGATTCTTGAAAACGGCAATGATGTCGTCGCGACCTTCCCGGCTGATGGTCACGCCCGCGACCTTCTTCTTCACCAACCGGTCCTCGATCTCCGAGGCGATGCGATCGACCTTGTCGGAAACGGCCTTGTCGACATGCACCTCATAGACTAGGTGCAGCCCGCCCTGCAGGTCTAACCCCAGCTGGATTCGCTTCTGAAAGTGCTTCTTTATGAATTCAGGCTGCTTCTGTTCCGGCACCACCGTGGGTACCAAGTACAGACAAGCCAAGGCCACAAGGCCACCGTAGAGCAGTGCTTTCCACCACCAGGACCGTTCCATGGTTCTTCGTCGTCCTTACCGCGTCAAAAAAGGAGAGCCGATCTAGGAGGCTTTCGCGTCCGCCTTCGCTACATCTCCGGGCGTGTATTTGTTGGTGATGTGCGATCGGAGGATCCGCAAGCGGACCCCCTGTGAAACCTCGACCACCACCTCGGGATCCTTGATTCCCGTGATCTTGCCGATGATTCCGCCTTGGGTGACGACCAGATCGCCCGCCTTCAGCTCGCTCAGCATCTGTTGATGCACTTTCCCCTTCTTCTGTTGCGGCCGGATGACCAGCAAATAGAACACCCCGAAGATCAGGATGAGCGGGAGGAACTGAACCACCGGCGAGCCACCCCCGGGAGGGGCGGCCTGAGCGAGACTGGAGAGGGCGGATGTCACGGGCTGGGCCTCCAAAGGGAGGAACCCTTAGCAGAGAGGTGATCCCCGGTCAACTTGGAAGCTCCCAGGAACCTCCCAGGAACCTCCCAAGAAGCGCCCAGGAATCCCCCCCGGGCAGGTGTCGTCTTTGTGTGGCGCCGTTCAGACCTCGGCGAACGGAAACGCCATGACCTGGTCGATGGACTGCGCCCCGAGCGCGAGCATCATCAAGCGATCGAAGCCCAACGCGACGCCCGACGTCGGCGGCATGTGTCCGAGCGCGGTCAGGAGTTTCTCGTCGACCGGGTACGTGACCTTTCCGCGAGCACGCCGGGCCCGTGATTCGGATTCGAACCGGGCGCGCTGCTCGATGGGATCCGTGAGCTCGCCAAACGCGTTGGCCAGCTCAAGCCCTCCGGCGTAGAGTTCGAAGCGTTCGACCACGCGTGGGTCATCCGCGCGACGCCGGGCCAGGGCGGCCAGAGGCGCGGGCCAATCGAACACGAAGAGTGGTCCCCCCGCCTGAAGCGCGGGCTCGACACGGTCGAGCCATATCTGGAAAAAAATGTCGTCCCATTCGCGCGCGGCTCCGATGGCGACGCCAGCGGCGCCCGCCTTAGCGGCGAATTCGGCCGCCGATTCATCGCCGCGAACATCCACGCCAGCATGGTTCAGCATCAATTCACGCACGGTAGCCCGGCGAAAGTGATCCGGCAGTTGGATCGGAAGTTGGATCGGTAGTCGGATCGGAAGGTCGATCTTACCTGGCTGCGAGCCTCCAGGTTCGGGCGCGCGCTCCATGGAGATCCGAACCAACTGTTCGCAGTCGTCCGCCAGTCGGTCGAGCGGCGCGCCAGCCCGATACCACTCGATCATGGTGAACTCAGGTTCGTGATGGGGGCCGCGTTCGCCGGCCCGCCAGCACTTTCCGAGGGATACGATCCGCTCGTAGCCCGCGCCGCACAGACGCTTCATGGCGTACTCGGGCGACGTCACCAACCATCGATCCTCGGAGGCCACCGCGTCGAGGTGAATCTCTTGCCCAGGCGCTCTCACCCGCGCCGGCGTATCGACCTCCAGGAAGCCCTCCGCCTCGAACCAGAGCCGAATTCTGGACAACACGCGCGCCCGCGCCTCCAACGCGGGCCGACGTTGAGCCAGACGCTCGCGATCGTCATCAATCACGGCTGTCGCCCGAACGTCCCGTCCGGGCGCCGCACCTCGCAACCCAGGCTAGGCGCGGCCGACCCGTTCCAGGTATTCACCGGTGCGGGTATCGATTTTGACGACGTCCCCGGCGACGATGAAGAGCGGCACCTGGACAGAGGCGCCGGTCGAAATCTTCGCGGGCTTGGTCGTGTTGGTGGACGTATCACCACGGAATCCCGGCTCCGTCTCGATGATCTTTTGCTCGATGAAGTTGGGCAAAGTGACACCGACGGCGCGATTGTCGAAGAACAAGACTTCCACGTTGATGTTCTCGGGCATGAAGTCCTTGGACTCGCCCACGGTACTCTCGGGAATGCTGACCTGGTCGTAGGACGTCGTATCCATGAAGACGAACGAATCGGCATCGCGATACAGGTACTGCATCGTCTTGACCTCGACGTTCGCCTCTTCCAGACGCTCGCCAGAACGAAGGTTGCGTTCCAATACGGCGCCCGTCAGCAGATTCTTCATCCGCGTACGGGTAAAAGCGGCGCCTTTGCCCGGTTTCACGAACTGGAACTCGATGACGGTGTAAGGGGCCCCGTCCATCATGAACTTCAGCCCCTTGCGAATGTCGGAGGTATCGTACGGCATGGGAGCGGGGATTTATCCCGCGCCCCCCGCGCCGTCAAGGCGAACCTACCCCTGACCTACCCCCGCCAATAGCACCTTGCTGCGCGCGGCCCCTCCGGCCCGCCTTTCAGCGCGGCTAGGG
>JADGRC010000248.1 GCA_017881245.1 Pseudomonadota bacterium
ACTTCGAATCCGGGCTCGCGTCGTTGAAAGCCGTGTCGGAAGAAGAGGCCGCCAAGCGTGCCACGGCCGAGGCCCAGGCAGCTGCCGCGGCGGCGGCCCAGGCCGCCAAAGTCGCGGCTGACGCGGCTCAAGCCGCGAAAGTCGCCGCCGAGACGGCAGCGTTATCGAAAGAAAAACCCAAGGGGAAGCACTGACGGCAGGTACCAGGGCGAAATCGGTGAATCAAAAGCGGGCGGGACATCGCCCTCTATCCTCGCGGCTGAATCATGGCAGGAATCAGAATTCCACGCTCGGGCACGGCGACTCGGACCAAGCGTCAGCGGCTGGCTGCGCGTATGGGACTAAACCGCGTCGCGCGCAGGGGACCAAACAGAACCAGCGCCCCCAGTACCCCCGCGGCCAGCGCCGACAAACCGGCGCACGCGCCGAAGGCAGCCCCCGGCCCCACCCGATCCCACAGCCAGCCGGTTAGCAGTCCCGCCGGCAACGCGGCGAGCCCCACCAATCCATGGTACATGCCGAAGGCACGGCCCCTGCGTGCCGGCGTCGCGAGGTCCGAAACCAGCGCGCGCTCGGGAGCCTCCGCCAGCCCGTGGTAAACGGCGTAGAAGATCAAAAGTGCCAGGACGTGCCAGCGACGATTGGCCAGCCCAAATCCCGCATATGTGCACGCGAACGCCAGCCACCCTCCGATGATCAGCCACACGCGGGGTACACGATCCGACAGAGATCCACCGATGGCCGCCGTGACCGATTTGACCGCGTGGTGCGCCAACCACAACAACGGCAAGGCCGTCGCGGCCCAGCCGAGATTCGTCGCGCGCAACAGGATGAACGCATCGGATGAATTCCCGAGCGCGAAGATCGCGCACGTGGTCAGGTAGGCCGCCAATGGGCTGACGGTCTTGCGGCCAGATTCGGCAGGTTCGCCGGATTCGCCAGCTCTGGTGGGCGGCATCGTGACACCCGGCGCTGATTCTCCGTGAACCGCGGGAGCCGCGCGCTGCCGCGGAATCTCGCGCAGTCTGAGAGCCAACAAGGCAGGCGCCAGCAGTCCCAGCGCCGCCGCCAAGCCGAATGTCGCGCGCAACGAGAGCCCACCGGCGAGACACGCGCTGGCCACGAGAGGCCCCACGGCGGCGCCGACGTGGTCCATCGCCTGAGTAACGCCGAACGCCCGGCCGCGCTCCGTCGCCGGAACCGAGTCGGACAGCATGGCGTCGCGCGCGCCCGTGCGAATCCCCTTGCCGGCGCGATCCAGGCCGCGGGCAGCCAAAACGTGCCACGGACTGGTCGCCAGGACCAGGGCGGCACGTCCCGCCGCCGCGACCAGGTAACCCGAAATGACCAGCGGGCGCCGACGCATGCGATCAGACCAACGACCCGCCGCGACCTTGATTCCCACCGCCAGAGTGTCGGCAGCCCCCAGGGCCAATCCCACGAACCCCATGGGGGCGCCGAGCGTACTAAGAAACAAACCCAGCAAAGGAAACACGGCCTCGCTGGACGCGTCGTTCAGGAGACTGGCGAAACCGAACAACCAGACCGCGGGCGGCAGTGGAACCCCGGAACGGCCGCGCGCCGATGCGCCCGAAACATTTGCCATTTCAGGAGTCTCGCACGTTCCGAACGACTTGGGCTTCGGCCCTGGTCAGTCAGGATCTCCCGGCGTCAAAATTTACGGATATCCGGACAAGTGAGAAAAGAATCACATGGCAATTAGCGTGCTCTATACCACTATTAATCATGGCCAGTCTGGGACACGTCGCGGTCGGAATGCTGGCCGGCCGCGCGCTTGGAGCCCGATCGAGCGCCGCAACCGTGGGCTCGATGTTGATCTTTTCGGGCTTGGCGCTTGCGCCCGACATCGACTACTTGGGCGTGATGTTGGGCGTCGCCAATTCGGGACCGTGTGGCCACCGTGGGGCTACACACTCCCTGATTCCCCCCCTCGTCGCCGCGTTGGTGGCGGCGAAGTTCGCTCCTCGATTCGGCCTATCGCGCTGGCGATCCGCCATTCTCTGCGGGTTGACCGTCGCCAGTCACGCGCTCCTGGACGCGATGACCGTGGACAGCCGCGGCGTCCCCCTTCTGTGGCCCGTGAGCTTCGCCCGTTTCCAGATGCCGTGGCGCCCGATCCCGAACGCGCCATGCGGCCTTGATTACCTCTCAATGGAGGGCCTGCGAGTCGCGAAAATCGAGTTCCTCCAGTTCCTTCCGGTGCTAGTCCTCGCGCTATGGCCGACTCGTCGGAAGGTCTCGGATGCTCTCGCCCGCCAGGCGGCGCCGAGGGTTCGACCACGTCCAGATCCCATATTGACGCGTACGGCTGTCTAGGCGCATCGTTTTTTTCGTCCCATGCGTCTAACCAGCGCTTTTTTGTCGACATTTGGATTAACACACCTCAAAGTGTCGCGTTCAATGAGTTCGCTTCAACCCGATCTCGAAGAAAATCAAGAGGAAGAATCGGTAGCTCCCGCGGAAGCCACTCCCCCTGCGGTAGAGGTGGCGGTGGTTGCCGTCGAAGACGCGGACGAAGCGGGCGACGCCCACGACCCCGTCAGGATGTACCTGCGGGGAATGGTATCCATAGCGCTTCTGACCCGTGAGGGCGAGGTCGCGCTGGCGCGCCGCATCGAGGACGCGGAACACAGGGTTTTGAAGGCGGTGTTACGAGCACCCGCCGCCGTGAACGCAATCCTGGATATTGGAACCCAGCTGCGCAAGGCGAAGATCCGGGTCACCGAGGTCACGCGCGACGCCGACGATCAGGACCCCGATTTCGACGAGGAGTGGCACACCAACCGCGTCTGCAAGGCGCTGGAAAACATCGGTCGCCTGTTCCGAAAGCACCAAAAACTGATGGAGTCGGCGCCCAAGCGCCCGACATCCGGAGTGAAAGCCCGTTTCGAACAGAAGCAGGGCGCCAGCGCCGAAGAGCTGTTTCAGGCGCTCTTGGAGATCCGGCTTGGCAAGGAGCGCGTCGGCCCCATCCTCGACCAGCTGAAGATGTACGTACATCGCCTGGAGAGCGGCCGGCGTCTTTTGGTCGACTGCGAGCAGCGCGCCGGCATGAGTCTGTCGGACCTACGCAAGACGCTCCGACAGGTGCGTGATTCAGCCGTCAGGCGACAGGCGTTGACGCGCAAGTTGGGATTGCGGGTAGAGGAACTGGAGAAAGTTGCCGAGCAGGCCGCCGAGGCGGGCCGCCAGTTGCGCCAGGTCGAGGCCGACGCCGGCATGACCGAGCAGCTACTGCGTGAGACCGTGCGAGAGATCGAGGACGGCGAGCGCGCCGGAGAAAAAGCCAAGGCCGAGATGATTCGCGCGAACCTGCGTTTGGTCGTCGCGATCGCGAAGAAGTACGCGAACCGCGGCCTGTTGTTTCTGGACCTGATCCAGGAGGGCAACATCGGCCTCATGCGCGCCGTTGAGAAGTTCGATTACCGTCGGGGATTCAAGTTTTCCACGTACGCCACCTGGTGGATCCGCCAAGGCATCACGCGCGCCATCGCGGATCAGGCGCGGACCATCCGCATTCCCGTGCATATGAACGAATCCCTGCACAAGCTGACCCGCACCACCCACGCGTTGGTGCGGAAGCTCGGTCGCGATCCGCTCGTCGAGGAGCTGGCCGACGACATGGGCATGCCGGTCGAGAAAGTGCGCCAGCTGTTGCGCATTTCGAAGACCACCGTCTCGTTGGAAACCCCCGTTGGCACGGACGAGGACGCCCGCCTAGGTGACTTCATCGAAGACAAGGACGCCATATCTCCCGCGGACGCACTCGTGGCGGCGGATCTGTCCGAGCAGACCCGTCGGGTGCTGGCGACTCTGTCTCCGCGCGAGGAAAAAATTCTGCGCATGCGCTTCGGCATCGGCGAGCGCTCCGACCACACGCTGGAACAGGTCGGCGAGGAGTTCGATCTCACGCGCGAGCGCATCCGCCAGATCGAATCAAAGGCGCTGAAGAAGCTGCGCGCGAGCCGCGAGTTCCGCGAGCTGCGGAACCACTAACGCGCCTCCGGCGCTCGCGGGAAGGGGAGGACCCCTCCCCGCGGACCCCTCCCGACGGATCCGCCAGCCGTCGACGCCCGCGTGGCGCGGGGTCCCCACCCAGGTCTTCCTGCGCGGGGTGCGGCTTTGCCACGCCTTCGGGTGCTTGAAAAGCCTTGCGACCGCCATCGGGAAAAGTTGCAAGGCACCTAATCGAGGGTTACCTCGTGGGCCCCCCTCGTGCCTTCACAGACCCCCGCGTCAGGATCCCGTGGGCGAGACGATTTGGATGCCGTTGACGGGCGCGCGCGCGCCCGTGCCTGGGGTCGCGGTCAGCGTGAAGAACGAGTCGGTTAGCTTGCGAAAAACGATGTAGTTACCGGCGCCGCCCGCCGGAGCCAGTTTGTATCCCGCAAGTGTCGTGGGTGACGGTCCTGTCTGGCTGACGGTGAACGAAACCGTCCCAATCGCGTAGCCATAAGTGCGTGTCATCCCCGAGGGGACCTCCCCGCTCGTATACACGTAGACATCATAACCGCCCGCCGTGATCGCCGTAGGAAGTCCGCTGACGACGACGGTGGCCGGCAGGTTGGGCATGGTCGTGGAGTGTGGATCGAGGTACCCGTTCATCATGTGCCCGTCACCCGGCGTGTCGGCATACCCGTTCCACCAGATACCTCTCCCGGTTGAACTTGGAGGAGAGTTCCATGTGACCGTCGCGGTCGTGACACCACCGTCAGCAAGGACGAGGCCACCGAGCGATCCCGAGAAGTTGGAGGCGCCGTTCCAGTGAGTCGCCGGCTTGACCCCGGCTACCTCCGTCGCCAACATGATCGGCAACGACAGCAGCGTAGATCCCGAAGCTCCGGCGGTGCCCGCAGTTCCCGCAGTTCCCGCGGCGCCGCCCCCGCCAGCTCCACCCGTGATCGGGGCGTATCCACCCACAAAGTCGATGCTCAGAATTCTGGGCCCCGTCATCATGTCGCCGCCAATGCCCCCCGATCCTTGGCCGCCCGTGCCGCCACCTCCACCGGTGGCCTCTCCCCCTGTCCCGGTTCCACCAGAGGCCGAAGCGCCCCCGCTCGGCGCACCGCCACTGTCGGCACCTCCGGTCGCGACCTCAACGCCACCGGTTCCAGACATGCTGCCCCCGGTGCCCGTCTCGACCTGCCCGCCAGAGCCCGATTTCGCGCCGCCGGAGCCCATGACATGCGCTCCGCCACTCCCGGGGACTCCCCCGTGTCCACCCGTGTGCGGCCCTTCGAGCGCGGAATAGTTGTAGGAACAGCTCGCCGCGAGCGACGAAAATAAGAGCAAAAAAACAATAAAATAGCTACGCACGAACCAACCTCCGACCAACGAACGGCCAACGTAGCACAAGCCGAGCGCGGATCGAGAGGCGAGTTCTGGGGTCTCCGGATCTCGCGCTATCGTCGGCGACCCGCGCGCGACTGCAGGCGGCCAGGTCCTCCGGGGGACGGCGTACTCCCCGGGCGTCGGCCCGCCATATCGCGGGCGGGCGATGGCGGCAGGCCGGTGTGCTGGGTCTGGAAGTTGCGGTGACCACGAGGTTTGGACGGCGTCGCCGTCGCGGGTTGATGCAACGGGATAAGTTGGTGCTTCCCGAGCCCGATCAGGTCGGCGCGGCCCATGCGACGCAATGCCGCGCGCAGCAGTGGCCAGTTCTCCGGGTCGTGATACCGCAAGAAGGCCTTGTGCAAGCGGCGCACTTGCTGGCCGCGCGGGACGTGGACCTCTTCACCGCCCTTGCGGCGCAATGGTTTCAGCGGATTTCTGCCCGTGTGGTACATCGCGGTCGCGGTCGCCATCGGGGAAGGCAGGAAAGCCTGCACCTGGTCAGCGCGGAAGTTGTTGCGCCTGAGCCACAGCGCCAGGTTCAACATGTCGAGATCGGTGGTCCCGGGGTGGGCCGCGATGAAGTACGGGATCAGGTACTGCTCCTTGCCGGCCTCACGCGAAAACCGGTCGAAGAGCTCCTTGAACTTGTCGTACGAGCCGATGCCCGGCTTCAGCATCTTGGACAGCGGTCCATCCTGTGTGTGTTCGGGCGCGATCTTCAGATAGCCACCCACGTGGTGCGTGGCCAGCTCCTTGACGTATTCGGGGGACGTGGCGGCCAGATCGTAGCGTAAGCCCGACGCCACCAAAACCTTCTTGATACCCGGCACCGAACGCGCCTTGCGGTACAGGCCAATCAACGACGAATGATCCGTGTTCAGATTGGAACAGATCCCAGGATAGACACAGGACGGCAGCCGGCACGCGGCCTCGATTCGGGGGCTCTTGCAGGCCAGGCGGTACATGTTGGCCGTTGGTCCTCCCAGATCCGAAATGATGCCCGTGAAACCCGGCACGTTGTCACGCACCGTCTCGATCTCGCGCAGGATGGACGCCTCGGATCGGTTCTGAATGATTCGGCCCTCGTGCTCGGTGATCGAACAGAACGTGCAGCCGCCGAAACAGCCGCGCATGATCGTGATTGAGAATCGGATCATCTCGTAGGCGGGGATTTTCGCCGCGAGCCCGTCGCCGTAGGATGGATGGGGGCACCGCGTGTAGGGCAATTCGTAAACCGCGTCCATCTCGCCGGTGGACAGGGGAATCGGGGGCGGATTGATCCAGACGTCACGGGCGTCGGATCCGGCGCCGTGTCTCTGGATCAGGGCGCGCGCGTTGCCCGGGTTGGATTCCGCGTGCAGCACGCGCGACGCGTGGGCGTACAGCACGCGATCACGCGCGACCATTTCGCAGTCGGGCAAGCGAATCACGGTGCGGGAACGATCGGCCCGCGGGCGCGTCAAACCCCGCGGCGGAATCAAACGCTCGCCGACCGGCACGGCGGACGCCAGCGAGCCAGTCGACACATCCGACCCACGCGAGTCCGCCCCCGCTTCGGTCGGGGCTCCGCGATCCGCGCAAGGCGCGCCTCCTCCCTCGGGACGCGGGGCCGTCACGTCGAGGTAGGGGCTGACGGCCCTC
>JADGRC010000249.1 GCA_017881245.1 Pseudomonadota bacterium
TACACCGGCATGAACATCATCAATCCCCTCGCCACCATCTGCGCCGGCGGCATGATGATGGACACCCTGGGCGAGCCCGCCATCGCCAAGGCCGTCGACAAGGCCGTTCACGACGCCCTCGCTTCGGGAAAGATCAAGAGCCTCTCCGCCGGCAAGATGGGCATGGGCACACGCGCGAGGTCGGGGATCTGATCGCGAAGCTCGTCAGCTAGGCAGATCGAGCAACTTTCCCGAGCCGCGTGCCGACAACTCCACTTTGTGGAGGCCTCGGCACGCACGCAACCTGCGTTCGGGGGGCCGGTCTATTCGCGCCGGCAGCCGGAGGAAACTACGCTCTACCAGGTGTTGCAGCAGCACCTACGGACTTTCGTAGGAGACGGCGACGTTGAAGAGGAACGCTGGGTAGGGCTTCTTGTCGTAGGCCTCCAGGAACTTGGCCGCGGAGGCGTCGTACTCGGCCCGAACGAAGAAGGTCTGCGCCGTCTCGAAGGCGTCCTTGGCGTCGTTCAGCGCCTTGTCCGGCGTCGCCTCGTCCGCCGCGCGCGCGTCGGGCCCCCGAGCGAAACGGCGACCGCCAGCAGGAGCGCCGCAGACCGGAAACGCACTCGCGTCATCGGACGACGATTAGAGGGCAGAAGGCGTCCGCTATCAAGCGTGTTCGGTTTTCACCGTCGGGTGTCAGCTCCTCGATACGCGCGCCGCAACAACCGGCGCGAACGCTGCGCGATTGGGCCGCCGCAGCGCTGGAACGGAACTTGCGAATGCCAACCGTCGATGACAAATCGCCGACCGATCCGCCTTGCGCTCCTCACCGCCGTCGTCCTGCTCGGATCGGCAGGATCCACCCGGGCCGCCGATCCCGTGGCGTCCACCGTCGTCACGCCCCCTCCCCCACCGAATACCGCCGTCGGGGTCAACATCGGGCTCGGGTCGGCGGTCGGCCTGGCGGGCCTCACGCTGACGCGAGCGGTGGGGCATTTCATCCGCCTCGAGGTGGGCGGCGGCTATGGCGTCTCCGGTTACCAGCTCTCGCTCATGCCCAAGATCGCGCTCGGCGCGCCGAACGATCATTTCGTCGCCGGGGCCGGCGTCTCGGTGGCGTTCCCCACTGACAGCCGGCTGTCCAGCGGACATCCGGTCTGGCTCAACCTCGACCTAGTCGGATTCGAGCATCGCTTCGACTCGGGGATCGCGCTCTCGACGGCGGCCGGGCTGAGCGGCGGCCTCGGGGGCGGGAAGCTCTGTTTTCCGCCGGACGGCTGCGAGCCGGAATTTCAGGAGCCGGTCACGCACTTCTGGTTCCCGCAGGTGCGCGCCGGTCTCGCGTATTGGTTCTAGGAAAGGTCGATGACCGGTCATCAGACTGCTTGATGGCACGCGCACGTATTTGCACGCGGTGATCGACAATTTCAGTCGGCGAATTCTGTCCTGGAAGCTGGTTCTGCGCCTCGAGCCGCAAACCACCTGTCAGATTCTCGTCGAGGCAGCGAAGAATCTCCCCAAGAATGGCGATGGCGCCACCGTGATAGCCGACTCGCGCGTCGAGAATGTCAATGATGAGGTCGACAGCCTTTTCGGTCTCGGGCAACTGCTCCGAGGCCTCGATCTCCTGACGAAGCTCCTCGATGCGGGCCTCGGCCATTGGACCTCTCAGAGCACAAATAGGACGGCCAGGGCCGTCACAAGCACCGCCCAAGCGCCCGCGCGCGTTCGCAAGGGCGGGGAAGACGGGGTTCTCAGACCGAAAATGCCCCCTTCGATTCGCTTACGCTCCTCCCACTGGGTTTCGCGGTCGGCGTCAGTTGGAAACGCGGACAGAGGGGACAGGACGAAGTCGTAGATGTGCAACTGGACCATCCTCTCCTCTGGTTCGCTAGAACGCGCAGCTCCGTGCCACGAATGGCAATGGCCGTACATCCAAGATGACGGGAGCGTCTCGGTCGGGGCTCCACCTTGTCGGCTGATGTCAAAAGGTCAAGCCAACGGCGCCGTTGATCATCGGTCCGCCCAGGGTCCACTTGCGCTCGATCGGTGTGCCGGTTAAGACGGTTCCGCTATCCGCTCGTGACCGAGTAATCACGGGGGCGAGCGTGGCGCGAAAATAGAAACCAGAATCTCCCAGATACCCGTATCCCACGGGCAGCAACACATACGAAGACAGATCCTCGCCGTGGCTATCGAACGAGGCGGTGGAGTTCAACATCAGGCGCGCACCGACCAGCAGGGCATTGCGCGGCGGCCGCCCCGCTTGCGCGTGGCCGAAGGAGTACATGAGGCCGCCGCCGTAGCGCGAATCGAACGTGCCATCCCACGCCACCATCGCCTCCAGGGTCAGGCGGGAGGCAAGAAAGACTCCCACTTCGGCGTGCGCGAATTCGAGGAGTCCGGTTCCGGCTTGAATGAACGCATGCACGGGCTTGCTCGTGGCATCGCTCGGCGTGGATGCCGTCTGCGCGCTGCTGGCCCGGCTGATCCCCAGGGTTGCGGCGAAGGCCAAAGAGCTGATCGTGATTATTCCAAGTCGTGATTTGGTCATCATGTTGATGTCTCGTCTATTTCAAGCGCGCGCAGCCACCGCCCGTCCCGCGGTTGGCGGGGACAGATGGGGAACTCCCGAGGATAGGGCGAGTTTGCGCGCAGGTGTGTGTGGACATGCGGAGCGAGGTTGAACGGAGTTCTGATGTTCCTACACCTGGGCTCTCTTGCGATGCTGGACGGGCAGCGATGGTTTCCAGCCAACTGCACATCTATCGCGACCACGGCGTGTCCTGGCTGTGGATGGTCACCGATACGTTCGGCGGCGAGGGCGAGGCGCGGAATGAACTCCCCGGCTGGCCAGGCCACCTGATTTCATCCTCGCGATTGCGCCGGCCGGCAAGAGCAGACAACTACACTGTACGCGAGAAGACCGGCTCGCTGGACGCCAGCTTGGGTTCGAGATGCGCATCGAAGCACATGGCCAGGTTGCGTACGAAGACCTGGCCGAGGCCGATGGCACGCACACCGTCGGAATCGATCTGACACATGCCGTCTGCCACGAAGGGGTGGAGCTTGGCCGGCGAGCGCTACAAGCGCACCGGCGAGATTTTGCCCGACAGCGCGCTCAAGGAGTTCAAGAAGTTCGATTCCATGTTCCTGGGCGCCATCGGCCACCCCGACGTCAAGCCCGGCATCCTCGAGGTCGGCATCCTGCTCAAGACCCGCTTCGCCCTCGACCAGTACA
>JADGRC010000250.1 GCA_017881245.1 Pseudomonadota bacterium
ATGGCATTCGGGTCGAACTTGACGATCATGCCGGAACCCTCGTCAACCATCCACACGTTGTCGTCCTTATCGACGCGGACGGAGTGCGCGAATGACGTGGCGTAGCTATTGGGACCCCATGTCTTGACGAACTTGTTGTTCTGGTCGAACTCGAACAGCATCGCGGCCGTCCCGCCACGCGCGATACCGCTGGGGCCAGTGCGTGAGTACACAAACAGGTGGCCTTGTGAATTCTTGGCAACCCCCTCCGTTTGCCCCATCGTCTGGCCGGGGATGGAGAAGCGAAGGACTTCCTCAGTGATCGCTAACTGCGGAGTGGCCTTCTCGATGGCAAGTTGTTTGGCGTGCATCTCCGGGCTGCCAGCCAAGCCCTGGGCTTGGGCCCGCCGTGGCGAGAGCGTGCCCGCGACAATCATGACGCCAAGCACGAGAAAGGAAGACAGCACATAAGAGCGTTTCATGTCGTGAGCTCTCCTCTTTGAAATGAACGTCCGACCGGGACAGGCCCGGACGGTTTGACCCGGGATGGCCATTTTGTCTTCCCCCCGAGTAGCGCGATGCTACACCCAGGCGCGTGCGCCGGTGCGGATATTCGCGCTCGGCGCGGCGGCAGCGCAACTCGGGCCACAGGCGGTCGCCTTCGCGGTGATTCCGGTACGGCATGGCAGACGAAACCTCCAGAGGTGTCGTCGGGCTCCCACCGCGGCGCCCGTGGTCATCGGCTCGCCGTTGGAACGCGTGGCCAGTCGGTGTTGTGGGTCATCACAACCAGGACGCGGTGACTCGGCCAGCCGACGCAGAAGTCGTTGACGAGCGCTGCCCTCTGCCATGACTGCGGACTCTTGTCTGGTACGACTATCATGGCGTGGTGCGGATTCGTCATGGCTAGGCCGCTCTTTCCAGCATGCTGGCGCTCGTGTCTCCCGCGGGCTGCCGATCGCCCTCGACGCCGTCGAGTGTCTCGGTGGCGACCATCCGCGTCAGCAACGAGACCTTTCGCGTGCAGCTCGTCACCGCCGCCGCTCCGTCCGTCTTATCCTGATTACTTCGCGGCGATGTCCTTCGCATACCCGGTGAGCCTGACGATATGGAGCCCGCCGCCTGCCCGGTCGGCCGTGTAGATCAGACCGCGATCGTCGACCTCCGCGTTGCTGGTAATTGCCATCTTCTTGCACGTGCCGGTGGCCGTCTGAGTGCCCCACTCGCCGCCCTCTTTCGTCCCGGAGTTCGAGCACTGCGGCTGGCTATACTGGTTCGGCGCCGAAATGAAATAGCCGACCTCGTGGACAGCAAACGGGTCGCGAATATCCCACACGCGCACGCCCGCATTGAACCAGGCGAGAATGGCCAGCTTCCCGTAGTAGGGGGCGTAGACATACTCAGTGGAGGAATGCACACCGAATCGCCCGCCCCGTCCACAGTAGTCGCCCTGCGTCTCCTGCACGCGGAACGTTGACAGCGGCCACGGGGTCGCCTCGTTCGTGATATCGAGCAGCCAGGCCAGGTGTGGCGCCGGACGGTCGTTCTCAGCCGGGAAGTTGGCGCCGCAGTTGTCGAATCGCGACGCTTCCGATGCGACCAGGAGAAGATCCCGCGTCTTCAGGACCGTGTGGCCCTGGAATCCGGGGATCGGCACGCCATAGATCGGCACCATGTTGTGCGCGCCCTGGTCAGGGGACATGACGGAGTACCCCACCTGCGGCGTGAGCAGTTCTTCGTCCGTCGGCTTCTGCGGGTTCTTGAAGGCGGTCAGCAGCTTCTCCCGATCCAGAACCTGAATCACGCCTTCGTTGCCCGTCCCATAGGAGAAATAGGCCCGGTTCTTTCCCGGTCCGGCCGAGAATGATTCATGGATACCGATCCCTTTCTTGACGCCTTCGAACGCGGTGGCGCCCGGCTGCGCGCCGAGCAGCCCGAAATCGCGAATGTACACGGGCTTCGCCGGATCGCTCAGATCGTAGATCTTCACATGGTTCCCGCCCGTCCACCCCTCATCCCTCTTATTGCTCACGAGATACGCAATCCCCGTGTCGCATTCCCACCAGCTCTTATGGGTGCCCTGGAGACCACTGATGACGGTGGTCAGAAACGTCGGCTTCGCGGGATCGGTGACGTCGTAGATCTCGTGCGCCGTCCCGTCTTGCGGACGCAGCAGGTACCACTTACCGCGCACGCCGTGCGGCAGGACGCTCCCGCTGCAGACGCGCATCGTCTGCGAGCCGCGCAGGGCCGGGATGTGGGCGAGGTACTTGGTGTGCGCCGGGTCGGTGACATCGACAACGGATGTGCCGTTCTGTTCCGGCTTCCCAGTGAGCGGATTCGTGATCAGCCCGAACAGGGCGGGGTGGTGGCCGACATAGGCGATCTCGCGCCCGTCCTGGTTGATGATGATCGGCAGATACGCCGCCCGGCCCTGCAAGTCGTTTTCGCCGACCAGTTCCATGTTCCATTGAGACTGCTGGTCCCTGGGGCCGGCAGGGGGCTCCGGCCCGGGTGGGGGTGCTCCCCCTCCGGTCAACTTCACCACCGGGAGGGCCGTTCCATTCGGCGGGTAGGCCTGCGCCATGAGCAATAACGGGAACGCCGCGGCGAACAGACACGACACCAACAACCCAACGCCCCAACGTCTACGTGTGCGCATTGCTGCTCCTTTTCGTCGATCCCCGTGTGAAGACTTGCTCAATTCCATTGGAATCTTGGCCCGGCGACCGCCGCCGCGGCGCCCGTACGGCGCATGAAGGTAGTCCCTATCCCGCCCGCTCGGTGCTGTAGTAGATCA
>JADGRC010000251.1 GCA_017881245.1 Pseudomonadota bacterium
AGGTTCAACCCGAACTGGTCGCTGACGTTGTGAGAAACCACCAAGTCGCCTGTGAAATGAACCGGATCCGACGTAGTGCCGGTCGCGCCTTCCTTGCCAAAATAGGTTGTGGCTACGATGGTCGTGGTAGGAAGGGGCACGATGGTAGCCGACAACCCATAGGTCTTGTCGCTGTTTACATCCGGAGAATCATTAAAGATTCCGTTCGCAACGGTACCCTGCACGCTGACCATGTCATTGATCTTCAGGTTCAACCTGAGACCTGTGTGAGTAACCGGAATGATAAGGAACAGCATTGAGCGCGAGTACAGCCAATTTCGGTTGGCCTCGATCACCTCGGCGCCCGCCGTCGTGTTGAAACGACCGAAGTCGATCGCCAGTTGGGTACCGGGTACCTTGAGGCTGGCGTAGGCTTGTTGCGCCGCAAAGATGCTGGCCCCTGCGGGGTATGGGACGTTGCCCGGGGATATGATCGTCGCCAGAGTCCCGTACCCGAGGTCGGCGCGCACGGTCACCGGATCCGCGTCCACCTCGAAGGCCACCTTGGCATAGCTGAGGGTGAAGCTGTTGGATTGAGTGTCGTAGGCGCGACTGAACGTCGTGGGTGGTGTCCGCGAGTTCGACCCGGTGAAATTGTACATATAGTACGAATCCACCAGGAGCTCCTCCTTCATCACCGTGTTCCACGGTGGGGGTGGGGGCGGCGTGGGCGCCGCTGGGGCGGGAGCTGCCGCCGGGGCGGGAGCCGCCGCCGGCGCGGTCGCTGGCGCGGCTTGAGCCACGATCGGAGGCGCAGCCGGTGGAGCCGCTGCGGGCGGTGCCGCCTCGGCGGGCGGCGCGGCGGGTGCCGGTGTTTGAGCGAAAGCGGGAATGGAAACCAATAAACCTAGAGCTGCGGCGGAAGCGACGAGTCGCATACAAGACCCCCTGTGTTTTGATGTCGTTAACTGCCCGACACCCTAAACTCACGGGTGGAGGTCGTAAAGTGGTTTGACCCGTGATGTGGACGATTTAGCACAGCCGATATGTAACGGAAACATTACGGAAACATACGCCACACTCGCTGATACTTATGGGGATTTGTGGGTATGTTGCGAGCCCCACGTTTCCGTCGGCGAACTTTTCGGTTGCTACTTCATGCGCAGGTACTCGTCCGGAACGTCGCCAAACCCCCAGGCTTTCAGTTGCCTGGCCCACGTGCCCAGGTTCTCCGAGGTGACGCGAATCAACTCCATGGGGATGTGCTCGGGAACGGGTTTCTTCAGCAGCAGACGCCTGACGATCATTTCGACACCGACCGCGCCCCACAAGTACGTCGGCTGCGCCAGTAGAACCGGCGCAAATCCCTTCTCGACGTAGATCAGCTGAGGCGGCAGCGCATTGACCGAGACTATCTTTAATTGGCCCTTACTCCGGTCGGATTGCAGATCGCCGAGGAGCGTCTTGTTATAGAGGGCCCATCCACCCACCATGGCCCATCCCGCGAGGCCCGGATGAGCTGTTGCAACCCGCAGCACTTCGGCGCTGGCGTCCTGCGAGGTTTCGACGTGGAAGAAAGTTCCGACGACTTTCAGCTCAGGATGCCGGGCAGCCTCCCTCATTGCGCCTTCGACGCGCCTGCGCGAGTTGGGCGCTGACGGATTACCCGCCAGGATCGCCACCTCGGCGGGATTCTTGGTGCCCCCATCCGGGCGTGAGATCAAAATCGCGGCTAGTTCGGCCATCAATTTCTGTCCGACCTCGAGATCGTCGATTCCACAGAACGCGAATCGCCGCGAGCGCGCCGCATCGCTGTCAAACGTCATGACGGCCACGCCCCGGGCGACGGCATCGTCGATGGCGTCCGACACCTTCTGATCGTCGGAGCAGGAAATCAGGATGGCATCCACGCGGTCGTTCACGGCCTGGAGGATCCTTTGCGCTTGCACCCGCCCGTCTTCCTGTGACGGGGTCAACCAGTCGACTTCTATCTGCGCGCCTACTTGCACCGACAGTTCCCGCGCTCGATCCTCAGCGCCCGTCCGCGCCGACAGGAACGATGGATTCGACGCGCTCTTCGCGATCATCGCGATCCGCAATGGCTTTCCGGTGGGCGGCCCCGGACTCGCCGCAATCGTCGTCGTGGGGGCGCCGGTGGATGCATCCTTGCGGCACCCGGCCGGGATACTGGCCAGCGTCGCCAGGGCCAGAAGACCCAGGGACCATTTCAAGCTCTTGGTCCCGCCCGCGTCCACGCTATTGGCCACGCCCTTGGCGGCGGACCGCACCTTCCATCGTTGGGACGGGCGAGGAAGGAGCACGCGGCTCGCACTTTACTCCGGTTGGTGGAGGCGCGCACGGATCGATGACGACCGGGAAAGGGTCGGCACGAGAGGGGGCCGAAGGACAGGAACGCAGCAAGGTGCTGGAGCGTCAGCCGGAACCGCTCTTTAGCAGCGACTCCACGTCGGCGCGGGACGGCATGCTCGGCTGCGCGCCCGGACGTGTGACGGAGATCGCCGCGGTCGCGGCGGCGTACCGGAGGGCATCGGCCTCGTCCGCTCCACTGCCAAGGGCGAAGGCCAGGCCCGCGTTGAATGCATCCCCAGCCGCCGTCGTATCGACGGCTTCGACGGGGAATGCGGGTTGCAGCTGTTCGGCGCTCTCGGTGACCAGCAATGCGCCCTGTCGCCCCATCTTGACCAGCACCCTGGTGGCACCGCGCGCGATGAGCTGCCGCGCACGTGCCACCGCGTCGCCGCGTCTCAGTGTCGCCTGCGGCGCGCCACCCGTGAGCACGCTGAGCTCGCTTTCGTTCGGCGTCAGATAGTCAACCGAGCGCAACAATACGTCGGCCACCGCACGCGCCGGCGCGGGATCCAGGATGACGATGGCGCCCGCCTCGCGGGCGATGCGGGCGGCCGTCTGCACGGTCGGGAGAGGAATTTCGAGCTGCAGCAAGACCACGGCGGCGTCCGCCACGGCGTGGTGGGCGGCGGTGAGCGCGGCCGGGTTGAACGAACCGTTCGCGCCCGGCACGACGACGATCTGGTTCTGCGCGGCGGCGTCGATCGCCACCATCGCCAGACCCGTGGGCGCGGCGGCGTCGGTGCGCACGTGGGTCACGTCGACGCCCGCGCGGGATAGACTTTGCCGCAACCATTCGCCATACGCGTCGCCGCCGACCTGTCCGACCATTCGGACTGGCATTTCACCCGACGCCAGTCGACCGGCGGCGAAGGCTTGATTTGCGCCCTTTCCGCCTGGGAAGACGGCGAAATCGTGTCCCGTGACGGTCTCACCCGGACCCGGGAACCGGCGAACGGCGACCACCAGATCCGCGTTCAGGCTGCCGACGACCGTGATTCCCTGGCCCATCGTCCCTTTTTCCTTCGTCGCTTTCGTCGCCGGCCGGCGCCTAAGCCACCGGGGTGAGCTCTTCAATCAAGACCAGCAGATCCCCCGCCTCGACGCTCTCCCCAGCTCCCGAGACGATCTCTCGGACCAAACCTTCGATCGGGGCCTTGACGACGGTTTCCAGTTTCATGGCTTCGGTCACCAACAGCTTTTGACCCGCGGCGACCTTCTCGCCGACCGTGGTGACCAAGTCGATGACCCGTCCCGGCATCGGCGCGCCCACCTCGCCCCGTCGTCCGGGCGTGGCCTTGCGGCGCTTGGGTCCCGTGACCTTGGCCGACTCGTCGAGCACGCGGATCGACCGCGGCTGTCCGTTCAATTCGAACGTCACCTGGCGCGCGCCGTCGGCCTCCACGTCGCCGACGGAGAGCAGCTTGACGATCAAAGTCTTTCCCGGCTCGATGTCGATCCACGCCTCTTCGCCGACCCGCAGTCCATAGAAGAATGCGGGCGTCGGCAGCACGGACGTGTCTCCGTGAAGCGCGCGGTGCTCCATGTATTCGCGCAACACCTTCGGGTAAAGCGCGTACGACACCACGTCCCGGCGTTGCACGGCACCGCTTGCGAGCGTCTCCATCTCGTGAGCCGCACCGACCCAGTCGAACGCCGGCAACGTCGCGCCCGGTCGCCCCAAAAGGGGCGGCGTTCCCTTGAGAACGTGCGTGCGCAGGGGCTCGGGGAAGCCGCCGGGCGGCTGGCCGAGGCCGCCGCGCATGTAGTCGACCACCGACGCCGGGAAGGTCAACTCCGGCGCTTTCTCAAGGACCGCGCGTCCATCGAGCCCTTGCTTGACCATCCAGATGGCCATGTCGCCCACGACCTTCGAAGACGGCGTCACCTTGGGAATATCGCCGAAAAGCTGATTGACCTCGGCGTAGGCGCGCTTGACCGCCTCCCACGATTGCGCTCCAAGGCCGAGGCCTTCGGCCTGTGCGCGCAAATTCGAATACTGGCCGCCAGGAATTTCGTGATGGTAAACGTCTGCTGCCGGCGCCTTCAGCCCCGATTCAAACGGCGCGTACCAGTCGCGCACGGTGTCCCAGTAGACCGACAGTTTCTCGATCGTGACGGGATTGAGTCCAGCCGTCGTTCCTGGATCCCGAGGATCGCCCTCGAGCGCGGACAGCAGCGATTCCATCGACGGCTGTGACGTCATGCCGGCCATCGAGCCCGCGGCGACATCCACGATATGCACGCCGGCGTTGATGGCGGCAACGTAAGACGTGATTCCGTTTCCCGATGTGTCGTGCATGTGCAGGTGCAAGGGAACGTCGACTTCTTCTCGAATCGCCTTCACCAGCATGGTGGCCGCGCGAGGCTTCAATAGGCCCGCCATGTCCTTGATGGCCAGTATGTGCGTACCGCGGCGCACGATGTCCTTGGCCAGATTCACGTAGTATTTGAGGTCGTACTTGGTGCGCGTCGGATCGCTGACATCGCCGGTGTAACACATGGCCGTCTCGACGATTTTCCCGGTCTTCTGCGCCGCCTCGATCGCCACCTGCATGTTGGCGACGTCGTTCAGCGCGTCGAAGATACGAAAGACATCGATTCCGCCGGCGGCGGCCTCCTCGATGAATCCACGCACGATGTCGTCGGGATAGTTGGTGTATCCGACCGCGTTCGCTCCCCGGACCAACATCTGGAACAGCAGGTTCGGGACTTTGCCCCGAAGCTCGTCCAGGCGATGCCAGGGGTCCTCGTGCAGAAATCGATACGCGACGTCGAACGTGGCGCCTCCCCACATTTCGAGCGAGAACAAGTCCGCGCCCAGGTGCGCGGTCGCGTGCGCGATGCGCGCCAGATCGAATGTTCGCAGCCGAGTCGCCAGCAGCGATTGGTGTGCGTCGCGCCAGGTGGTGTCGGTCAGGCGTACCCGCTTTTCGGAACGCAACCACCGAACCACGCCGTCGGGCCCCTGCTCATCGAGAATCTGCTTGGTTCCGCGCGGCGGCGGTCCCGCCGGAACGGCCGGAACAATCGGCTCCTTCGTCAAGGCTCCGTGGCTCGGCTTGGCCTTCCCGCGAACGGTCTGGTGGCCGTTGACCACCATGCTGCCGATGTAACGCAGAATGCGGGTCGCCCGATCGCTACGCGGCTTGTAACGCACCAGCTCCGGCGTCTCGTCGACGAACGTCGTGTGCGCCAGGCCTTGCGAGAACGTTGGATGGTTGAGGACATTCTCCAAAAAGGCGATGTTCGTCTTGACGCCGCGAATGCGGAACTCGCGCAGCGCCCGCAACAGTTTTCGCCGCGTGTACTGCCAATCCAGGCCCGATGCCGTCACCTTGGCCAGCAGCGAATCGTAGTACGCCGACACGCGCGCCCCGACATAGCCCGACCCGTCGTCGAGCCGGATGCCAAGGCCCACGGCGGGGCGGTACACGTTGATCTTCCCGGTGTCGGGCAGAAATTCGTTCTGGGGATCCTCGGCGGTGATGCGCGCTTGAATCGCGAACCCGCGCTGCTCGATGGCGGCTTGGTTCGGAATCCCAATCTCGGCATCCGACAAACGATACCCTTCGGCGACCCGAATCTGCGCCTGAACCAGGTCCCGTCCCGTGATGACCTCGGTGACCGTGTGCTCGACCTGGATACGTGGATTGACCTCGATGAAGTAGTGCGCTCCGTCCGTGCCCACCAGGAATTCGACCGTGCCGGCGTTGGTGTATCCGGCCTGTCGCGCGACCCTCAGCGCGTCCGCTGCCACGCGTTCGCGGATCGCGAGAGGCACCGACCACGCGGGCGCGTATTCGACCACCTTCTGGTGGCGCCGCTGCACCGAACAGTCCCGTTCGAACAGGTGCACGAGGTTGCCGTGCTCGTCGCCCAGAATTTGTACCTCGATGTGCTTCGGTCGGACGACCAGCTTTTCGATGAACACCGAATCGTCCCCGAACGCTTTCTTTGCCTCCGATTGCGCGCGCGCCAGTGACTCCTCGAGGTCGCCGGCCGAGCGAACCACGCGCATGCCGCGACCGCCACCGCCCCCCGCGGCCTTCACGAAGACCGGGTATCCTACCTTGTCGGCGAATGCGCGCGCGTCCTCGACGCGATGGATGGCCTCGGCGGTGCCCGGAACCACGGGCACGCCGGCCGCCTCGGCGATCTTGCGGGCCGCGATCTTGTCGCCGAGCGCGTCGATGGCTTCCGGCGACGGTCCAATGAATTTGATGCCCGCGTCCCGACATTTTCGCGCGAACGACGCGCGTTCAGAAAGCAGGCCATAGCCGGGGTGAATCGCGTCGATGTTGTGCCGTTTGGCCAACGCGACGATCTCGTCCTCCGCCAGATAGGCCGCCACCGGGTCCAGGCCCCTGCCCACCAGATACGCCTCGTCCGCCTTGTAGCGATGGAGGTGGACACGATCCTCTTCCGAGAAGATGGCGACGGTTCCGATGCCAAGCTCGGTACAAGCCCGGAACACACGCACGGCAATCTCGCCCCGGTTGGCGCAAAGGACCCGACGAAAGACAAGGTTACTCATTAGGCGGCTGATCTGGGCCGACGAAGGAAGCCCTGTCAATGGAAATGAATGAAGAGAAATCAGCCGGCGCGAAACTGAAAATCACGTTCGCGAACCACAATCGGCTCCTGATCGTCGACCAGGAACGCCCGACCTTCGCCCACCATGCCGTTGTAGGTCAGCAGGTACCAGACATCGATTCCCCAGCGGGCGTGGCCGCTCTCGCAGGGCGGCGACCATTCGGCGGCTTCCAGATCGCCGAGCCCCGGCGGGCGCAACGTGGGTCGCGCCTTGATTTCCTGAAACGACGGGGACGCGCGCACGATTTGGACCGCGCGTTCGGCCGCCAAGGGATCGATTTCTCGGCGCCATTCGCTAACCAGTCGCAGCCGCGAGGGGGGGCTGCCGACTTCCAGATCGGCCTCGTACGCCTCGTCGGCGGGTATGCCAGAGAAATCGGCGACGTCGAATTCGGGAAACACGTCGTCGCGGACAATGTCCGCGCGGCGCCGTTCGAGCGCCATCTCCGCCTCGCGCCGTCGCTCGTCGGTGTAGTAGGCGGCCACACGCAGTACGGCGTGCGCGGAAGGTAAGCGGTGGTCCCAATCCAGTATCCAGTTCGCGCCCACGTAGTCGGCCGTGCCAAAGGCGACCAAGGGGGGCAGGTCCGCGGCCATCCGAGCCCCGTCACCCGGAGCCGACCAGAGCCCCTGTTGCGCGAGTCGTGGGTGAACAATCAGAGCCTCACGGAGGCGGTCTCGCAGGTCCAAACCCATGTTTCCGACGGCATTCTAGGGTCCACCATCCATTTTCGCCATACCGTGCGTTATGTCGTTTCGCCAAGCCGTGCGTCAAGCCGTTTCGCCGTGCCCTGCGCCAAATCGAGTGGGCGAGTTAGATTGACGGAAATGGAGACGCGATTCTCGCGACGCCTCGACGGGCATCGCACGGAAAACGCGCTGGCCGCGGCCGAACGCAAACAGCGCGCATCGGGCCTTCCTCTCTTGGATCTCACGGAATCCAACCCGACCATCGTCGATTTGATGGGCCCGCGGGAAATCCAAACGATCGGGGAGATCTGGCGCGGCGCCACGGTCGATCGTTATGCCCCCCACCCGCGCGGGCTACGCTCCGCGCGACAAGCGGTCGCGGAGACCTACGCTGCCAACGGAGATGCCGTCGATGTCGAGCGTCTGATTTTGACGGCCAGTTCCAGCGAGTCCTATTCCTTTCTTTGGAAGCTGCTGTGCGATCCCGGGGACACGGTGCTTGTCCCCGAGCCAAGCTATCCCCTCTTCGACTATCTCGCCCGGCTCGATGGGGTTGCGACGTTGCCCTATCGCTTGACTCACGACGGAACGCGAACGGGCGATTGGCACCTCGATCTCGACAGCGTCGACGATGCTCTGGCCACGGCTCGAACGCGGGTGGCGGCGCTGGTTGTGGTCAGCCCGAACCACCCCACGGGATCGGTGCTAGCCACCGATGATTTGGTCTCCCTCGATCGCCGCGCCGCTGACTTCGGATTCGCGTTGCTCGCGGACGAGGTTTTCTCGGATTATGTGCACCGGCCGACCAAGAAACAGGTCCGCTGTCTTGCCGCCCAATCGACCGCCGCATTGACGTTCAGCCTGGGGGGACTGTCCAAGAGTTGCGGCTTCCCACAGCTCAAACTCGGCTGGATGGCCGTGGGGGGGCCGAGGGCTGTGGTGGGCGAGGCGCTCGACCGCCTGGATCTGATCGCGGACACGTACCTGTCGGTCAATAGTCCCGTTCAAACGGCTCTGCACGATCTGTTGCGCGCGGGCGCGGATCGCCGGCGGTTGATAGCGGCCCGCATCGCCCACAACCGACGGGTCCTCGACGAGTTGTGTGATTCCGAGTCGCCGCTTTCGGTTCTACGATCGGATGGCGGATGGTCGGCGATCCTGCGGTTGCCCGCGGTCCGGACCGACGAACAATGGGCGCTGGCGCTCGTCGAGCAGGATGGTGTTCTCGTGCATCCGGGCTACTTCTTTGACCTGCGCGGGGCCACGTACGTGGTTGTCAGCCTGTTGCCGCGTCCCGACGTCTTTCGAGAGGCAGTGCGCCGGTTGGCGGCGCGCGTCACCGACGTCCTTGGCTGAAGCCGCAGCGGTTATCGAAGGCGCCGAGGCGGACGAGGAGGAACAGGCGGAGCAGGTGGACCGGGCGGAGCAGGGGGGTGGACCGGGGCGATTGCTTCACGAACATCGGAGACTTACCCTTCGTCGTCAGCGTGTTCGCTTTGGCCGTTCTTCCGGTGTTCGCGACGCTCGTCGCCCCGCCGACGGCGCCGGAGGACGGATGTCCCTCTGCCCGTCAGGTAACCGACGCAATGCAGGCTCGGTTTCCTGCTCTTTTGATTGCCCCTGAACGCCCCGCCGCGACGGCGCTTCCCGACGTCTTGCGCGCTGTGCTCGACGTCGCTCCCGATGGGACGGTGGTTCGCTTCTCGCTTGTTGACGCCCGAGGCGACACGCAGCTGCGACGTACTCTGCCGGCGTCTGGTCGCGGAACGGCACTCTCCGACTGTGTAGCCCTCGCCGATACCGTGGCCGCGATCGTGGAACGCTATTTGAGCAGGATAACCTATGAATCGGTCGAAAACGACCATTCGGGGTTGGATGACGCGGTGGTCGCATTCCAAGATAAACCCCTTGGCACGGCCGGCCCGATGGCCATGACGCGTTCGCGCGAGATTCTCGCCGTTCTTGGGGGGGGACGGCGAATGGCGGCGGGCGGAGAGGGCATGCTCGATCAGAACACGTTCGAGGGCTGGCTTGGCGTTCGGCTGGGGCTGTCCCCTTGGTTCCCACGACTGAATGGCATCGCGAGCTTCGGAATCTCATCGGGGCTTGAATTCGGTCTGCCCGATGCGCGCCGCGCGATGCTTGGGCGCTTTCCGGCCCGCCTCGGTTGTCTTTTGGAATTGGCCGTTGGCCCGGGCTGGGTAGAACCAACCCTGCAAAGCGGGGTCGACTTGGTGACGATTTCGACCCGACGCGTTGACGCCGAGACCGATTTGACGGTGACATTCGCGCCGGTGGTGGAGGCGGGTGTGGGATATCGGCTGAAGATCGCCGGCAGGCTCCACGTTCGTCCCAGCGTTACGCTCGGTTTGCCCCTGAAGAGGTATGATATTCGTCTGCAATCGACATCAGCGGCGATGCCGGAAATTCCAGTCCTGATGACCCCTAGGGCGTACGCGTTGTTCGGAATCGAGACCGCATGGCTTTTTCGATGAAAAGACTCAGCCCGTGACACATATATAAAGACGCAACCCCCGGAACAAAGAACTTGAAAACCCCAGGCATCAGTCGAGTTCCAGCGCCCGCGCGAACGCCCGATACGGAGCTCGTGGCGCGCTGCTGTCTCGGTGACCGGGGCGCTTGGCGCGTCTTATACGAGCGGTATGCGGCGCTGGTCTACCGTTTCTTGTCGGCGTTGGGAATTCGCGATCCAGAGCGGGAGGATGCGTGCCAGGACGTGTTCATGGCCGTTTACCGGAGCCTGCCCAGTTTTAGGGGCGAATCCCAGCTGTCCACTTGGATCTACCGCATCACAGCTCGCACCACGGGCAAGCTCATTCAGAAACGCCGCCTTCGAAGTGCGCTCGCGACCATGATGCTGAGCGAGCCGATGCCGGCACCGGCCGATCCCTCGGAGGAAACCGCCCGCAGCCTGATGCTTGATCGCATGTTGGATCGCTTGCATCCAAAAAAGCGGATGGTGCTCGTCCTGTTCGAGCTCGAGGGTGTTCCGGTCGAAGAAATCGCTCGCATCGCGGAATGTCCGACGAATACGGTTTGGTCGCGGCTCCACCACGCCCGCTTGGATTTGACCAAGATGGCCGAGAGGGAGAGCAAGAGTCGCCTGGGCAGATCCGCCGTGAGCGCCGACGACTTGGGGAGCCAGCCGCCTCTCCCCGCGAGATCCGAGAACTCCGACACTGGGGTCGCGCGATGAAAGATCCGCGAGAAGGGTCGCGCGAAGGGGCGAGCGCGCGCTGGTTGGCGGCTCCGGCCAATCGAGTCGAGGCGGAGTTGCGGCAGGCGCTCGATCACGCCGCGGCACGAGAGGCCGACGAGGTCGCCCTTCGCCGGGTTTGGGCGCGGCTCGCCGAAATACCCGCGTTGGTTCCCTCCGTCGCGGATGGAGACGACAGACGGGATCAAGAGCGCGATGGCGTTCGTGAGCGGGACGCCCGCATTCCCCCAGTGCGTTGGCCCTGGATCGTCGCGGCATCTCTTGCTGGGGCTACCGCGACGTTGGCCTTCATGTTGATCGAGACCAAGTCGGAGTTCCGTGCGGAACGGGGAGGACAGTCTGACCTCGCGCGACTGTCCGGCAGGACCGAGTCGGCAGGAATCGACGCGGGCCAGAGATCGACCTTGGTGGCGCCCGCCACGGTCCGCACCGCTTTCGGGGAGACCTTGCATCTGTCCTTGCGTGGCGGGACGGAAGTCGTCGTCACGTCCGAATCGACGCTGGTCCTGGACCAGAACGATCGTCCGGCCGTGTCGGCTGGTGAAGTGCAGTTTCACGTGCCGCATCAGGCGGCCGGCCAGACGTTCGTGGTGGCCGCGGGGGAATATCGGATCGTTGTGGTCGGCACCCGTTTTCGGGTTCGCGTCAACCCGGCGAACGCGGCCGTGGACGTCGACGAAGGGGTCGTGGAAATCTGGACCGACCATCGCATCGCGCAGGTCGTCGCGGGAGAATCGTGGGTCAGCCCCGTTCGAACGAGGGAAGGCGCGAGCACCGCAGCCGATGGTACGCACGATTCGGGCGCGGCGAAGGTGCCGCGTTCGCCTTTTCCGAAGGAACGGGACCTCTCGCGGCTCGGGCGATCATCGCCTGCGACTGGCACGCTCGGCGCAAGCGGCGCAATCGGATTGACCGACGCGGTTGCCAGGGACTCAAGACGGATCCTGGCTCTGTCCGAGCCCTCGTCCGGGACCGACTTCGGCGCGGCATCGGGAAGAAGGGGGGGGGCGCGATATAGGGACGCCCTTCTTCCTGCAGCGGCGGACGAGATCGCGCACAAGGTTCCCTTGGCGGCACCGCCTCCAACCTCGGCGGACGTTCCTGCCCCTCCGCTCTTGGCGTTGCTGGCGCGGACGGCTCGCGCGGGTGGGGACGCAAGGAAGGCTCTCGGACTTTATCGAACCCTCGCGGAGAGGGGCGGCGCCGCGGGCGAGAACGCCGAGTACGAGATGGGTCGCGTATTACGCGATGGCTTGCATCAGTCCCGCGAGGCCGTGGCGGTATGGCGCGCTTATCGCGCTTCGCATCCCCATGGGCTCTTGCGGATCGAGGCCGACATTTCCGTCATCGAGACCCTGGTTTCCCTGGGGGACAGGACCGGAGCGGTGTCCGAGGCATCCGACTTCATTCGTCGGTACCCGGAAAGCGAGCGACGTTCGGAGGTCGCGCGCCTGGCAGGAGATCTGTTCCGTGAACGGGGTGAATGCGGCGATGCGATCCGCGCGTACGACATCGCTCTTGGTCGGGCACATACCGGGCGGGACGTTGCCGACGCACCTTCCTTTCATCGCGCGGGTTGCTTGCTGCGCGGCGATCAGACACAGGGTGTCGCCGCTTTGCGTTCGTATCTTGACTCGTTTCCGTCCGGGCGCTTTCGCGGAGAAGCGCAGCGTCTGTTGAACGGGCCTCCTTCCGTTGAGCCCCCAGCGGTCGCTCCGCGGTAAGACCATGCGGCGCGGTGCCGTCATCCTGATCGCGCTGGTCGCCGCTTCGCTTGGCGCTTGTACAGAGCACCTGTTGCTGCCCGCCGCCGATCAGGGCATCGGTGGCAGCGGGGGGCGCGTCGCGGGAACAGGTGGAACGATGGCCGGCACCGGCGGAAAAATGGTGGGCTCGGGTGGCGGCCCATTCGAGGCGGGCGGGCGAGGCGTGGGCTTCGGTGGGGATCCGTTCGGTCAAGGCGGCCGGGGCGGAAACCTAGTTGGGGGGTTTGGGGGTGCGGTGTTTGGTCAAGGTGGCCGGGGTGCCTTCGGAGGGTTCGATGGCGGCGGACGCGGATCAAGGTGTCCCTGGGGCATTCAGAGAGCCGAAGTCCTTTTCGCGCTGGGAAAAAATGCCTCCATGGGCAGGGAAAAGCTCGGTCCAGATGACACGCGATTGAACGTCGTTGAATCGATAATGCGATCGCAGATCGCTTCGCACCAAAACGCGATCAGTTTTGGATATGAGGACTTCCCCAGCATCTCATCCTGTTCCGCGATGGACGGTTGTTGCGTGCGGGACGGGGCAATTCCACCGTCTCTCTCTCCGGCGACGATTCCGGAAGCACTGCTGTGCCTGCCGCCCGGGATGATGGACGGTTGTGCCTCGACGATCGACGCGTGTCCGATAGGAGCCGCGTTCGAAAAGGCATCCAATCTTCTCAACGGCACCGATCCCAACGATAGGTATACGGAGAAGCATGTGGTCCTTATCGTTGACAGTGACCCGAGTTGCGTCACCGAGAATCCGCAGTTTTCTTGCGAGCAGGCGGTTAAGCAACTCGTCACGCTGACGAATAACTCCGTGACCACGAGCGTGGTGGCGTTGGGTGTGGACGCGGGAACGCCTAGCTCCTGTTTGGCCAGAATCGCCTCGGCCGGCCTCGACACTCATGGGATTTGGAAGGTCACGACTCCCATGGAGGTGGATTCCGCGCTCGGAATGATTCTGAATGATGCGGCCAAGCCGGCCTGCACTATCCACCTCTTCAGGAATCAAATCGATTCCGGCTCCCTCTCCGTCTGGGTCGACAACAAGCCGATCTCTCCCAACGAATGGAAATTCTTTCAGGAAGGGCCGTACCCGAGGATTCAGGTCTTCGGTGGCTCGTGCGCCATGATTCAGGGAGTCCGAGATCAAGAGATAGAGATTTACGGCTGTCCTTGACGCGGTAACCCAAAGGGATGGTGTGGCCGTCGCGTTGACCCTCCAACTCCCTGAGGGGATGGCGCCGCCGTAATGTTGACCCTTCACACACTGGGTGTGGCGCGGTGCGGTGGGTTCGGGTGCGCTATCCGCGCACGTTCGTCTTTTTTTTGAAGTGGCGGGGGACATCTGGTCACCAATGGAACGGCTCACGAATATTTCACCACCCGCGGAGGACACCATGACCCGGTCAAGGCACCTGAAACTTTCCACAATGCTCGTCGCGTTCGGTGGCGCCGTCGCGCTGATGGCCGTGGGCCTTCCCGGCTGTGGAGGCAGCGATGCCACCACGGAGGATTCCGGGGCAACCGAGACGGGTGGCCATGTCGGAACCGGCGGTGGATTCGGTAGCTCAAGCGGCGGCCACACCGGCACCGGTGGGTTCACAGCAAGCGGAACCGGTGGCTCCAGCTTCTCGACCGGTGGCTCCAGCTTCTCCACGGGTGGTTCCTTCGGTTCGACGGGTGGTGCCAACACGGGTACCGGTGGCGCCGACATGGGAATGGGCGGCGGGATGGGCATGGGCATGGGCGGCCGGATGGGCAGGGGCATGGGCATGGGCGGCGGGATGGGCATGGGCATGGGCATGGGCGGCCGGATGGGCAGGGGAATGGGAATGGGCGGCGGGATGGGGATGGGCATGGGCATGGGCGGCCGAATGGGTGGCGGCATGGGCGGCCGAATGGGCGGCGGCATGGGCGGCCGAATGGGTGGCGGCATGGGCGGCCGAATGGGCGGCGGCATGGGCGGCCGGATGGGCAGGGGAATGGGAATGGGAATGGGTGGTGGCGCGCCTGACGCTGGCGCCGCCGACTGATATCCGATTTATGCGCGGGTTCCGAGGAGGACCCGCTTCGCCAAGGTCGACGCTCGGCTCGCGTGACAGTAACGTCACGGTGATGTTCAGCTGATCGACCTCAGCACAAAAGGCCGGTGCCGCGGGGCGCCGGCCTTTCTTCATGATCATCCCCGGTCGGGGGCAGTCAGAAGTCGGCGTCGCCGCTCGATCCCGGCACTACCGACCAGGGCGCGCCAAGGCGGCGAAGGGGGCAACCATCTGAGCCATCCCCCGACGGTCCTTACCGGTTACGGCTTGAAGTGATCGGGCCCGATCTCGCCTCGCAGGTGCTCGACGACGCTTTCTTCGAGGAGCTCCTGCATGGTCTGGCCACCATAACGCGCGGCGATTCGATCGTCGTATTCGTCGGCTATGATGGCCACGTCGCGAACGGTGGCGGTTAGTTCCTCCGCGGTCATCGTGGGACCCCCGAGCAGCGTGTGTGAGAAAATCACGACCTCACCCGCGGGTACGTACGCGAAGGCGCCAAAACGCAAGAGCGCGTTCATTTCGAGCAGTTGCATGGCGAGCGGCACCTCCATGGATACGCCTTTCACCAACTGGGCCACGCACCTGACTACGGCGCGATCGGCGTTCCACGGCAACACGCTGATCATGACCAGCGACGATCCCTGCTTGACGACGTACAAACCGTCATCGATCTTGCGGAAGGCGGAGCTCTTTTTCAGAGCCTTCTCGATGGTCTGGCAACTCGATTTCGCGGCGGCGTTCATGGACATTCGGTAGCACGAATTGGCTCCCGGTACGAGACACTTGTCCATCAGTTACGCCACGACCGTCGCCGCGAGCACCCGTGCCATCGATCGGTGGGCCCTGTTACAGTCGTCCCTGCCCATGCCTGCTTGCGGTCGCTGCGGCCATGACAACGCGGATCACCTGAGATTTTGCTGTAGTTGCGGCCGGAGACTGAGGGGCAGCGACGGCCCCATTTCGCCATCTGGTGGGCAACAGACGCGGGCGCCCGAGTCGCTGCGCGATAGGTCTCCGATCGCCGGTATCCAAGGGATCTCGACCGGCTTTGCCCCCACAATCGTACTTTCGGGCGCCACACCCGGGAGCCTTGATGGAGAGCCCACAGTCGGCGGCCGAGGATCGGGTTCGAGATTTCCGGTCAGTCTCATCGCGACTGCCTGGGACGCCTTGCGCTATGTGTTTGTCTACATTCGGGGCCGCGTCGACGCCGAGGGTCGAAAGCGCGACTGGATTCAAGAACGGGAAGGGGCTCACCGCTTGGTCGAGGGAGTCCTGTTCGGGCTGGGCCAAAGCGTCATCGCCGAGGGGCTGACCGATCCGCAGGTGGCGCACTTGATTCAGGCCGTCGGCAAAGCGCTTGCGCGCCGGGACGTCGCCAGCGCGGACTTGGCGGCAGCCGAGAAACTGAGAGTATCCGATGATCTGCGGTTGGGCATTGAAGAATCGAATGCCCAGCATGATTGGAGGGCTTGTGATGCGGGTGCCGCCGAGCTCGACATCCTGTTGCGAAAGATCGAGGACGAACGCCACGACGTGGACGCGGAGATCCACCGTCTACGCCCGCCGACGCAAGCTCCAAACGATCTTGGTCGGGATTTTGGCCGGGATCTTGATCGTGAGACGCTCGAACAGAAACGTGCTTTGTTGGAGCAACAGTATGCGTCTATGCGAGAGCGGGCCGCGGCGCTCCGCGCAACGACGATCGCCGCCCGCGCCAAGCTCGACCAGACGATCGCGGCGCGGCGTCAGGCGGCGGCGGCCATGACCGCCGGCTTGACCGCCCACGCCGGCGACCGAGGCGCGGCGGATCAGCAGATCCGCCAGTTGACGGGCCAGATTGGGCGCGCGGCCGCGCAGGCGCGGCTACCTCTGACGGGCTTGCTGCCCGGCTATGCGCACGTGGCCCGGCTGGATGCGATCATCGCGGAGCGCGACCGCCTGATTGCCGGCGCCCAAGGCACGCTCAGCCGCGCGGATCGTCGCAAGTTGGCGCTCGGCACCGGCATCCTTCTCATTGTTCTGGCGACGATCGGCATCGGCCTTCGGACGTCGCTACGGTGACGCAAGGGTACCTTTTCGAGAGCCCTTACCCGATCGAAATGTTGACGCTCGAGGCAAGTCTTCGGTTGGGAGGGCGCAGGAAGACGCAGGCCCCCCTGCGAGCCCCCGATGCGCGTCAGTAGTCTGGCCCGGTTGGCTCGTACTTCGCATCCACCGTGACAGGCATTTCGTAAGGCGTCGGTCCATAGAGGCGCCTGTAGCGCGCGAAGATCGCCACGACGCGCTTGGCGTACTCCCGCGTCTGCGTGAAAGCGATCAGCTCGACGAATTCATCCGTCGGGTGGGACCCATGTTGATCGCACCACTTGGCCATCGCCTTCGGTCCCGCGTTGAAAGCGCCTGCGATGACAGGGATCTGTCCCTTGAACTTCTTCGACAGCGCCCCGATGTAGGTGGCGCCGAGGCGGATGTTTGTCTCTGGATCGAACAGCTCGTCGGGCGAAAAATCAACGCCGGCCGACTGCGCTACTCGGGCGCTCGTAGGTGGGATCATTTGCAGCAGACCCCGGGCGTCGGCCGAGCTGACATCCCAGGGCGAGAACCCCGATTCCTTCCTCATGATCGCGTACAAAAGCAAGTCGGGATTTCCGGTTGATGGACCATACTTTTCGACGAATTCCCGGTAAGCCCGTGGATAGGCCGCTTGCCACCAAAGGCGGACGCCGGCGTCTGCTTCGGGCGCGGAATCGAGCGCGCCTCCGTTGCGGCTTTCGCCTAGTTCGTATGCGCGCCGGAAGGCTTTGAAATCGGGGTAGCGGGAGAGCAGAATCCGGAGCCCGCGCGCCTCGCCCCATCGGCGCAGAACTCCATTTTCGTCTCGCTGCAGATCCCACCCGGCTTCGACGTCCAAGCCCACGGCCGCCAGTTCGTCGGCATGCGCCAATGCCAGATCGGAAGCCATCTCCCCGTTGATCTCGATCGGCCTACCCGCGAAAGAATTGGGCGGCTTCTGGGGCAGATCGGCGTCGGCTTTTTCTCCGAGCTCGGTCAGTCGGGATCGCGCGGCGATGCCATAGAACGAAAATGGCCACCGTCTGCTGACCTCGCGATAGCCCGCCTTTGCCTCTCCGACTTCGCCCCCCTTTGCACCGATTCGAGCCCGCCAATAGACGACGCGGGCGGAGCGTTCATCAATCGTCATGCCGGTCGGGGCCATGCGGGCGTAACGCTCCAGGCCCGCCTTTGCTTCTCGCAATTCCCCGAGGAGAAAATGCGCGAAGGCTACGCACCAGGCGGCATCGTCCGCGAAGGCGCTCTTGCCGAAACGATCCAGCATCGCGTGCAGTTCCGGCAGGCTTTCCCGATATCGCCCCCGATTGTAGTCCAACCAGCCCGCCAAGAATTGGGCCTCCGGCGCGAAACGCGATTGCGGGAACCGCGACACAACCTGTTTGTAACCGGCAATCGCTTCGTCGTCGCGATCGATCCGCGACAGGGCGCGCGTGCCGTGAAACAGCGCGGACGCGGCCTTGTCGCCCGAGAGCGCCGGCGCGACCTTCAGCAACAGCTCCGCTGCTCTGCCGTAGTCGCGGCGCATCTGAAACTTGGTCATTCCAATCTGAAAGTCACGCTCGACCGCCTGCGTCGGCGGCAGGTCGGCTGGTAGCTTCTCCAGCTCGTCCAGGGCCTCGGACCAGTGACGATCTCGGGTCAGCATCTCGGCGCGGCGCAACTGGTCGATCACGCTCGGGGAAATTGCGCTTCGGGCGACGGTCAGCTTGCTGTCGGTCGCGGACCCAACGTCCGGCAGATGCCGGCGCGCCTCGGTTGCCAGCGGATGAGCCGGCAGGTCCCGGTAAAGGGCAAGAAAGAGCCTGGACGCATCCTTGCCGTGTTGTTCCTCAGCGTAAAGCGCTATGCGGTAACGCGCGGCGGCCGTATCGACGCCGGGTGGGGGATGTGGTTGCGCGCGCGCCAACAGACGACGGTAGTGGTCGACAGCGTCCGCATGGGAGCCCGACGACCACAGACAATCGGCCGCGCGGAAGGCCGCGATTGTGGTGAAGCGACCGTTCTTCACACGGGATAGCTTTTCGAAGTCAGCGCGTGCCGTGGCGACGGCACCGGTATAGAACGCGCTTTCCGCGTGAAGGTACAACGCCCAGTCGTTGCCACGAGCGGCGACGGAGCGTAGGTCCTTTTCCGCATCGGCGTACGCGCCGGCGCGAAAGGCTCGGACGCCGCGCGCGAACATGCTGGTCGATTCGCCGGTTCGGCCGTGAATGTCCTTCGCGGCCGCCGGGCTCAAGAATCCCCCGAGCGTGGTGCTCGCGCCCGCCACGCCGACTATCGTGAAAAGAACGGCGCGATTTGCGAAGGGCCGGGAGCGATTTCCCCTCGGGTGGGAGCCCCTGTTCATCACGACTTTCTTACCAGACCCCGAGAGTCCTGGGCGATTCTTACGCGATTCTCACGCGATCAGCAGTCGACCGACTGGGCGACCGGTTCGGCGACCGGCATCGGCCGGGTGAAGGAAACCCGCCCGGGCAACGCCCGATGTCTCAGTGAACGGCGACGCACTTCGCGTCGCGCATCATGGTAAAAGGTTCAAGGAGAGACCACATGGGAAGCGTGAACAAAGTTATTCTGGTTGGCAATCTCGGTGCGGATCCCGAGCTAAAGTACACACCCACCAACCGCGCGTTGTGCAACCTGCGTATCGCCACCACCGAGGTCTACAAGGACAAGGGGGGACAGCGGCAGGAGAAGACCGAGTGGCACCGGGTGACGGTATGGGGTGACTCGGCTCAGAACTGCGCGAAATACCTGGCCAAGGGACGGTCCGTCTATGTCGAAGGACGGTTGCAGACGCGTTCATATGACAAAGATGGCCAGAAACACTATGCGACCGACGTGGTCGCGGATCGCGTTGTCTTTTTGGGAAGTGGAGGGGGTGCGGGGGCCGGCGCCGGAGAGGGAGGAGGCGCGCGTCGGGGGAGCGCGCCAGACGCGAGCGGGGGACGAGGCTTCGGCGACGCGCCTTCCCACGAAGAGGCCGACGTGGCCGGTCCGCCACCGGGCGACGACGACATTCCCTTCTGACGCGCCGCCCGCCCACTCGTGGCGATCGCCTCACAGTCCTCCTGAAGTCAGCCGTTCCTGGCCCGCACCTGGCCCGTACCGCCTCGACCGGCCTTGCGATCGCCGGGTTGTTCGGTCCAAGCTATCCAAGGGAGGCCCGTTCATGAACTTGATTTTTCGCGGCTTGATGTTCGGATGTGCGACGGCATTGGTCATCGGTTGCGGGGCAAGTTCGGGGTCCACAATCACATATCCCGATGCCCAGACTACGCCGGGAGGCGGTGGAGCGGTGGGTGGGGTTGACGGCGGCACCGTGGATCCCGGGCCGCCCCCGGTGGCGGGGGAGGGCAACGTCCTTCTCTTCAAGGGAGCAGCCGAGATGCTCAGCCATGGGCCGGCGTGTACCAACGAGCTTGGTGCCACGGCCGATCGCTGGTGTGCTTTCATTAGTCCGTCGTCCAACAGCCTGGACGGGCTCGACCTCTTCGTGATCAATGTTTCTCGCGCCGCCGCCGGAGGCACCATCACCTGTGCGGGCGGGAACGCGGACCCCAACTGCCTGAAGTTGACGGCCGGTTTTTTTGAAGAATCAGCACCTGCGACGTCGTTTCCCCACGCGGCTGGATTTCAGGGGGACAACCTGGTCTATTTCGATAGGACGGGGACTGGCTATGGATGGCGACCCGGGATGTTCAACGGACGCGCGCTCGTTGCGGACGGAATGGGCGCGGTTCACGACTGCGTCCCGAGCTCCAAAGGACAAAGTATCCAGTGCCAGAAGGACTTGGCGATCCAGCCAGTGGCCGGGATCACCCAAGTCGACTTGATGGTGGGGCGGCTCGACTCGGTCACCGATCCGCCGCTGGTCAAGGTGGATACGGTGATTACCAACGATACCACCGTGATGGGATTGCAGCGATTCCGCGTGGGCTTCAGCCCAGATGGTCAATATTTCGCCTGGTCGAGCTCCGCGAGCGCCGGTGGCGTGGAAACCCTGAAGACCGAGAAGGTCGGCGATCCAGGTACGCTGATCACGGTGGCCACGGATGTGTCGCGGTGGATGCTGTCACCTGACGGATCCCGCTGGTATTGGCTGAGTCAGTTCAACTACGACAACTCCGGCATGCGATCGGGAACCTTGCAGACCGCTGATTTTCCGCAAGTTGCCGCGGCAACCACGTTGCTTTCAAACGTGGGAGATTTCACCGTGACGCGTGCGGGAGCGATTGTCGCGCGTACGATGGTTTCAAAATCCTTGGGCGATCTGCAGGCGATCCCCGATCCGGTAGGCGCGCCGATGACGGTTACCATGCTCGATACCGGCGTGGTGGGAATCGTATCGGTTGGGCCCAAGGGGTACGTCGCGTACACGAAATCCTACGATTCGATCCTTCAGGTGTTGGACCTTTACGTGAAGAACTTGGACGGGACCGGGATGACCTGCGCGCTGACGCGGACCACGAACGCGGTCCGCTCGGTGTTTTTCTTGCCGGGCGGTGGCGGGGTGCTTTGGGCTCAAATCACGAATCTCGATACCGCGTCGATTACTGATCCGTTGGACATTCGAGAGGCGTTCACGCGCCTTTCCGACTGCAACACGGTGACCGTGGCGTCGAAAGTTGGCAGTTTTGGCATCGTGGGAGACCAGGGCGTCTTGATCGAGGATCAAGTGAACGGTTCAGATGGGACGCTGAGCATCCAGGCCGTGACGGACGGCGAGACCTTGGGCACCGCCGCCCCGGTCCTGATTCAAACACGGGTAAATAACTATACGCCCGTGACTCCGACGCCAGGCGTCGTGCTGTTCACGGTTGCCACGGGCTATCCCAGCGACGGGCTGTACCTTCATCCGATGGACACTTCCAACGGCGCCGGTGGCAGCGCGCCCATGTCGATGTCCGCCGACGGCGGGCAGTAAACTCTGATCGGGGCCGCACTCGACTGGGCCTTCCGAGGCTCGGTGGCCTTGGACGCGATCCCTGGCCGGGGGGAAAGCCCCTCAATCCGTACGACCGTTCCTCCGAAGGAGGGTGGGAAGGAAGACCAAGGGGTGATCCGGGGGGCCTTCGGGCGGCGGACGAACGGGAATCGAAATTGCTACATTTGCGAAATTGTTTCATCTAAACGATCCAATAGAGTAGAGGGGGCCGCGCCCACGGGTTATGGGTGACGGCCGATTGAGTTACAATTGGGCTTTGATGTTCTGCCGTCTCGCCGCCACAGTCCTCGCCGGAGCGCTCGTCATGGTGCCCCCCGTGCGTGCGGGTCTGGAGCAGGGACTCTGGAAGCGGTCGGGTAAAGATCTCGAAAGGCACCGCGGAGACGACGTCGGCGTTGAGCTGGACAGCGATGGATCTCCGCGGCGCGGCGCGTTCCTTCCGAGGTGGGATCCGGCTGGTGTCACGGGCGATGGTCACCCGAACGATGTGGTCGCGTTTGGGTTTGGCCCGCGGACGGGGTTTCTGCCGACCGGCGAACCGCGGGAACTGGTTCTTTCGTTCGATGACGGCCCCGATCTCAAGTTCACACCGCTGGTGCTGGACGAACTGGACCGACGAGGTCTGAAAGCGATCTTCTTCGTAACCGGTCATCGCGTGATCGGCGATCGCCCAGAGGACCTTGCTCGCCGCGAGCTGCTCGGGCGGATCGCCGCGCATGGGCACATGGTCGCGAACCACACCATGACTCACAGAAATTTGTGCCAGTTTCCAGATGACGCGGCGGCCGAAATTGATCAGAACGCCGAGGTCATCGCGCAAGCGACGGGGGTCCGCCCGCTGCTCTTTCGCGCGCCCTATGGTGCCCGCTGTCGAACGTTGGAAGCCGAGTTGGCCGCGCGCCAGTTGGTGTCGGTGGGCTGGAACCTGGATCCCCAGGATTGGAAGGACCCGACCAGTGACGGCATTTTGACCTACCTGGAGGCGCGATTGTCGAGGCTGAAAGGCCGCGGGATTTTGCTCCTTCACGACACCCATCCCGCATCGGTCTTTGCGTTGGGGCCCCTGCTGGACTGGATCGCGCGGGACAATCACGCCGCGGTACAGGAGGGGCGCCCCCCGATCGTTCTGCGCGACTACGCGGTGTTTTTGCCGCCGAGGCCCGTTCCCCCGACTGCGATGGCCACCGTGGTCGGGGCTGTCTTTGACAATCTGATGAGCGCCCTCACTCCTCGCGTCTCGTTGCCCTTGGCGCCAGCGCAACGTTGAAGGCGCCGCCTTGTTCTTGATCCGAGACGCCCGACCAACCGATCTCGACGATCTGCGGGAGGTTGCCACTCACCTCGATTCGGTGAATTTGCCGGACGACCGCGATCGCTTGAGCGCGCTCATCACCGCGTCCCGGGAATCGTTCGCCGCCCGGTGCGACGTGGCGGATCGGAAATTCGTGTTCGTCTTGACCGATGCCGATTGCGGACGCGTGGTCGGCTGCTCGGTGGTATTCGCCCAGCACGGCTCGCGCCGGGCGCCGCACGTCTATTTTGACGTGCGGGAAGAGGAGCGGTACAGCCAGACGCTGGATCGGCATTTCGTTCACCGCGTTCTACGTATTGGATACAACTACAAAGGGCTGACGGAGATCGGGGGACTGGCGCTGATACCCGCCTTGCGCCGACACCCCGAGCGCCTGGGGGGGCTGCTGTTTGCCGTCCGATTCATGTACCTCGCTTTGCACCGGGAGCTGTTCCGCGACGAAGTCCTGTCCGAGCTGATGCCGCCGCTTGAACCCGACGGAACCAGTCTCCTGTGGGAGGCGCTTGGACGCCGGTTCACGGGCTTGTCGTATCAGGAAGCGGATCGACTGTCGCACGAGAACAAGGAGTTCATTCGCACGTTGTTTCCCGAGGAACCCATCTACGCCACGTTGTTGTCCAGGGAGGTCCAAGACGTCATCGGGCAGGTTGGTCCGGCAACGAAAGGGGTCGAGGCGATGCTCCGGCGTATCGGGTTCGAGTATGCCAAGCGGATCGATCCGTTTGACGGGGGGCCGCATTTTCAAGCTCGGATCGACGACGTGGCTTTGGTGCGGGGGACCCGACGCTTCCAAGTGGCCGATGGCGTTCCTACGCTGGTTGAGGGGAGCCGTTTCCTGGTGGCGGCGGAACGCGCCGCGACTCGCGCCGCCGAGGATGGGGGTGCCGCGCCGCTGTTTCGAGCCATGGCCACCACGGTCGTGTTGGACGGTGACCGCGTCCGCCTCTCGGCGAAGGATTGCGCGCTGCTATCGGTGACCGCGGGCGACGAAGTCGCCTGTCTGCCGCTCGACAAAAGCCGGACATCATGACCTCGGCAAGAACCGGACATCATGATCTCGGCGGTCGTCAATGGTTGCCAGAGGCTTCGAGATTCGAGTCTCCAGGGTATATTGACGACATGACGACACGGGGAACCGACGACCGTTGCGGTGCGATGGGGGGGGCGAGAAGGGCAGGAAAGGCGGGGAGATTGGCGGGAAGAGCGGCAGCGACGGCGGCAGCGAGGCCGCCGGTATTCACCAAGATCGAGGTCCGCGCATCCTGATGCCCTCGACCATCCTGATCGTCGACGACGAGAAGAACATACGCCGCACGGTGCGCCTCGTGTTGGAGGGAGAGGGCTTCGGCGTCGAAGAGGCCTCGAGCGCGGAAGAAGCCTTGGCGCGACTGCCAGACATCGGCGCTGACGTGATTCTGTTGGACGTCCAGCTCCCCGGGATCTCGGGCTTGGAGACACTGGAACGACTGCACGCGCTCGCGAAGCCCGAGGTCCCGTCAACGACGACCGGGGTTACGCGCCCGGACTCGGCGGAGGCATCGATGGGGTCGCAGCGCGAGCCCCTTCCCCCAACGGTGGTTATGATTTCCGGCCACGCCACGCTGGCCGACGCCGTGCGGGCGGTCAAGTCGGGAGCGTACGACCTTTTAGAGAAACCCCTCGATCGCGAGCGCCTGCTGGTGACGATTCGCAATGCGCTGGAGCGACGCGCGATGGCGACGGAGGTCGCAGGTTTGCGAGCCGCTGCGGACGAACGGTTCGAGATGGTGGGGCGCAGCGCGCCCATGCAGGCGTTGTATGCGCAGATCGTGAAGGTCGCTGCCACGCGGGCGCGGGTGCTCATCACGGGTGAATCCGGAACGGGCAAGGAAATGGTCGCCCGCGCCGTCCATCGCGAAAGCGCGCTTCGCGGTCGACCGTTCGTGAAGGTCAACTGCGCCGCCATTCCGCCCGAGCTGATCGAATCGGAGCTCTTCGGACATGAACGAGGCGCCTTCACGGGCGCGGTCGCGCGCCGGCGTGGGCACTTTGAGATGGCCGATGGCGGCACCATCTTCCTGGATGAAATCGGCGACATGATCCTGTCGGCGCAGGCCAAGGTCCTGCGCGTCCTGCAGTCGGGAGAGTTCACGCGCGTTGGCGGCGAGCAGACCCTGAAAGTGGACGTTCGTGTGGTGGCCGCGACCAACCGCGACCTGCATGCAGCGGTCACCGCCGGGCAGTTTCGCGAGGATCTTTATTTTCGCTTGGCCGTGGTTCCTCTTCGGGCGCCGCCGCTGCGCGATCGCTCGGACGACATCCCTCTTCTGTGCGCCACCTTCATCGAAGCCACTTCTCGGGAAAATGGAATACGCCCCAAGTCCATTTCGGAGGACGCCGTGGCGATCCTGGCCGCGTACCCTTGGCCGGGGAACGTGCGAGAATTGCGCAACGTCATCGAACGTCTGGTGATCCTGTCGGAAGAGAGCATCGGAATCGGAGATTTACCCGAGGAGATCCTGGCGGAGGTGGAACGCGGTCGTCGAGAAAAAGCGGCAGGAAGCGCCGCTACCGCGGGTGGGTTGCCGCGCATCGACTTGCCGCCGGAAACCGGGGCGCTGCCGTTGCGCGAATTTCGGGATCACGTCGAGCGTGAGTACATTCGGGCTCGACTGGACGAAAATGGTTGGAATATCTCGCGCACCGCTGGCCTCTTGGGGATCGAGCGGACGAACCTGCACAAGAAGATGCGAGCGCTCGGACTGGGCCGCGAAGACCGTTCATAATCCCATGTTGGATCCTCCTTCTCAACAATCGCTCGGTCAGTCGCTTGTGAATGAGGCTCGCACGAAGCTGGCTGCGCTCGGAGCGGCATTCGGAGTGTCGGGCGTGGTTTTGGGAGCGTTCGGCGCGCACGCCCTGCGTGCCCGGCTGACGCCCGAGATGTTGGAGATCTATCGCACGGGCGTGCTCTACCAGCTGTTCCATGCCGTGGCCCTACTCGCCGTGGCTGGCATTTGCGATCGCTTGCGCCGTCCCGGGTTGGTCGCGGTCCTTTTCGGAGCCGGCGTCGCGATTTTTTCGGGCAGTCTCTATGTCCTGGCCATCACGGGCGCGCGGATGTGGGGCGCGATAACGCCGGTCGGCGGGCTGGCCCTGATAGCGGGGTGGACGTGGATCCTGTTCGGCTTGATGTCCAGACGATGATGCACGAAGCGTCGCACCCGTCGGGGCGTGATTAGGCCAAGCGGATGGATTTCACAATCAGTGATGGACCGGTCATGGCGAACGACAGTGCCTGTCGGTCCACATCCCCCAGGACCTCGACGCGGACCCCGTCCACCAACGTCACGTCGCCCTCACCGCCCAGAGACGCGCGCTCCAGGACATAGGCGTCGCCGTCATCCGTGACGAGTTGCCAGTGTCCACCCTCGAGGTCGCTTCGCCGCAGGATTCCGCGATACTTCGCCATGGCTCAAAGATAACTCTATTCGGCATTGCCCGAAACCACCTGGATTCGAACGCGGACGATTCCGGCCCGCAGCATGTCCAGCCGCCGGGCCGCGGCCTCCGAGAGGTCTATGATTTTTCGACCGGCCGCACACCGGTCGTTGATGCGGACGACCACTGATCGCGGATTGCCTTCGATTCGGGTGACGCGAACCCGGGACCCAAACGGAAGGACCGGATGCGCGGCCGTGAAGGAAGCCGGATCATAGCGTTCTCCGTTCGCGGTTTTGTGACCGGCCAGCCGCGGAGAGTAGTAAGTGGCCATCCCTTCCTCCGTGGCGCCCGGACGTCCCGCCCGAAGCGCGCCAGACGCGCCCACGCAGGTAAACGCGGTCGCGAGAAGCACGCAGCACCAAACCCTGGCCGGGGCTCGCCTTACCCCTACCCGGGTTCCATCGCGGCCTTCAAGCTTTGGTCTTGTCACCACCGCGGCCGCCCGATGCGTCCGGGGGGCCGTCTCCGAGCAGGTGTTCGGATTTCGAGGGAGCGTCCGCCAGGTGAGAATCGTCCTCGCCGTCTCCGGCGGCTCCTCGCATCGCCACCGCTCCGATACTGTATTTTTCAAGCTTGTAGTACAACGCGCTCGTCTTGACACCCAATAAGCGGGCGCATTCCGTCTTCACACCGCCAGCCTTCTCGTACGCTTTCTCGATGAGTTGGCGTTCCAGATCTTCGAGAATCTCGTTCAGGGACATATTCCCGGTCGGAAGCGCCAAGGCATTCTCGGACGCCGGTCCCTTCAAGAAAGCGGGTAGAGCGCGCACATCGATATGATCCCCCTCCGCGAACACCAGGCTTTGCTCGACCACGTTTTCGAGCTCGCGCACATTGCCTGGCCACCCGTACCCGGATAGACGGGCTAGTGCCGCGTCGTCGAATCCACGGATCGTGGGATTGGTCCTCGGCCCCAGCTTGGCGATGAAATGCGCGCATAGGCGCGGAATATCTTCCCTGCGCTCGCGCAGGGGGGGAACCTCGACCGGCACCACATGCAGTCGGTAGAACAGGTCCTCCCTGAACCGTCCCGCGGCCACGTCCGCCCTCATGTCCCGGTGCGTGGCCGAGAGAACGCGAACGTCCACCGTCACGGTTTCCTCGCCGCCCACGCGTTCGAACTCACGTTCTTGCAAGACCCGCAGCAGCTTGACCTGAACCGCCGGCGAGACGTCGCCGATTTCATCCAGGAACAGCGTGCCCTTGTCGGCCAGCTCGAAACGTCCGAGCTTTCGCTTCACCGCGCCCGTGAAGGCGCCCCGTTCGTGTCCGAACAGTTCTGACTCCAACAGCGATTCCGTCAACGCTCCGCATGCCACCTTCACGAAGGGACCGCTGGCTCTCTTTGACCGTTGGTGAATCGCGCGAGCCACCAGCTCCTTGCCGGTTCCAGACTCTCCGTGGATGTAGACCGAAGCGTCCGTGGGGGCGACACGCTCGATGGTCTGAAACACCGAACGCATAGTCGCAGTTTCCCCGACGATTTCGCCAAACGAGTAGGGCGCCGCCGCATCCGCGCGCAACGCCGCCGCGTCGGCTTCGGCCCGCTCGCGCGCGCGCCGCTCACGACGCAATTCCAAGGCGCGTTCGACCTTCAATCGGACGACTTCGGGCGAAAAAGGCTTCTGCAGGAAGTCGTACGCCCCGATGCGCATCGCTTCGACGGCCGTTTCCACTGTCCCGAATGCCGTCACGATCATCGTGGGACAGGCCGGATCGATCTCCTGTACGCCCCTCACCACGTCGAGCCCCCCCGTCCCTTCCATTTTCAGGTCGGTGATCACGAAATCGGCGCCCCGGTGCAGCATGTGCGCCAGCCCCTCCGCTCCCCCCGATGCGACGGTCGCCTCGTGGCCCATGCGCCGCACGGTCGCGGCGAGTCCCTCTCGCATCGTCTCGTTGTCGTCGATGATCAGAATCCGCGCCATGAGTCGGTCAGTTGGTTCGGCCGGGTATCGTCAGCATACCCCATATCGATGGTAGTCTCGCGTTCGGATCATGACCGACAATCAACCACGCCGCCCCGTGCCGCTCGGCTCCTCGGTGCCGCCAGCGAATGCGGATGATCAGGTACGCCCCGACGTACGCGCACTTGACGGTTACTCGACTGGCGAGCAGCAGCCGGGGTTCATCAAACTGAACACCAATGAGTGTGCCTATCCTCCTTCCCCCCGCGTCCGCGAGGCCCTGGCGCCAATCTCGGACGAGGCGTTGCGACTCTATCCTGACCCGACCAGCCGCCGCCTCCGCGAGATCGCCGCGGCGTGCTTCTCCGTAAGGCCCGACCAGATCATCGCGGGCAACGGTTCCGACGACTGCCTGACGATCATCTATCGCACTTTCCTCGCGCACGGCGACAGCGTCTGTTGTCCGTGGCCGTCGTATGGCCTTTACGACACGCTGGCGAGCATTCAGGGCTCGAACATCTTCCACGTCGGTTACAAGCGGTCGGCGGCGAATTGGGAGTTGCCGCGAGAATTGGCGGGCAGCGGCGCGCGCCTAACGCTGGTCGCGAATCCCAACAATCCATCGTCGACCCTGACGCCGGTCGCGGCGCTACGCCGGCTTGCGGAGAGTCTGGCGGGCATTCTGGTGATCGACGAGGCCTACGTGGACTTCGCGCTCGGCGTGGATCCCGACGCCAGCATCCTGCCGCATCTGGACGCCCATCCCAACGTGATCGTCCTGCGCAGCTTCTCGAAGAGTTACAGCTTGGCGGGCGCTCGGCTGGGGCTCCTGTTCGCCGCGGAGCCGTTAGTCGCGCAGATGAACAAGGTTAAGGACAGCTACAACGTCAACGTCATCACGCAGGCGCTCGGAAGCGCCGCCCTCCAGGATCGCGAATACCACGCTCAGGTCATCGGGCGAACCCTGCACGAAAAGGCACGCTTGGAGACGGAGTTGGCCGCGCTCGGGTGGACCTGGCCCGCCGCGCGGGGAAATTTCCTGCTGTGTGAAGTCGGCCCCGGGGCGGGCGCAATCGTACGGTCGCTCCGCGACGCTCGTATTCTGGTGCGGTACTGGGACACCGCCGAGCTGCGCACCAGCGTGCGCGTGACCATCGGGAGCCCCGAGCAAAACACCGCGTTACTCACCGCCCTCGGGAACCTAGCGGCTTCGCCGCCATGAGGGGGCTCTAGGCATCACTCAAGCGCTTTCAAGTTGACGCAGTGGACCAAGCATTGAAATCCCGATCGGGCGCGTCACCGCCTCCAGTAGAGTACTCGATCCTTGCAAAGCGAAAGCGGCCGAGTTCCGGGCAGTTTTTTTGAAGAAAGTTCTCTCGGCGCCACACCCTATACTTTACTGGATTGACTTCTGCGATATGTGACGGTTTTTCAGAAACTTGTCAGAAACACGGTAGATTTGTAAAGACTTAAACAAAATCCTCCTAGATCTGCTCTGGACCTTGTGTCAGAATCCACTTTAATCGCACGTTCGGGCGTGGCTGAGCGCTCTTTCAGCCGCGCCGACATGATTCAAAGTTCATCTCATCCGCGCAGTCACTGTTAGGAGCGAGGCCGAGCCGGAAAGGTACTGCTTCACATGGCAACATCGTCGTGGGACGTCCGCCCAGTTGGTCAGAGTTTTTGGATTCAAGCCGCTGCGATTGGGAAGTCCAAAAACAGACGGATGGTTCTGACGCTGGCGCTTGGCGTTGGCCTCGGCCTCGGGGCCTGTACCGCCGCGGTGAATGACCCGCCAGGGGGCGTCCCAGGAACGGGTGGTTCGGGGGCCGCGAATGCTTCGGGTGGCTCAGGCGTGGGCCAAGGCGGCGTTGGCCCGGGTCTCGGGGGCGCGGGTGCTCCTCAGGGCACGGCAGGTTCGGGCGTCAACCCGGGTTCCGCGGGCGCCGGCGTGGTGACGGGACTTGGCGGCTCGGCTGTCCCTGCTGGAACCGGTGGGGCCGCCGTGGTTTGCAATCCCGGGACCGTGGCCCCTGGTCGCGCTCCGCTGCGTCGGATCACCAAGTTCGAGTACGGCAATACGGTTCGCGATCTTTTTGGTGATACGACGTCCCCGGAGACCGCCTTGCCCGCCGAGACGCTCACCAGCGGGACGGCCATTTTCGGGAACAACGCGGACGCGCAAAGCGTGCCCAACATCCTCGCGCAAAATTACGAGACCGTTGCAGAGGGGATCGCTCAGCGCGCGACGGCAACGCCCGCGGCGCTCGGGAAGCTGGCGACCTGCGGCAGCACCATCACCGCGACGGCGGTCACGGCCACCGAGGATGCTTGTGCGAAAAGCATAATAGCGGCGCTGGTGCCGAGGGCCTACCGCCGTTCCATTACGACGGCGGAGTCAGACGAGCTCGTCGCATTGTACAAGCTGGTCCGGCCCGCCAATACCTTTGCATCCGGCATCGCGGCGGTCATCGAAGGCGTCCTGCAGTCTCCCGATTTTCTGTATCGCGTCGAATTTGGCGTGGCCGACACGGCCAAACCATCGCTGAAACGGCCCACGGGGCCCGAGATGGCGACTCGCCTTTCGTACCTGTTCTGGGGAACCATGCCTGACGCCCCGTTGACCGCAATGGCGGCGTCCGGGGCTCTTCTCACGAATGCCGGGGTCATGACTCAGGCCAAGCAGATGCTGGATGATCCGCGATCACACCCCATCATCGCTTACTTTTTCGATAGCTTGTTGCCGATCAACACCCTTACGAGTTTGGAGCGCGACAAGACGCTCTATCCAACATTCAACCCGACGATCGGTTCGCTGATGCATCAGGAAACCCAGCGCTTCCTCGAGTACGAGATCTACGAGGGTCCGGGGACCTGGCCCGATATTCTTACGGCTCCGTACACCTTCGTGAATGATGCCCTCGCGACTTACTACGGAATATCCGGGGTCACCGGGTCGACTTTCCAAAAAGTTGCAACCGATCCGAAAAAGCGAATCGGCTTGTTGTCGCAGGGAGGCTTCCTAGCGGGGTCAACCATCTCGAACAATACCAACCCCGTGGCGCGCGGGTCGTTCATCGTGCAGAAGCTGATGTGCCGGATCATCCCCTTGCCGACAGGCGCCATCTTGGCGATGGTCAAGCCGCCCGAGCCGTATTCGGCGAACACAGGACGCGAAAGATACGCCCTGCACCGCTCCCAACCGGTTTGCATGACATGTCATCAGTTCATGGATCCCGTCGGTTTGACGTTGGAAAACTACGACCCTGTGGGTCTGTGGCGCGACACGGAGAATGGCGAGATGATCGACCCGAGCGGTACGGTCCCGGGCGCGGATGGAACAGCCACGGGTCCCACCGTCGCGGGGCCGATCGAGATGATGAAGGCCCTTGCCGGCGCGGACGCAACCCAGACGTGCTTCGCGACCCACTGGCTTGAGTATGGCTACGGCAGAAGCATGGATCCGGCGGACGCCTGCACGCAGCAGTCTGTGCAGACCGCATTCAAGGGCGCCGGTTACAACGTGAAGCAGTTGTTGCTGTCCCTGACGCAAACCGACGCATTCCTGTACTTGCCCGCCCAGTAAGGAGTCAGTTCCATGGCAAAGTTTCGTTTAAGCCGCCGAGCCGTGATACGTGGGGCCGGCAGTATCGCCATCGCGCTTCCCTGGCTTGAGGCCATGGGGCCGAGCCGCTACGTACGCGCCGCGGGCACAGCAGCAAAACGTTTCGTCACCGTGTTTCAGCCCGGCGGAACCGTCATCGACAAGTGGCGACCGACGGGCACCGAGACGGCGCCGGTTTACGGACAGATCCTCGCGCCCCTGACGCCGATACAGAACAAACTGCTCATCGTTGACGGCCTGCAGATGTCGAGCGCGGTCGGCGAGCAGCATCAATCCGGAATCCTAGCCTGGCTGACGGGAACGATTCAGGCGGGCGGTGGGACTGGATATGCCACGGGTCCCTCCATCGATCAGGTGCTCGCCAGCAAACTGTCCCTCAACAAGAAGCTACAGAGTCTCCAGATGGCCGTGCGCTTTGCGACCGGCAAGTCGCACGGGTTGCTTTCGCCCATCAACGCGGCGAATTTCGAGAACACCACCAAGTTTGCTCCGATTCCGCCGCAGCTCGATCCCCAGGCGATCTGGACCTCTCTCTTTGGAAGTCTGACCCCGACGACGGGCACGACGACCGGTCCCGACCCGGTGGCGGCGAGACGAAAGTCGATCCTGGACTTCGTCGACAAGAAGTACGTGACCCTATCGGCCCGTCTGGGCGCCTCCGACAAAGCCAAATTGGATGACCACCTCGCGAAGATTCGGCTGCTCGAGCAGAGCATCACGATCACGACAGCGACAACGGCCACCTGCATGGCGCCGACGAAGGTGGACACGACGGGTTACAACCCGACGTCGGGGCTGAAATCGGCGGACGACGGGTCCCTCGTCGACACGGCGACGGATAGCGCGATTCCGAAGGTCGGCCAGTTCATGATGGACATGGCGGTGATGGCGCTGGCGTGCGACATGACGGGGGTTGTCTCGTTTCAGTGGAGCGACACGGAGGCCAAGCACACGTTCCCGTGGCTGGGTTTGATGAACCATCACCACTTCTATCAGCACGATGGTGGGTTTCAGCCCATCCAATGCGCGCAAATCGATACCTGGTACTCCACGATGCACCTGTATCTGCTCCAGGCGATGGCGAAGGTCGACATGGGTGGACACACCCTGCTCGACGAGAGCGTGGTGTTCTTCGGTTCCGAAATCTCGACGCCAAACACCCACCAGAAGCTGAACATGCCCTTCATGCTGGCGGGGGGTGGTGGTGGGTTGCGAACCGGTCGTTGGGTTTCGTATCCCAATCTGCCATCTCACAATGGTTTGTTGGTTTCGATCTTCAATCTCTTCAGCGATACCCGAACGACGTTCGGTACCGCTCAGTACGCGACGGGGCCCCTCGCGAATATCGTCTGACGCCCGAGTCCCACCCGGTCCGGGTCTTTGGTCAGCGTCCGCGTAGCAGGCCGTGGTGGGCCGGGGGCCGTGCTTTTTTCATCGCGACGCTGATGCTCTGTGGTTTGCCCGCGGACACGGCCAGGCGGCGGTTGTTCGTAATGTACCCGCTCTTGACGAAGGTCAGCTCATAGGTGTTTCCGGGATTGAACCGGATTGCGAGTGGAGTGCGGCCAAGGACTTGTTTCTTCGTACGGACCACCGCGCCAAGGGGACTGGTGGTGATTCGAATCTGCACGGGCTGATGTCGAATCGCGAACGCCGCCGGGGTTTGACCGCTTCCCCCGCGCTTTTCTGCGTCGGCGGTCCGGGAGGATTGGGTCGAGCGTGGTTGCCCACCCAAGGCTCGCGCGGAGGCTCCCGTGGCGCTTGTCTGGCCGGAACCATGGTTGTTTTGCCGATCCGGCTTGTCGCGCGGGCTCTGCTCTGCCTCGTCCTCCCCAACGACGGCGGCGGCGTCGGGCACCAAGCGTCCCAAGAGGCGTTCCTCGTCGTCGTCGAATACTTCGGTCCCGGCGGGCGTCCTGTCGGTTCCGTCTTTCCCGGACAACGCCGATTCCTTCGGCGGGCGGTTGGCGCCGGCGGCGATCTCGGTGCCCGCGTCCGTTGTCTCCAACCGCGCTCGTATTCCGTGAGCCGAAGTCGAAGCATCAATGACGATGGCCTCGCCGCGCGACTGCCCCGCCTTGTCGAGGGCAGCATCCCGCGCGAGGGTGATCGCCTTTTCGCTCGAATGTTCGTCCGATTGGATGTTGGCGGACTCGTTCGACGCTTTGGGGGGCGACAGCCGAGGGCCGTCCGCCGTGGCGGAGGACGAGGACGACGGGGCCGAATCGCCCGCCCTTTGACGCGCATCCGAGGCGCCAATCCGCTCACGTCCCGCCCACTGCGCCAACCAGCGAATCCCAAAGACTGCGCTCAACATGCATAGCGCGCCGAGAACAAAACCCACGCCCACGCGGTTGCGTCTGGGCACCCGTCGATGAGGAATGGGGGAGCGAGAGGGTGGGCTGCCCTTTGTCAACGGGAGCGAGCCGCCCGTAGTGGTGACGGATTCGGGTTCGGGCCGGAGCGATTCCACATCGGGGAGGGCGGGCGTTTTCGGGCTCGCGACCTCGCGCCGGGCGTCGGCCTTCTGGGGTTTAACGGGGGCGGGGGTGCCGACCGGAATCGCGATTGCCGTCGTGGCCGCGACCGCCGTCGTGGTCGCGACCGCTGTCGTCGCCGCGACCGCCGTCGTGGCCGAGACCGCCGTCGTCGCCGAGACCGCGGTCGTCGCCGCGACCGCCGTCGCAGCCGCGACACCGAGCGCGGTCCCGTCCACGTCGGACAATTCCAGCGAGCTTCCGGCGCTCAGCTCGCCCGCCTCATCCACGAATAGGGGGGCTTGGCCCTCGTCGCGTCGCGGCCGGCCGATCGGGGACACGCCGTCGCGTCGGGCGAGCTCCGCCAGCCAGACTTTCAACTCCGTTTGACCAGCGGAATGGTACTGGCTCCGCAAGACCCGCTCGACGTCCGCCAGCATTTGGTCCGCTGTCTGATACCGCCGCGCCGGCTCTTGTTGCATGGCTCGGTTCACGATGGCGCTTGCTTCCGGTGACAGATACGGATTCAGCTCTTCGGGCGGGCGATACTCCGCCCGCTGCGCCAGCATCATGGATTCCAGTTCGGAGTCCGCTTGGAACGGGCGACGGCCGGTCAACATCAGATACAAGACCGTTCCGACCGAAAAGATGTCGGCCCGCGCGTCCAAAGGTCGGCCCAGAGCTTGTTCGGGCGACATGAAACCGATCTTCCCTTTTATAACCCCGGCCAAGGTCTGCTCGCGCTTCCTCTCCGCCTTGGCGATGCCGAAATCCGTCAGCTTGACCTCGCCCTGCTCGCTGATGAGAACGTTGTTCGGGCTGACGTCGCGGTGGACGATGCGCAGGGGACGTCCGTCGGGTGCACGTTTGGCGTGCGCGTACGACAAGCCTCGACAAAGCTGCGCGGCCACATACAGGGCCAGGGACGACGGCCACGGGTGATCCGGACCCGTCGCACGCGCGCGATCCATCACCTGCTCCAGGTCCCATCCCTCCACCAATTCCAGCACCAGAAACGTGCGATCACCCGAGACGCCCACGTCCAGAACTTGAACGATGTTTCCGTGACTGAGGCTCATGGATATGTGAGCCTCGTCGAGGAACATGTTGCGAAACTGCGGATCGGCGGAGAAAGCGGTCAGCACGCGCTTCAGTACGACCGGTTTTTGAAAACCTTCCGCCCCATGCTGCATAGCCAGAAAAATCTCGGCCATGCCTCCGTCGGCCAGCTTACCGACGATCGTGTAGCGGCCGCGCGCCATTGAAGGTCGACGAATCTACCACCTGGGGCGGGGAATGTGGGTCTCCCTCGAAGCCTCTTCTTCGGTGGACCCGGCGCTGCTTGGTCTGCGGGAATGATCCGAAAATGCTAGATTCCCCACGTGTTGAACGTGACGCGACTCTATGGTGAGACGGCGGTGCAGGCCGTCCGCCGTGGCGTACGGGCATGGCCGGTCATCTTCTCCCTGGTGTTGTATGCCGGAATCTTCATGGTCGTCGGGCAATTGGTGGGCCCCCTTGGCCGAGCCGGAGGATTCCTTCTGGGGTTGGTCCTGGCCGCCTGCTTTTCGAGTTACATCCATTTGATGTCGCAGGTCGTGTCGGGATCAAAGGTGGGGTTCGCGGATTTGCGGCAGAGTTTCGGGGCGCGCTTCTGGGACGTGGTCAGCGTGCTGTTCGCTTTTTGGATCATCGATCTGATCCTGACCCAGGTGATAGCCCCCGCGTCGGGACCGAAGGGGCCCATCGTGATTGCGCTCGGTGGTCTGGCGATGGCGGTGTTTTTTAACCCCGTTCCCGAGCTCCTGTACCAAGGGTCGTCGCGATCTTTTCAGCTGTTGATGGAATCCGGACGGTTCATTTCCACGCATGGACTGGAATGGCTGTTGCCCAATGTTTTGTTCGCGATTGGGTTGTTGGCTCCGCTCGGAATGTTGCACGGTCCGGCCGGCCTCATCGTTCTCAACATCTCCGCCGTACTTTCGCCCAACAACGACGGCATGGGTCTTTACGCACTGTTCTCGCGGGCTCCCATTTATTTGCAGCTTCCGATGTTGGTGTTTGTTCATTTCGTGATGGTCTTTCGCGGCCTTCTGTTTGGCGCTCTGACCCGCGGGGGCCTGCGGCAGAGGGATCTGCGCGGGGCTTGGAAACGCTGACCACCAACCGCTCCGATCGGGGCGGTCCACGCGAACGATGGACGAAGCACCACCAACACCAACCGACCCTTGGGGCATCGAGGATCGATTCCATGACGCTTTCGGAGTCGAACGTGTGATCACCAAAGACACCCGCGCGGCGATCTTACGGGCGATGGGAATTGACCCGCGGGCGCCCGGGGGTCCCGCGCCCCCACGGGTGTGCGTCGTACGGGTGGGTGAAAGGGCGATGGTGGCGCCGGGGGGCGGCGTTTTGACGCTGGAGGAGGGTGCGACCGTTGTCCTAGGGCCTGATGGGACCCTGCCCCAGAGCTTGCCGATTGGATACCACTGTCTTGAACCCTACCGGCGGGCCGTCGGTGACACGTCGCCCATTTCGGTCATTGTGTCGCCCGGAGCTTGTTTTCTTCCCGACGACCTGAAGACCTGGGGCTGGGCCGTCCAGCTTTACGCCGCGCGATCGCGCGCCAGCTGGGGCATTGGTGATCTCGCGGATCTTCGGGATCTGGGCGCGTGGACGCGGCAGCTCGGTGGTGGCGCGGTCATGGTGAATCCGCTGGCCGCGCCGGCGCCCGTCAATCCCATCGAGCCATCGCCGTACTACCCGTCGAGTCGGCGTTACCGCAACCCGCTTTACCTACGCATCGAAGACATCCCGGGAGCGGCGGCCGCGGGCGACGAGATGGCGGGCCTCGGCGTTCGGGCGCGCGCGTTGAACGCCGAGCGTCGCATAGATCGGGACCAGGTAGCCGCTTTGAAGCTGCGCGCCTTAGAGATCTTGTGGAGTCGCTTCAGGGGCGACGGGGCGTTCGATCTGTACCGACGGGCCGAGGGCGCGGCTCTGGACGAATTCGCCGCCTACTGTACGCTGGCCGAACGGCACGGAAAGGACTGGCGGCGCTGGCCTTCGGAGCTCCGCCACCCCGCCAGTCCCGCTGTTCGCCGTGTGATCGCGGACGATCCGCGCGTTCGGTTTCACTCTTGGATCCAATGGTTGCTGGACGACCAACTCCGCCTGGCGTCGACTGATGTGCGGATCATCCACGATCTTCCGGTGGGTTTCGACATCGCGGGCGCCGACGGTTGGAGCTGGCAGGACATGGTCGCCGCGGATATTTCGGTCGGCTGCCCGCCGGATGGATTCAACCTGGATGGCCAGGATTGGGGTCTGGCGCCGTTCATTCCCAGTAAGCTGCGCGCCGCGGGCTACGCGCCGTTTATCCAGACCATTCGCGCCGTGCTTCGGCACGCGGGGGGCTTACGCATCGATCATGTCATGGGCCTGTTCCGTCTATTCTGGATCCCACGCAGCCTCGGGAACAGGGGCGGCACGTACGTGGGTTACCCCGCGGACGAGTTGCTGGCGATCGTCGCTTTGGAAAGTCACCGCGCCCGCGCGGCCATCATTGGCGAGGATCTCGGCACCGTGTTACCCGGAACGCGGGAAGCCTTGGCGGCACGTCGCTTGCTGTCCTATCGCTTGTTGTTCTTCGAATCCGAACCGCCGCCGGGGTTTCCCGAGCTGGCGCTGTCGAGCGTGACGACACACGATTTGGCCACGATCGCCGGGATCTGGACCGGCGCCGCGATCGAGCACGCGCGCAGCGCCGGCGTGACACCCCATGAGACGGGTCTTAACGCCTTAAAGCAGAAGTTGGCCGGTCTTCCCGGCGTCCCCGCGCACGGAACGATGGACGACGTTATCGTCTCGATCCACCGGGCGCTGGCGACGGCGCCGTCGCGCATTGTCCTTGGAACGCTGGAGGACGCCTTGGGCGTGCTGGAACAACCGAACATGCCGGGAACGACGACGTCTTGGCCCAATTGGTCCCTGGCACTCCCGAAGTCGATCGAGGACATCCGAGAAGCAGAGCTGCCCCGACGCGTCGCCGCGGCGTTGCATCGGCCGTAGCGGACCAAGGGCTCTTGCCGTGGAGGGCCAGCCCGCCCGCGAACGGCGAAAGGCATTCTAAATCAGGTGGAGGAGTCCGCAGGGACCGAGACGAGCGGACGTCGGCAGACGATCCGCCGAAAGAAGCGGCGTAGGGGGTGGGCAGCAGGACCGCATCCATCAGGCCAGCTGCAATCGCTGGCCCACGCGTCCGTCGATGGAGTAATTTGGCCTTCATGTCGACAACCTTGTTGGTCGTTCAAGTGGACGTTCGCGTCAAGCCCGAGGCTGTCTCGGCGTTTCGCGTGGCCACGCTCCAAAACGCGCGCGCCAGTGTGAAGGAGTCGGGCATCGCCCGGTTCGACGTCATCCAGGATCGCGAAGATCCCACGCGTTTCGTCCTGATCGAGGTGTATCGAGACGCGAGCGCGCCCGAGACGCACAAGGCAACCTCGCACTATCGCGCCTGGCGTGACGCGGTCGCCGATCTGATGGCGGAACCTCGGACGAGCCGTAGATTCACGAACGTTTTTCCCGAGGACGCGGCCTGGTGATCTTCGAAATCGCGACCGCCGGTCGTATTCTGGTCGGCCCGGGGGTCCGACACCAGGTACCGGCGGCCGTTGCGGCGTTCGGAGTCCGTTCCGTGCTTGTCGTGACGGGTCGCGCGCAGGATAGGGCGGAGAGCGTGATCGCGGGACTCTCCGCTCTCGGCATCGCCGCGCAGGTATTCGCCGTCACAGACGAGCCCAGCATCGACGTGGCACGCGCAGGCGTGAGAGCCATCCGCGACACCCACGCGGACGCGGTGATCGGGATTGGCGGGGGCAGCGCCCTTGACACCGGAAAGGCGATCGCCGCGCTGGCGACCAACGATGGAGATCCGCTCGACTACCTGGAGGTCGTCGGGGCTGGCCGGATGTTGTCCGTGGCGCCCTTGCCGTTCGTTGCCGTTCCCACGACCGCCGGCACGGGCTCCGAGGTGACCCGGAACGCCGTTCTTTCCGTGCCCGAGGCGCGTGTCAAGGTCAGCTTGCGAAGCTCACTGATGCTCCCGCGCCTGGCCGTGATCGATCCCGATCTGCTGGCCGCCGTGCCCCGTGCGGTGATCGCCAGCAGCGGTGTGGATGCCTTGTCGCAAGTCATCGAGCCTTTCTTGTCCATTCGCGCCAACCCGATCACCGATTCACTGGCGCGGGACGGGATTATGCGCTCGGCGCGCTCGTTGCGCCGGGCGTATCAGGATGGCCTTTGGGCGAGCCATGATGCCCGGGCGGACCTCGCCCTCGCCAGCGTGTGCGGTGGCATCTGTCTGGCGAACGCGGGGTTGGGTGCGGTGCATGGTTTCGCGGCACCCGCCGGGGGCATGTTCGGCGCGCCCCACGGCGCCGTCTGCGCGGCGCTATTGCCCCACGTCCTTGATGTGAACTTGCGCGCGTTGCGGGCACGCGCGCCGGGCCATTTCGCCTTGGCCCGCATGGACGAGCTGGCCGGATTGCTGACCGGCAACCGCCCGGGCGATGTTGCGGCCGACGACGGAATCAAGTTCGTCGCGGATCTGTGCCGCGCCCTCGCCATTCCCGGTTTGAGCCACCACGGAATGACCAGAGCCGACATTCCCAGCCTGGTCGAAAAGGCAAAGGTGGCGAGCAGCATGAAGAGCAATCCGTTGCCGCTGACGGACACCGAGCTGAACGAGATCGCCGAGCGGGCCTTATAGGTAGGCCTCAAAGGATCTACGGCCGTGAACTTGGGGGTCGCGATTCCGACGCTTGGATCCGCGGGTCGTGGCCACGGCTATCTTGCCGATACCTCGCTCCGCCGGTACCGAGCAATTCTGACGGCCCGGAGAACGTAGTCGGCCAGCGCCAGACAGCCGACGGCGCACGCTAGTCCCGCTGCCAAAGGAGCCGCCGGATTTTTGAATACGAGCGCCGTGATGGCGGCGAATTGCGACACGGTTGCCGCCTTCCCTAGAAGACTAGCCCGAAAGTCGTATCTCAACCATTGCCGCAACGCGGGCACCGCGACGTAGATTACCGACAAGGGAAGTTGCGCCAACTCGCGCGCCAAAATTAGACCCAACCAGAGAATCGGCGGCCGGCCGTGAAACCAGATGGCGAACAACACGGTCGCCACGAAGATCTTGTCGCAGATCGGATCCAGCCAGGATCCCGTTCCGGCGGGCGTTTCAGCGCGTGGGTTCCCCTGTCGCCGCGCGTGCTCACGTCTGGCGATGTGGCCATCGAGCGCGTCCGTGAGTCCCGCCAGCGCCAGCACCCACATGGCTGGCCAGGCTCCCCCCCATGGGGCGACCAGAACCACGGCGAACAGCAGACCAAGAGGCACCCGCGACAGGCTGAGCACGTTGGCGACGCTGAAGAACGAATCCCGTGGAGGCATAGGTGGCTCCGACAAGCGTATCAGCCGCGAGGGCTCCGCACCGCTTGACGGTGGTGCCGAGTCGGTGGCCGGGGCCCGCTGAAGCGGCTCCGCACGAACCTAACGGGCGATCTGCTGGATCGCGTCGACCGTCGGGAGATTCGGTTCGAGCAGGCTGGCCGCCAAGCGCTCGATTCTCCTGATCCGGTTGTACACGGTTCGCCGGGTAATGCCCAACGTGCCTGCGACCTCGACCTGGGTCATGCCATCGACGAAGTGCATAAGCGCCACCGCGACCGCGGTTTCGTCGCACTGCTCCAGCAACATCCGCACGAATTCGCGATCCCCCGGAACCGGCTGATTTGACTGCGCGGCGTTGATCCGCGCCGCGATGAGCGGGGCCGCGCGCTCGCGGACGGACCGCTGCCTCAACAGGTTGATACAGACGTTGGTGGACGTTCGATAGAGATATCGCAACGCCTGATCTCCGGGGCCGAGCACCCGGTGATGCTGCAAGACCCGCACGAAAGACTCTTGGAGCGCGTCGCGGCCCGCCGAAGCCGATCCCAGAAGGCGCCTGCAATGGGCGTAGATCGCGGGCGCGTGGCGTTCGTAAAGAGCGGCGATATCCCGGCCATCCAACGTTTCCGGAACCTCTTGTTGCAAGGCCACTGCCTTCACGGGGAACGGCTTCGAATTCGGTTTGGGGGCTGTGGCAGCGTGAAGCATCAAACAAGAGTCTCCTGGTGCATAATCCGCGCCTCCGGATTCAAGGGTCCCAGCCATATAGAGTCTGAAGTGTTTGGGCGTGGCGCAGGGAAATTTCGTCGGACCAGGGCCCAGATGTCGCGATCCAGGCCGTGCATGGCATTCGTCGCAAAAAGCTCTATGCTCGCGCGATGATTCGGATAGTTGCCCGAACCGATACGGACTTCGCGAGTTGCGTTCAGGCACTTTGCGACCGGGCGGCCGCCATCCCCGACGGAATCGAGAACGCCGCACGAGAGGTCATTCGCACGGTGCGCGCCGGCGGCGACGCTGCTGTTCGGGAGCTGACCCAGAGATTCGAGGAACGCCGCTTGGACCGCCTGGAACTCCCGCCCGCCGAATGGCAGGACGCGCCCGACCGCATCGATCCGGCGGTGCGCGCGGCCATGGAACATGCCGCCCGACGCATACGGGCGTTTCACGAAAGGGAGTGCTATCCGTCCTTCGAGATGGAACCGACGCCGGGAATACGCGTGGGTCTGCGGGTCGCGCCCTTGCGGCGGGTCGGGATCTACGTTCCGGGTGGCAAGGCGCTCTATCCTTCGACCGTCCTCATGACCGCCATCCCGGCTCGGGTCGCGGGCGTGTCGGAGATAGTCATGACCACACCGGGCCCATCGCCGGAGACGCTGGCGGCGGCCAAAATCGCGGGCGTGGATCGGATTTTCGCGATCGGCGGCGCGCAGGCCATCGCGGCGATGGCCTACGGAACCGAGTCCGTGCCCCGGGTCGACAAGATCGTCGGCCCCGGAAACGCGTACGTCGCGGCGGCCAAGCGGTTGGTATTCGGTGACGTCGGTATCGATTCGATAGCCGGGCCGACCGAAGTGGTGATCGTGGCCGATGCGACCGCCGATCCGCGCTGGCTAGCAGCGGATCTCATCGCGCAGGCTGAACACGACGAGCGAGCCGTCCCCATCCTGGTGCTGGTGGGACGGGAGATCGTCGATCGAGTGGTGGCGGCCCTCGGGGAACAGCTGGCCACCCTGCCACGACGCGTGATCGCCGAGAAGGCACTCCGCGACGGCGGAGCCATTCTGATTGTCGACGACGTCGCAGAAGCCATCGACCTGGTCAACCGCCTGGCGCCCGAGCATGCGGGCCTCGCGCTTGCCGACGCGCGCACCTGGGCCAGCCGCGTGACCACGGCGGGCGCGTTGTTCCTGGGGCATTTCACGCCAGAATCCGTCGGCGACTACATCGCTGGCCCGAGTCATGTCTTGCCAACATCCGGTAGCGCTCGTTTTGCCTCCCCGCTTGGCGTCGCCGACTTCGTCAAGCGGACATCGTTGATTGAATACGATGCGGCCGCATTGCGATCACAGGCGGCGGACATCGAGAAAATGGCATCAGTTGAGGGTCTTGATGGACACGGCCGCGCGGTTCGGGTCCGTTTCTCCGCGCCTTGATCTGACATGAAACGTTCAACGCCCCGGCAACAGAAGGTTGCCGCCGTCTATGACGCCGAGATCTGGCCCCTCGTGCCCGAGCGCGCGGCGGAATTGATCTTGCGTCAATTGCCGCTCGGTCCGGCGGCGACGGTGCTGCAGGTGGGGTCGGCAACTGGAAAACTGGCGCTGGCAATCGCCGATCGGCTTGATGGCGAAAGTCGAGTTCTGGGAATCGATGCTTCGCCGGCGCTGGTCGAGCTGGCGGATGCCGCGCGCAAGTCGCACCCGACGCGTGCCCAGGTCTTGTTTCGCTTGGCGGAATTCGCGCCGCCCTTGCCGGTGGATGATGGCGTTTATGATTTGGTGGTTTCGAACCTGGTCCTCGGGGAAGCGCCGGACCCCCGCGCGGCGATCTCTGATTTGGTGCGCGTGTTGAAGCCGGGTGGCCGCGTTCTCGTGACCGTGCCACTGCGTGGGTCTTGGGCCGAGTTTCTGGACCTATATGCCGACGTTCTGATCGAACAAGGCAAAAGCGATGGGCTGGCGGCGCTGCGTGTTTACGAGGCCAGCCTGCCGGACGCCGACGGGGCCGTGAACTGGCTGGAGTCCGCGGGCCTCGAGGCGGTCACTTTCGGGGTGAGCCGCTGGGACCTCCTGTTCAAGAGTGCCCGAGAGTTTTTTTTCGCGCCGATTGTCGAGTTCGGACCCCTGCCGACCTGGAAACAGATCGCGGGCGGCCGGGGAGACGAGATGCAGGATGTTTTCTTCTTCGTCAAGGAAGCCATCGAAACCTACTTTTCAGGTTCGATTTTTTCCGTCGGCATGGTGATCGGTTGCCTTCAAGGTCGCAAGCGGATCGACCCGATGCCGGGTAGGTAGGCCTTGAGGAGCGGCACCCTGTGAGCGATTCGCGCGCCCGCTACCTGCGCCTCGTCGAGGAACTGGGTCAACATGACCGACGGTACTACGTCGAGATGGCCCCCGTCGTCTCGGATGCCGCCTACGACGAGTTGTATCGCACGGTGAAGGACATCGAGGCCGCGCATCCCGATTGGATCGTGGCCGAGTCGCCCACGCAGCGGGTGGCACCGGCGCCGGTGTCGGAATTTCCCAAGGTCGTGCGAGACCAACCCATGCTTTCGCTCGACAACACGTACAACCGCGAGGAGCTTTCCGCGTTTTGCGACCGGGTGGCCCGGGGCCTAGACGCACCGGCGGCGGCTTTTGCCGTCGAGCCCAAGATTGACGGCATCAGCGTCGAGCTTTCGTATCGGGACGGTCGCTTCACCCTGGGCGCCACCCGGGGCGATGGACGAGTGGGAGAGAACATCACGGCCAATCTTCGGACCCTCCGATCGCTGCCGCTGTTGTTGAGCGAAGCGGTCACGATCACCGTCAGAGGCGAGGTGTTCATGCTGAAGGGCGATTTTGGCGCGATGAACGCTGAACGTGCTGCCGCCGGCGAGGAGATATGGAAGAACCCACGCAACGCAACCGGCGGCTCCTTGAAATTGCTAGATGCGCGTGAGTGCGCGCGGCGACCGCTGCAAGTTCTCCTGTACGAGCTGGTGGATGGCGAGCGTTTCAGAGCGCGGCATTCTGAGTCGCTCAAATGGCTCCGGACGCTCGGGTTGCCGGTATCGCCCGACGTCACGATTGTCACCGGCACGGACGCGTTGACCGGCTTGGTTGAGTCGTGGGCTGAAAAACGGCATTCACTGCCATACGAGGCCGATGGCCTGGTGATCAAGGTCGATGATTTTGCTGAGCGGCGGGTGTTGGGCGCCACGGCCAAGTTTCCACGATGGGCGATCGCCTATAAGTTTCCGGCGTTGCGGGCCGAGACTCGCCTGCGCGGGATCGAAGTCAACGTCGGGCGCACGGGCGCGGTAACGCCCGTGGCCATGTTGGATCCGGTCGAGCTGTCGGGCACGACGGTGAGGCGCGCCTCATTGTTCAACTGGGACGAAGTCAGACGACTGGACGTTCGCGTTGGGGATCTCGTGGTGGTGGAAAAGGCCGGCGAGATCATTCCCCAGGTCATCGAGGTGATTGTCAAAGCGCGCACGGGCACCGAACCGCCCATCGAAGAGCCCACGGCTTGTCCCAGCTGTGCCTCGCCCCTGGTACGTCGCTCGGGCGAAGTGGTCCTCAGGTGTCAGAACCGAAGTTGTCCGGAGCAGCGATGGAAGGCGATTCAGTTTTTCTGTGCGCGGGGTGCTCTGAACATCGAGGGCATTGGCGAGGTCCTGGCGGAGGAGCTGGTTCGGAAGGGTCTGGTCACGGATCCCGCGGACATCTTCGACCTGACGATGGAAAGACTGACGCCCGAGGACGACGACGCGGGCGCGGTGCGCGTCGAGCGGATGGCGCGAAAATCAGCGGAAAATCTGATCGCGGCAATCGCGCGGGCCCGCGAACAGGCGACACTGTCGCGCCTGTTGATCGGGCTCGGGATCCCCCACGTGGGCGTGGTGGCCGCCCGAGCTATCGCGACGCGATTCGGGACCCTTGACGCGCTTTGCGACGCGTCTGCCGCTGCGCGACGGGAAAATATCGCGGCGATCGACGGCGTGGGTCCGGTGATCGCGGATGCACTCACCAGCTATTTGAGCGACGAGACGAACGTCCGGCTGCTCGGGCGGTTGCGGGAACGCGGGGTGTCACCCAAGGAACCGGCCCCGCGTGCGGCGGGTGCCGGACCTCTTGCCGGCAAGCGCGTCTGCGTCACGGGAAAGCTGTCGCATCCGCGAAGCGAGATTCAGCGCGAGATCGAGGAAGCAGGTGGCCAGTTCGTGACGTCGGTGGGAAAGAACACCGACATTCTCGTGGCTGGCGCCGACGTCGGAAAATCCAAACTGGACTCTGCGCGCAAATTGGGCACGCGCGTAATGGACGAAGACACGCTGGCACGCCTGCTGAGCGGCGACGAGTAACGACCGCTTAGGACCGCTCAGGCGGAGCCAGCCGAGCCGCCCGCCGCAGAGCCGGCCGAGCCGCCTGCCGCGGCGCCAGCCGAGCCACCTGTCGCGGCGCCAGCCGAGCCGCCTGCCGCGGAGCCAGCCGAGCCGCCCGCCGCGG
>JADGRC010000028.1 GCA_017881245.1 Pseudomonadota bacterium
CGCGCATCGCGTCGGAATGGTCGCTGCCCGACTTGACGCCGACGAGGCGGATCGCCTTTTCGGCTCTGACCAGGTGAATCGGCTCGCGCGGCGTTCCCAGGCCGATCTCGACCTCCGGGCACACCGGGAGCCACTCCACGTAGTGACCGAACGTGTCGACCAGGAACGCGTCGCGTTTGTGCCCGCCGTCAAAGCGGACCTCTTCGCCCAGCAGGCACGTCGAGATCCCGATTCGGATGGTGGAGGCTGGCGTGGGGTCCATCGGAAGACCCGGGACGCTCGCGGCGTCGGGGGCGACGTCGAGGGTGGGGCGGTCGCGCATGATCACCAACGCACTCTCAGCGCGCGCCCGGACCCGTGGCTCGAAAGGAGTCCGTTCTACGCGCCCTCTCGTACGGCCTGATCCATGGGCACGACCTGCGCCCGGATTGCCGCCTCGCTGATCTTGATCCCGAGCCCGGGCGATTCCGGCACGCGGAAGAAAGCCCGGTTGTCCTCCCACTGGCCGAACCACTCTTTCGCCACGAGCGGATCCGTGCGTCCTTCTTCGAAGATGAGGAAATTGGGCGTGGCCGTCGACAGATGGAGCTGGGCGGCCAGGCACACCGGCCCGTTCGGGTTGTGCGGCGAGATGGGAATGTAGTAGGTGTCCGCCATGGCAGCCATCTTGCGGTACTCGGTGATCCCTCCAACATGCGCGGCGTCAGGTTGGAAGACACGGAACGCCTGCTGGTCGAGGTACGGACGCAGCTCGAGGCGCGACTTGATCCGTTCGCCCGCTGCAATGGGAATGCTGGTCGAACGCTGCACCTCCGCCATCGCATCAGGCTCCTCGGGCGGGACAGGCTCCTCAAAAAAGATCGGGGTGTAGGGCTCGATCGTCTTCGCGATGCGAACGGCCGAGCCGACGTTGAACTTCCCGTGCGCCTCGACGCAGATCTCGAACTCCGGTCCGCCCTCCCGGATGCCCCGCGTCATCGCGGCCACTTCGTTCAAGGTCTTCAGGCTGACCTGCCGCGCCATCCCCTCCGGGTCGAAGAAGGGATCCCATTTACCCGCTCGCGCGCCCTCGCCGATCAATTCGCGGGTGCGCTTCGTCCAGGCCTCGGTTGTGCGCGGAATCGGACCCCAGCGGTAACTGGTGTAGATCGCGATGGTGTCGTTGACGCGACCGCCCAGGAGTTTATAGAGGGGCACGCCCAGGCGCTGGGCCACGAGGTCCCAGAGCGCGATGTCGATGCAGGCCAGCGCGCCCTGCACCATGCTGCCGTGCTGGGAATTGCGCGAGCGGTAGAGCCTGGTCCAGATCGCCTCGATGTCCCACGCGCTTTGACCGATGACGCCCGATTTGAGTTGCTCGATTTCGGTCGCAACTGACGCGACTTTCGGGAAATCGGTCCCTTCGCCCCAGCCGACCAGACCCTCTGCCGTCTCGATGCGACACAGCATGTAGGCCCGGTTCCACTCGGCGCTGGGGTTGCGCGAGAGCGGATCCCCGCCGGGATTCCTGAGACGCACGATGAGCGGCTCGACCTTGACGATCTTCAGTGTCGAGGCCTCGCTGGCCGCCCGCGCCTGATTCAGGATTGAGTTGGCCTGGAGGCCGGTCCACGCGCTGACCGCGCTCGTGCCGTGCCCAACCTTGATGCCGCCACCCAGGATGCCGGCGGCCATGGCCGTCAGAAATCGACGCCGGCCTTCGTTGGTTCCGGACTTCTCCTGGTCCGCCATCGCCTGCTCCTTGAAGAGCTCGCACCTCGTTGGCGCCCCGATTATGGCGGCGGTGCGAGGATTGTCAAGGATCAGGCGCCTCAGGCGCCGGGATCAGGCGCCCTCGTGTCCGTTCGGCGCCTGCACCGGCGGGAGCCTGAGAACCCTTCCCGCAACAACCTCGAGTTGCGCGGTCGTCGTCAATTTGTGGCCGGGAGCCACACGAGGAACGCACCCGCGCATCAATTGCGCGGTTCGCAGCGATGCGATCGCGATGAACTCAAACGGGTTCGTATCTTGCGGACGATTCACCATTTCCACCTCCCGGCGGCCTTGCCCGATGACGTTTTCGGCGTGAGTCTCGAACGCGTAAGCGAGAACTCGCGGCCGAGTGCGCCCCGAGGGCGCACTCGCCCCGTGTCCGCTCGCCGTGAATTGCGGCACAGCCCACGCCTGCGGCGGCAAGCCGCCGGCTCGGGCGGTCGGCCCGGGTTTCGTCCAGGTGAAGACGACTGTCGAACCACCCGTGCGGCAGAGAAATACGGCCAACAAGGCCGCTTCAGTGAGCCGGAAGGCGTCGATCCGGCATGCCAACCCCTTTACGACGCCATACCGTCATGTTGCCCTGTCTCACGCAAGCCGGACGTTCTCACCCCTCGGCCCCTTCGGACCCTGCCCCCGTTCGAACGTCACAGCCTGTCCTTCGCGAAGATCGTCGAAGGGGGTCTGGCTGCACGCCGACTGGTGGAACAAGTACTCGTTGCCGTCGCCCGCCGCAATGAAACCGAACCCTTTGCCGCTCACAAGCCGTTTGATCGTGCCATTCATCGTCGCCATGTCGTCTCCTCTGTAGTTGCCGATCGATGTCCCGCCGCACCAAGCCGGCGCGTGCGAGACGTTAC
>JADGRC010000252.1 GCA_017881245.1 Pseudomonadota bacterium
AGACCCGGTCGGATCGCAAGGCCTCCCGCGGGAAGTGGTCGAGCGCCAGGCGCGCCACGGATTCGGGCAGGAAGTTGTCGACCACGAGGTGCGGAAAGGGCTCCGCGAAGCAGTACCTCGCCGAGAGCGCTTCGCCGGCGCGGCGAGCGTCGCCGGCGTCGAGCGCGAGGCCGTCGGAGGTGTCGATCGGGAGGACCGGAACCGCAGGCGCGAGACCCAGGGCTTTCGAGGCGCGGGTTTTTGCCATGATCATGGGGACCGATTGTCGCCCAGGGCGCCGGCCGAAGCGCGCCCGGACGTGCACAACGACCCCCGCGGACGCGGCAAATTTGCTCACCGCGCGTGCCGACGGAAGTGACGCCGCTGTCCGGCCCATCGGAGTTGGGCTAGGATGCCGACGCCCGGAGACACCATGAAGACCCATCGCACCGCTTTGATCCTGGCCGCGCTCATGTGTGGCGCGGCGGTCGCCGGCATCGCGGCCCGCCCCGGCACCAAGGCGGCCGACCGCGGCAATGCGATCGTGCTCGAGACGGCCGTGCCGAAGGGATTCGGCGACTGGCGGGAGTTGCCCGACCAGAAAGGCCAGGTCGTCAATCCGCAGACCAAGGAGCTGCTCGACAAGCTCTACAGCCAAGTCCTGACGCGCACCTACGTCAACAAGCAGGGCTACCGGATCATGTTGTCGATGGCCTATGGCGACGACCAGCGCGGCGGTCTGCAGGCGCACCGGCCGGAGATCTGCTATCCCGCCCAGGGATTCAAGCTCGGCAAGGTCGAGGACGGGGCGTTGCCGACGTCGTTCGGCAGCATCGAGGTTCGCCGCCTGACGACGGTGCTCGGCCAGCGCGAAGAGCCGGTGACCTACTGGCTCACCGTGGGCGATCAGGTCATCAAGAACAAGTTCGAGAAGCGCATGGCCGAGATTCGCCTCGGCCTGACCGGCCAGATTCCCGATGGCCTGCTGTTTCGGGTCTCCTCGATCGACCCCGACGTGTCGCGCGCGTTCGCGATGCAGCAGAAGTTCGCGGCCGATATGATGGCCGCGGTGCCGACCGAGACGCGCCGTCAGTTGAGTGGGCTGGCGCCGCCGGCGCCGGCCGGCTAGGTGAACGGGGTGTCCCCATCGCAGTACTGCAGGCAGATGCGACTCAGTTCGGGCCCGAGCACACTCCGAGAACGGGCGGGGAAGCAGAAGTAGTGCCGCTGGCGTAATCGAAAGATCCACGGCATCCACCTCAACTCCGCGATATGGGGCAGGCAACCCGCTGGAACGTGAATCCTGTCGGCGTGGTGGGCACGCGCGTAGCGCTGCGCGGCCGCAAGCACGATGCGATACCTGTCGTCGCACTGAAGGAAGTGATCCAACGCCTTGACGATCGTGATCCCCTCGTGGTCGCGACAGACGGAAAGCACGAGGTACCCCAGTCGCTCGCCAGTGGTGCTTCGTCGTACGTCGACCACCACGAACCGCACCAGTTCACGGAAATCGGAAAACTCGTACCGCGGGGTACTCTGCTTCTTGTCGTCCGTGATCCACGGGTAACGCAGGGCCCACCTCACCGTGTCTGCGCTGCGATGGAATGACACCGGAGGAAGGGCCTCCCCGCTGGCCGCGTCCGCCGGCAACTCGGAGATCTCCTTCAGGTTGTAGTCGCTAGCGACCTTCGACAGGCCGGGAGTGGCCAGCGCGTAGGCAACCCGCTTGGCCACACCGCGCAAGGCTCGAAAGACGGCGTTGACTACGGAGGAACGAATCCCTCGCCGACGGAGCATGACCTGCAGGACGCGCCAAGGTAGTCCCACTGGATCCAGACGGTCGAAGTCCACGACGAAGTACTGAAGAGGTCCCAACGACTTGAATCGAAGCCCTCGGAAGAAGGGGAACGTCTTTGGGTCCAATCCCGTGGTCGCAATGTCGAGGCCGAGGCGTAGTGATTCATGTACCAGAACACCGCCGACCCCCTTGCCTTCAGGACCTTGTGCTGAAAACCAAGTCGAGTACCAGAAGATCTTTCGAATCTCTCCTTCGACACGAAACTGACCCGGCATCAACCCGAGATATCCGACGCACACTTTGTCGCGCGTCGCAACTATCAGTGCAGGATCGTCAGGAGAAGCCGAGGGATTGGACGCATGAGCCGCGGCGCGAAGCGGGCATATCGGTACAACCGGCCCAGCCAGTATCCCTGGCCGGTTCACAAACTCGACCAAGTCCTTCGACTTGATGATTTCGATGGAAAGATTGGGTTCCGTCACAATTCAAAGTGACCCCAGGTTCATTGTCAAGAGTAGACAGAGCGATTCTTGTTAACCGGCGAGCAGGCGCAAAACGACATCGTTGACATCGACGCCGACTGAGGCGATCCAGCCAACTCTCACTCTTTGCGAAGCGAGCGGCGTGGAATCCTAGACAAGCCAGTATCGCGAGCAGACTCAATCAGACGTTGCCGTCCCAATACGGATTCTTTTCGCATCCATCACGTGGCTGCTGGGCACATTCACGTCCCACACCAACCCTAGTCCTTCCAGGATGCGTATAACATACGCTCCCAAATCGACCTGCCACCACGCGAGACCAAGTTGGCAGAACTTGCAAATGCGTGGTGATTGTTCTGCCATGACTCTCCAAATGTCGGCAGGGCCAGCCAGAGGTTGTTGCGGGTATTGTCCCTTGTTTCAAACGGATGACTGCCAAACGCGTGAGCAAACGAGTTATTGCTGAT
>JADGRC010000253.1 GCA_017881245.1 Pseudomonadota bacterium
GTCGACCTCGCTTGGCGCGCCTCGTCGGGTCGACGTAATGGCCACGACCAGCACCGTCTCGAGCAACGGGATAAGGGCGGGTCGCGTGAGGACCAACACCGGGCGCCGTTTGTCCGGTTTCGGACGATCGACCAACCAGATCTCACCGCGCGCTACGTCTTTGGCCATGCCTGCGCGTCGATGAGGTCGTCGACCTCGGCGGCCAGTTCCCGGGCTTTGCCGGAGTAGGCGCGGCGAAAGTCGTCGTCGATGCCCCGGCGCCGCTTGAGCTCGAGGTAGGTAGCAACCGCGGACCGCAGAAAGGACGACCGCCCGTCGCGTTTCGCTTCAGGATCCCTGTCGATTCGTCCCAGCATATCCTCGTCGATGGACACCTGAACGGCTCGCGCGGCCATGTGGGGAGTATCCAATATGAATCTGTTGGCGCAAGGATGTAACTGCAACCGGCCCGGTCCACCACCCATTCGAATCGTGTACGCGCCGCTGGTCGAGAAAAGCCTGGAACTGGCGGGCGAGTCCAAATGAACAGCAGCGACGGGACCGGGGCACCAGCGTACGGCGCCACGAGCCCGGTTCCGTCAAGCCACCCGCAGCACCGGGTCGAACCTGGGATTGAGCGCCGCAAGCAGTCTGGTGAGGGTGTCGATGCCGGGGGCGACTCGGCCGGTCTCGTATTGAGCGTACGCGTTGGGCGATTTCGATCCGAGCCGAAGAGCCACGTCGCGTACGGAAAGCCCCTCACGCGCGCGAAGGCGTCGCAGCATGAGGGCAATCAATCTGGCGTCGTCATTTGACCCGACCGCGCACACGCCGTCCTTGCGAACCGTGACGTGGACATGAAAGGCGCCATGATCGACCAGGGACAAGATGGCGTCCTTGAGCATGGCGGCCGCATCCGTCCTGGACCTACCCTGGGTGACGAGGTCGAGATCAGGGACTTCGGCCAGCCAGTACTTGCTGGTCCGGCTTTTCCAGATGCGTCCCTCGAGTCTCATCGCTTTGCCCCCTGAACGGGATTTGCCAGGACCCTGCGCAGGATTGAACGCGCGGTGTGGTCGTCGATTTCCTTGTGCCTTGGCACGGCTTCCGTCAATTCACCGTTGGTCCAGATCTCGTGACGACCGCCCTGGCGGTCCAGCCACCAGCCGCAGCCACGAAGGCTTCTTTCGACTTCGGCCTTCTTCACGGAGTGTACACGTTTCTATATACGATGGCTATGGTGTTCGCCCGCGTTCCCACTTTCCGACATCGGCAACGTCAGGCGGAAGTTCCGCGGAACGGGTGAGTTTCTCGGAGGTGCGCCGGCTGATCCGGCGGGGCGTCGTCGACGTCGCCGATGACACCGTTACCGTCACCGACGATCTCGCCGACTGCAGATCACCCCCGACGGGCGCGTACGACTGCTCCTCAAGAAAGCGTTCCGCGACGGTACCACCGCGATAGAGATGCAGCCCCTACCCCCTGTTGACACGCCTCGCGACCGCGATCCCTCCGCCCAGGCGCCATGTGGTCGGATATTTCGGCGTGCTATGGATCAATGACGCTACCAATCGACCAGCTTCGCTGTCCATGGATCCCCGGCGTCCATTGACCCACGAGACAGCCGAGGTGCTACGTTGTTCCAGATGGAGCGGGACATCTACGCGGATTCGCTTTCCTTGCGGGACGCGCGCGATCGATATTTCCTGGCCAATCAATTCGGGAGCGACGGCGGGTACGGCGCGACTTGGGTCAGGGTCAAGGTCGGACCGGTTCCCATGTGGATCCTCAACAGCCGCGGCCGCAGGCGCGCCGTGCGCTTCCACGATCTGCACCACGTGCTGACCGGCTACCGCACGACCTTCCGGGGGGAATGCGAGATCGGCGGCTGGGAGCTAGGCAGCGGATGTGCGGACCACTGGGCCGCCTGGTTCCTCAACCTCGGTGTGTTCGGCGCGGGTATGCTGTGCGCGCCGCTGGATGTTTGGCGGGCGTTCCGACGCGGACGCGACAGCGCGAACCTGTACCGCTCGACCTTCGACGACGCGCTCCTGGCCAGACGCATCGGCGATGTCCGGGGCCAGCTGCGTCTTGGCGAGAAGACGAAGCGCGCGGGCATAGGGGATCTGAGCGCGTTCGCGGCATGGTCGCTCGTGGGCGTTCCGTTTTTCCTGACGCTGATCCTGTCCAGTCCGATCACTCTGCCGGTCCTGGCGATCTGGTCGCGCCTGGCCCGCCGACGCACGTTGGACTCGCCCCAATGAAAATCGAAGCCCTTCAGTACCTGAACCGAATCGATTTCATCCCGGTTCGGTCTGTGTTCGGCCGCCAAGGGCCGTGCTCTCCTCGGCCTCGCGCGTCCGCCCCCTCGTCGTTCCTCCGCTGCCCGAGCCCGATCCCGCGTCCGCGGCCGCGGCCGCACCTCCGCCACACTCACCGCCTCCGCCCGCCCAGCCTGATGGCCGCAAGGCCACGCACCGTTGTCGCTACCGCCCCGTCCTCGAGCTTCTCCGTCGCACCTTCGGCGATGATCTTGCCGCATGCCCGCGCTGCGGGGGCCGCATGCGCCTCGTCGCCCTGATCAAAGATCAGCAATCCATCGACAGGTTCCTGCGGGGCATCGGTCAGTCCACCGACTTCCCGCCTCTCGCCCCGGCCAGAGGCCCACCCTACTTCACCGTCCCGGGTTCCAGGGCCGCAAAGAACGTTGCGCCTCTCGCCCCGAACCCATCGACGAATCAGCGTAGCTCCTCGCGCTCGAGGCCGAGGCGTCCGCCTGGGCCGCGGTCCTGTCCGTGGACACGGACAGCGACGTCCGGATTGGCGGGGTCCGTGACGCGATGTGGACCTCGCTCGGGCGGCCTGCCACATCCACTCAGCAGCGCAATGACGTCGAGTCCCACGAGTTCGCGCCAGCACCGTCGGGAAACGATCATCTCCCAAACGACCATCGCGGATACGCTACCATGTGGCCTGGATGGAAAAGAATCCGGTCAGAAGCTCGCCGTCCGCCCGGCAAACAATCGCTCGTATTCGCCGCATATTGGTCGTTGTGACGGCCGCGGCCGTCGGTTGCGGGAGCTCGCAGGCCGTGCCGGACGATGGAAGCATGGGACCGAACGGTGGAAGCACGGGTCCGGACGGATCGGTTCAACGTCCAGAGACGGGCACCGAGGGGCGTCTGGCCGTCTGCGGAGGGACCGTCTCGGCGGTCGGGACCTTGCCGCAAGGACAACAATTGACATCGGGACCCTTCGCAGCCAGTTACATCCATGCGCGTTTTGTGGGCGGCGACTGCGTGGAACGGATCTTCGTGATGATTGCCGACAGCTCGACGACCGATGGCAGCTCGTTGACGTTCGAGCTCGGATATACACAGAGCACGAGTTCATTCATGGGCGCGACCACACCCGCGGTAACGTTCCAATCTGGAGCTTTTTCGGCTCCGGTGGGTGGGAACGTCGAGATCACGCGATACACGTCTCCGAGCGGGTCCGACGCCGCGACAGCGGGTGTTGCCGGTACGTTCAGCGTGAGGACCTACGGCATCGACCTCTCCGGCTCTTTCGATACCCCCTTTTGTCAGACCCAGTTCTGCATCTGAGGTGCACTGGCCCCGGCAAGAGGCCCGCCCTACTTCATCGTCCCGGGTTCCAGGGCCGCAAAGAACGTTGCGCCCGTCGGCCCCGAGCCCATCGACGAATCAGCGTAGCCCCTCGCGCTCGGCAGTTCCCGCCGAGCCGCCCGAGGTCCCAGATCTGTCCGCCTCCTGCTTCGCCCCACCTCGGACGTCCCGATCCCGATCGCAGGGGGTAGATTTACCCGGCGTGGTTCATGATCTCGCTGCCGGATCGGCCAGAGATCGGGTCCCA